>NZ_AKIY01000039.1 GCF_000282615.1 Bradyrhizobium sp. YR681 | reverse complement strand
GGCGGGAATCGCCCCAGCCGCGATGATGCGCTCGACGCGGGCGCGCACGGTCGAGGCCCGCGCCATCGCGAGCTCCGCGGAACGCGGCTTCACGCTGCTGGCAAATTCGAGCAGGATTTCCGCGTAGGACAGCCGGTCGTCGATCACCTCGATCGCCTGCGCGTCGCTGATGATCTCGGCAAGCTCGGCGAGGCGCGCGAGCTGCCACCACGAGAACGGGCTGAACCAGAACACCGCGCGGTTGAGCGCCGCGAGCAGCAGCACATAGAAATCGCGGTTGGCGACATGGGCGCCTTCATGCGCGAGCACCGCGAGGCGCTTCTTGGCGTCCCAGCCGGAGAATTGCGGCGGCACCAGAATGGTCGAGCCGAAGGTGACGGGACCGCCGACGTCGCGGCTGACGCGCACGTCGGCGTCGATCATCTGCGCGCCCTTCATCGGCTTGGCCGCCCGCGCCAGGCGCCAGGTCAGGCAAAGCCCGATCGCAAGCCGCAGCAGCAAAAGTCCGGCGACGCCGGCATAGACGATCGTGGCGATCAGCCACCAATTGATCGAGACGACGCTTTTGACCGGTGGCGCAACGATTGCGCCGGGCGCGATCGGCAGCACAGGCTGCGGCGTCTCCAGCGTCGAGATATCGGCCGGAGACAATTCATCCAGCACCGGCACCGACAGGGGCAGCCGGTCGATCGTGAGCGTCGGCCAGTGCATCACGAATGGCATCGCGAGCGAAGCCACGAGCACGACGACCCAGGCCGTCATGTGAACGTGCGGATTGCGCACGCGAAACAGGGTGAGACCGAACCAGACGACGCCTCCCAGCACAAAGGAGCGTAGCGCCGCCTCCGCCAGAGTTGCGATCATTCTTTCTTCACTCCTCTCGCCTTCTTCGCCTTGGCCACCTGGTCGGCCAGCGTGCGCAATTGCTGCTGGTCGAGCATCTTGTTGTCCACCATGCCGACGAGGACCTCCTCGATCGAGCCGTTGCAGAACCAGTCGACGATGCGCTGCACCGCCTTGGCCGCCACCCGGGAGCGCTCCTCGGCCGCATGGTAGACGTAAGTGCGTCCGTCCACGGTGTGGTTAGCATAGCCCTTTTCCTCGAGCCGGCGCAGCACCGTACGCACCGTGGATTCCTTCAGACGCCGCGACAACCGCTCCCGCACCACCTCGGCCGTAACAGGACCATGGGCCCAAACCAATTGCATGACCTCGTGCTCGAGATCGCCCAGCTCGGGCAAACGATCGTCCATGGTATTTGACCTTGCGGTTGGAATTCTTCTTGTAGCGTTACGGATTGTCGCATAGGCGGCCGCGCCAGGCAACGGCGATTCCGGCGGCAATGGTGGTGATGGGCTGACCTAACGGGAGCAAGTTGCGAACCGGGAGGGCGGTGCGCTCCCTCTCCCGCTTGCGGGAGAGGGTCGGGGTGAGGGTGTCTCCGCAGTGAGACTCCCCAAGAGGATAGAGCCCTCACCCGGCGCGCGGGACGATGCTTCGCATCGCCCAGGGTGCGCCGACCTCTCCCGCAAGCGGGAGAGGTGACCGAGCCAGCCGCCAGGTCGCGTCAATCAAAAGTCATCAGGCTTCAGTACTTCGGCTCGTACATCTGCGACTGCACCAGTCCCTTCACGTCGTTCGGCGCCGGTCCATCCGCCAGCCCGCGCTGATAGGCGACATCCGCCACCGCAACGGCGATGCGGGCGGAGACCTCGCGGATGCGGGGCAGCGCCGGATAGAGACTGCCCTGCGCGAGGTCCTCCTTGCCGACGCAATCGGCCAGCGTGTGGGCGGCCGCCATGAACATCTCGTCGGTGACGAGGCGCGAGCGGCTGGCGATGACGCCGAGGCCGACGCCGGGGAAAATGTAGGAGTTGTTGCCCTGGCGCGGCACGAAGGTGCGGCCGTTGAGCTTGACCGGATCATAGGGGCTGCCGCAGGCGAACAGCGCGCGGCCCTCGGTGTAGCGATAGGCATCCTCCGCCGAGCACTCGGCTTTCGAGGTCGGGTTCGACAGCGCGAACACGATCGGCTGTTCGTTGAGCTCGGCCATCGCCTTGAGCACCTCGGGGGTGAAGGCGCCGCCGACCGCGGCAACGCCGATGATCGCCGTCGGCTTCAGCGTCCTGATCGCGGTGAGGAAGTCCGCGATCGGCGCCTGGTCGGTATGGGCATAGCGGAGCTTGTGGCCATGGAGGCCGTCGCGGCCGCTGACGACGAGGCCACGGGAATCCACCAGCCAGTTGCGCCGGAGCGCCTCGGCTTCCGAGGCGCCCTCCGCCATCATCGCGGAGACCACGAGATCGGCGATGCCGGTCGCGGCCTCCCCTGCCCCGAGGAACAGGATTTTCTGGTCCTTCAGCTTGCCGCCGTTGACGCGCAACGCCGAAAACAGGCCAGCGAGCGCCACCGCCGCGGTGCCCTGGATGTCGTCGTTGAAGACGCAGGTCTCGTCGCGATATTTGTGCAGCAGCTTGAATGCGGAGTGATTGGCGAAATCCTCGAACTGGATCAGCACGCCCGGGAACGTCTTTCGCGCCGCCTGCATGAACTCGTCGACGAAGCTGTCATAGGCCTCGCCGGTGAGCCGCCGCTCGCGCAGGCCAAGATAATAGGGATCGTTCAACAGCTCCTCATTGTTGGTGCCGACGTCGAGCACGACAGGCAGGCAATGCTCGGGATGCACGCCGGCGCAGGCCGAATAGAGCGAGAGCTTTCCGACCGGAATACCCATGCCATTCGCGCCGAGATCGCCAAGTCCCAAAATGCGCTCGCCGTCGGTGACAACGATGAGTTTTGCGGGGTTGGGCCAGTTCTTCAGGATCTCCGCGATCTGGCCGCGATCGCGCGAGGAGATGAACATGCCGCGCGGCCGCTGGTAGATCAGGCCAAACTTCTGGCAGGCGAGCCCGACCGTCGGCGTGTAGATGATCGGCTGGATCTCGTCGATATTGTCGACGACGACGCGGAAGAACAGCGCCTCGTTGCGGTCATGCAGCGCGTTCAGCGCGACGAATTTTTCGAGATCGGTCGGCAGCATGCGCAGATTGACGAGCACGCGCTCGACCTGCGTCTCCATCGTCAGCACGCAGGGCGGCAGCAGGCCGCGCAGGCCGAGCGCATCGCGCTCCGCTTCGGTGAAGGCGGTACCCTTGTTGAGCAGGGGATCGCGCAGCAGCGCCATGCCATGTGCGGTGTCGGATGATGTCGGCTGGGCAGCGACCCGGGCAGGTCTATTCACGAATTCCCCCAAGGAGTTTCTTATTGAACCGCAGGCATTGTCGGCCACCGCTCCCCCGATATCAAGGACGTAGCAACCCGCGCGTGGATTGTGATCTCGCACCGCAGCGAGGATGACGTGAGAACAAGCAATTGCGTGTGCGAAAAGGTTAACGCGGCAAAGCCAGTCCTTCCCCTCATGGTGAGGAGGCGCACAAGCGCCGTCTCGAACCATGAAGGCCCCTATCCCGCCTGCGGCCGTCCTTCGAGACGGCCGCTACGCGGCCTCCTCAGGATGAGGAGAAGCGCTTGTGGCGCAGCTCTACTCCGGCTTGATGTCCGCAGCCTTCACGATCGGCCACCATTTCTCGGTCTCGGCCTTCTGGAAAGCGGCGAGCGCCGCAGGCGTCTGCTGCTCGGGTGGCGGAATCTCCTGCCCCAGTTCGCCAAAGCGCGCCTTGACCGCGGGATCGGCGAGCACGGCGACGATCGCCGCGTTGAGCTTGGTGACGACGTCCTTCGGCGTGTTCTTCGGTGCCCAGATGCCGTGCCAGTAGGAGATGTAGAGGCCCGGCAGGCCCGCCTCGTCGACGGTTGGAATGTCGGGCGCGGAAGCAAGCCGCGTCGGCGAGGTCACCGCGAACGCCTTGATCGCCCCGTTCTTGTACTGCTGTATCGAGTTCGAAGCCTGGTCGAACATGATGTCGATCTGGCCGGCGACGAGATCGATCATGGCGGGTCCCGCGCCGCGATAGGGCACGAACTGGAAGTCGGTGCCGGTCTTCTCCTTGAAGAAGACGCCGGCGACATGGGCGCCGGTGCCCGCGCCGGCGGTCCCGGCGGTGGCCTTGCCGGGGTTGGCCTTCAGCCACGCGATCATCTCTTTCAGGTTGTTGGCTTCGAGCGACTTGCGGCCGACGATGAGCTGCGTGCCCATCGCGATGGTCGCGACCGGCTCGAAATCGGCGATCACGTCGTAGGGCAGCTTGAAGATCGCGCCATTGAGCACATGGGTGCCCCAATGGCCGATGGTGATGGTGGTGCCGTCAGGCGTCGCACGCGCCACGCGGGCTCCGGCAATGCTGCCGGAGGCGCCGGCAACGTTCTCGACCACGACCGTGGTGTGCAGCTCGGCGGCGATCCGTTCGGACAGGATCCGGGCCAGCGTGTCGGTCGGGCCGCCCGCCGCGAACGGCACCACGAGGGTGATGGAGCGCGATGGAGACGATTGGGCGCTTGCTGGCGCGGCCGCCGCCGCACATCCGAGCAACGCGCAAATGACGATCACATGACCGCGCAATCCGGCCCACAGCCCCGGCATCATTCTCTCCCACCCTTTTTGCCGCCCGCATGTTGTCAGCGGGCTGGAGCCGGAGTGAACGATGCCGGGTGCGTGGAGGCAAGCGGTAAGTTGACCGGCCCGCTATCCGGCCGCGCGCCGCGGCGTGAGGTTTGCGGCGTGATCCGCCGGCGGCGCAACGTGCATCAGGACGGTCTGGGTGGCCGACGCGACCTCGATGCCGTGCTGCTGGAAGCGCTGCTTCATGCGACGGTTGAACTCGCGCTGCACCGGCCAGCGGCCGGCCTCGGTGCAGCGGATCTGGCCGACGATCGACACCATGGCGCCGTCGACCTTGTCGATGCCCCAGAGTTCGAGATCGCCGCGGATCAGCGCGCGGAAGTCCGCCTCGCGGCGCATCTCCTCGACGATATCCTTGAGGATCTGGCCGGCGCGATCGGTGTCCTCCTTGTAGGCGACGTTGACGCTGACGGAAGCATTGCCGGCGCCGCGACTGGCATTGGTGATGGTGGTGACCGCGCTGAACGGCACGATGTGCACCGCGCCATCGCCGGCGCGCAGGCGAATGGTGCGGATCGAGACGTTCTCGACAACCCCGGAGAGACCGGAGACGCTGACATTGTCGCCGACCTGCACCGTGTTCTCCAGCAGCAGGAACAGGCCGGTGATGAGGTCCTGCACCAGCTTTTGCGACCCGAAGCCGATCGCGATGCCGACGATGCCGGCGCCTGCGAGCAGCGGCGCGACATTGACGCCGATTTCGCTCAGCGCCGTGAGGCCGACGACGGTGGCGATCAGGCAGAGCAACGCGGTGCGCAGCATCGGCTGGAAGGTGCGCAGGCGCGCGGCCCGGGCATAGTGGCCGTCCCGCGACAGCGTGTTGATCTGGCGGTCCAGCAGCGCGTTGCTGGCTTCCCAGATCGCAGCCGCGATGAACACGGCGACGCCGATCGTCACCACCGCCGAGATCAACCGACCGCCGATCTGGCCGCCATAGAACCAGACGATGGCATCCACGCCCCAGACTTCGAGCACGGCCACGAAGCCGATGAAGGCGATCGCGCCGGAGACGATCCTGCGCAGCAGCGGCAGATAACGGTTGGCCCGGACCTCCAGCCCCGGAAAGCGCTGGAGGATCTCCGGCTTGATGCGGAAGCCGCGATCGATCAGGCCCAGCGTCAGCATGATGGCGACGCGCGTCAGCAACGCGACAACGACGGTGCCGACGAAATATTGCAGCAGCAGCGAATAGCCGTTGCGGATGTTGAGCGCCCACACCGCCCACAGCGCAAGATCGAGCGCGATGGCGAGATAGTGCCAGCCGCCGGCGATGCGGTTGCGCAGACGCGCCGCGATGCCGTGCCGGTCCGCCGGCGCGCGAATGGCCTCGGCGACCTGGCGGCGGCATTGCAGGATGATGACGACGACGAAGAGATGCACGACCAGCATCACCATGCGCAGCAGCGCGGCATAACCGGCGCGGTGCAGGCCGAGCAGCAGCGCCACATTGGCGAAGGCGATGCCGGAAACGCCGACACCGACGATGCGGCGGGCCCAGATCTCGATATAGGCCGCCGTCTCTGCCCGCACCGGAAACAGGCCGTAAGGTCCCGCCAATGCGCGGACGACGCAGATGAGGCCACGCGAGAACGCATAGGCATTCACGACCGCGAGGATCACGAGGCGGACGGTGGTGGGCTCGCCGATCTCGGTTCCGAGCAGCGCGGAGGCAACGCCCATGAGGACGAACACGGGAAGCAGCTCGAGCACGAGGCGCCCCAGCACGAAGGGCAGCCGCAGCATGACCTGCCAGATCCGCGCCAGATTGTGACGACGCCTGTGTAGGTCGGGCGCGGGGGTGACGTCGGCCACCGATGACGGCGGATCTGCCATGGGCAGCGCCTGCACCGGCAAATGCGCGGTTTGCGGCATCCGCCCTTCCAGGAACGCGACCGGACGCCGGATCAGGCGGAAGATCACCCATTCGGCCGCAAGCGCGCAGCCGAGCACCAGCGCGAGCTTCCAGGCAATCTCGATCAGGAGATTGTAGGCGGCAGGGTCGTTCGCGGTGCGCATGATCCAGTAATAGAACGCCGGGAAATGCGTGAGCGTTCGCGCCATGCTGGCGATCTCGCCCGAGATCTCGCCGATCTCCTCGGACACCGTGAGCAGCAGCTGCGCGCCGAGGCCGTCGGCGGACAGCGGGATCGGCGATTTCGGCTCGGGCGCGGGCGGCTGCTGACCGGACGCATTCGCGATGGCGCGCAGCGTGTCGATCATCTGCGCGCGCTTCTTGTCGTCCTGGAGCGTCTCAAGCGCGCGCTTGGCCTCGTCGGGCGACAATGCGGCCGCATTGGTCGCAGCCGGCGCGGGCGGCTCGGCACGAACAGGGGAGAACGACGCGATGGCAAGGAAGAGCGCTGCGAGAAGCGCGGAGGCAAGCTTATGCGACACGAAGGATTCCCTGAAAAAACAGATGCGCCCCGGCGGAATCGGAATCGTCACCACCGAAGCGCATGCGTCATGTCGGATTGGCGTTATTCGCCCGCGCCCTGTGTCGGAAGTTTGCCGATCAGGCGACAATCTCTTGGCATTTGCCGCAACGCAGGATCGGGAACCACGTTCTGCTGTAGCCATTCGCAGTTGGCGGGAAGCTCGCTCGCGGCGCATCCTTCGAGACGCCCGCCTGCGGCGGGCCCTCAGGATAAGGTTGTGCCGTGCGGCGAGATTCTAGAACCCTCATCGAGATTCTAGACCCTCATGGTGAGGAGCCCGCAACGCGGGCGTCTCGAACCATGCAGGCCGGACTCATCCAGAAATTTCCAGATCTCATACGCAGCACGATCCAAAACGCACAGCGCCGGGCAGGTAGGGGCTCTGCCTTGCTGATGCAGCCCACTAAACCTTGACCCGGCGTGCCGTTCGCGGTTTCTGCCGCTATGCGATAGTCCGAACGAGCTCCATCGCACTTAACGCGGCTGGATTTGCGGAGGTGGTGTCATAGACCTCCCCTTGCTCTTGAGGTGGACGTTGCGCGTCGCGTATTCGCGACCACACACATGCTCCTCCCATGACATAAAACTGTCAAGCGCGATCAATGGGTTTCAAATCACATTTGGCAACCTGTTCCCCGATGTTCCCGCGACAGATTGGCCGCGTGAAACAGCGGAATAAATCTCTCGACGCAGCGTTTGTGTCGAAGGGATATTGCATTACCGCCCCGCCCGCCTCCCTTGCATTTCCAGAAAGCCAGAGATGAAAGCATCATTTTGCATCGCCGTTCTCGCGTCCCTCGTGACCGGATCGGCGTTCGCACAGACCCCGCCGCAAACGTCCACCCGGAAGGTCGACGGCACCGACAATGTCTACATCTTCCGCTATGGCGGCCATCAGTCGATGTTCGTGGTGACGCCGAAGGGCGTGATCGCGACCGATCCGATCTCCTACTTGCGGCCGGCAAAACCCTATATCGACGCGATCAAGGCGGTCACCGACCAGCCGATCAAATACGTCATCTACAGCCATCACCATTACGACCACATCGCCGGCGGCCAGCCCTTCAAGGATCTCGGCGCCACCTTCGTCGCGCATCGCCGCACCAAGGAACGCCTGCTCGAGCTGAAGAAGCAGAATTCGCTGCTGGCCGACGTCGTGATGCCGGACCAGGTGGTCGACGACAAGAAGGCCATCACGCTCGGCGGCACCACGCTGGAGCTCAACTATGTCGGCCGCAACCATTCCGACAATTCGCTGGTGATGCGGCTCCCGAAGGAGAAGATCGTCTTCGTGGTCGACTTCGCCCCGATCGAATCCGTCCAGTTCCGCAACATCCCCGACAACGCCTCGCCGCTGGAATATATCGCCTCGCTGAAGAAGCTGGCGTCGCTCGACTGGGAGCGGATGATCCCAGGCCATCCCTATGCCGGCGGCCGCTTCGGCACCAAGAAGGACATCGAGGACGACGTCGCCTACATGGAAGATCTGTCAGCCGAGGTGAAGAAGGCAGCCGACGCCGGCAAATGCTTCGACACCGCGATGAAGGAAGTGAAGCTGCCGAAATACGAGAAGTGGGCGAACTACGAGGCGAGCCTCCCCGCCAATGTCGAGCGCTTCTGCTACTGGTGGGGCCGCGGCTACTGACGGCTGGCCCAGAACCCGTAGGGTGGGCAAAGGCGCGCTCTTCGCGCCGTGCCCACCACCTCTATCCGCAATGAAAATTGCGTGGGCACGCTTACGCTTTGCCCACCCTACGGGACCGGTCTTCCGGGCACTGTTGCGATGATGACACCATACCCCTGTTTTGCCCGACGCGTCAAGAGATTTTCGCTAAATCAGAATCGAATTGCCAAGCCGTTGATTTCACTATCGCCGGCTACTGTGCATGGGGTTGTTTTCGCGCTTTTCACTTTACCCGTTTCCTGCCGCCCTTCCCCTCCTCCTTCTCCAGCGCCTTGCGCACCTCGTCGAACTCCGCCACCGAGGCCTTGTCGGCGCGGGGGAAGCGCAGATCGAGCTTTTCGAGCGCGGCATTGATCACGGAGCCGATCACGACGCGGGCGAACCATTTGTGGTCGGCCGGTACGACATACCACGGCGCGTGCGGCGTCGCCGTGTGCCGGACGATGTCCTGGTAGACCGCCTGGTAGCGCGGCCACAGCGCGCGCTCCTTGATGTCGTCCATCGAGAACTTCCACTGCTTGGACGGCTCGTTCAACCGATCGAGGAAGCGCTCGCGCTGCTCCTCCCTGGAGAGGTTGAGGAAGAATTTCAGCACCACGGTGCCGTTGCGCGACAGGTAGCGCTCGAAGGAAGAGATGTCCTCGAACCGCTCCTTCCAGATGTTCTTGGTGACGAGCTTCTGCGGCAGCTTCTCCTTGGCGAGAATCTCCGGGTGCACGCGCGTCACCAGGCATTCCTCGTAATGCGAGCGGTTGAAGATGCTGATATGGCCACGCTCGGGCAGCGCGATGGCGTGGCGCCAGAGGAAGTCGTGGTCGAGCTCCTTGCTGCTCGGCGCCTTGAAGGCATGGACCTCACAGCCCTGCGGATTGATGCCCTCGAAGATCGCCTTGATGGCACTGTCCTTGCCGGCCGCGTCCATCGCCTGGAACACGATCAGCAGCGACCAGCGGTCCTGGGCATAGAGCTTCTCCTGGAACTCGATCAGCCGCTTCTTGTTGGCGTCGAGAATCTCCTGCGCCTTCTCCTTGTCGAGATCGCCCTTCTCGTTGGTCTTGTGCGCCTTGAGATGAAACTTGCCCGCGCCATCGTAGCGGAACGGCGTGATGTAGCGGTCAAGTACCTGGGCGAGCGATTTGGACGGCTTCTTGCTTTTGGACGACTTCGTGTTCATGGGCGCGGGGCACCTTGCGTTGCGGCTTCAGTCGGTCGAGCACGCTACCAAGGATACCCTTGGGAAGGAATATGATGAAAAGCACCAGCAGCACGCCGTAGACGAAATTGTCCCAGCCGACCGCCTTGGTGCCGAAGCCGATGCGCAAGGTCTCGGCCAGCAGGATCGTGATGATGGCGCCGACGGTCGGACCGAGCGAGACGAACAGGCCGCCGACGATCGCCGCGAACACCATCTGGAGCGACACCGCGATGCCGCTGACGGTGTCGGGCGTGATGAACATCTGGTACTGGCAGTAGATCGCTCCCGCCAGCGCCGTCATCAGCGCGCTGAGCAGCGTGATCTTCAGTTTCTCCGCGGTGACGTCGACGCCGGCCGCGGCCGCGGCGTCCTCGTCCTCCGAGATCGCCTCCAGCGCATAGCGCGCCATGCTGCGGTCGACCCAGTGCCAGACCACGATGCCGAACAGCCAGACGCCGAGCGCGATCAAATACCAGGTGATCTTGTCGTCGAATTGCAGCGCCAACAGCTTGTTGCCCGCAGCGCGGTTCGGCGTGTAGCCGAGCGAGCCGCCGGTATAGTCGCGCGTGGCGGTGATGACCTGGAGCACGATGCCTGACAGCGCCAGCGTCACCAGCACGAAATAGTGCCCGGTGATGCGGAAGCGGAAGCAGGGATAGCCGACGATCAGCGCCAGGATGCCTGCCGCGACCATGCTGATGGGGATGCCGATCCACGGCGACAGGCCGAGATGATTCCACAGCAGCGCGGTGACGTAGGCGCCGATCCCCATGAAGCCGCCATGGCCGAGCGAGACGAGGCCGAACCGCCCCATCATCGACCACGACGTATAGGCGAACGACCAGATCAGGATCAGCACCAGGATGTGCAGATGATAGGGATCGCGATAGACGAAGGGCAGCGCGACCAGCGCCGCCAGACCGATCGCCCACGCCGCAAGCCGCCCCTGCCCCATCATCGGCGCCTCGCAAGCAGGCCCGCGGGCCGGATGAACATCATGACGATGAAGAAGGCGAAGGCGAGCACGTAGCCCCATTCGAGGTCGGAGAACAGGCCGCCGAGCGAGATGATCTCGGCGAACACGAAGGCGGCGATGAAGCCGCCGATGAAATTGCCGAGGCCTCCGAGCACGCAGATCAGGAAGGTGATCGGCCCGAAGGAGAGGCCGACGAAGGGGTGCACGTCATATTGCAGCACGAGCAGGCAGGCAGCGAGCCCGGCCAGCGCGCCCCCGAGCGCGGAGGTGATGAGGTAGATCCTCTTGGTGTCGACACCCATCAGCGCCATGATCTGCCGGTCCTGCGAGATGGCGCGGATCGCGGTGCCGGTGAAGGTGCGCGTCATGAACAGATAGACGGCGACCATGCCGACCAGCGCGGCCAGGAACGACAGCAGCCGCGCGTAGCTGAAGTTCATGTCGCCGAAGGCGAGCACCGGCAGGCGGATGCCGAGATTGCGGAAGTCGATGCCGAAGGCGACGGTGGCAAAGCTCTGCAGCACGAACAGCACGCCGCCGGTGGCGAGCAGCTGGTTGATCGGCGGCGCGGTGAGCAGCGGCGCGATCACGAGGTAGTGCAGCGCTGCGCCGAGCACCGCGACCAGCAGGATCGTGAGCGGCGCGGCGACGAAATAGCTGATGCCGTAATACTGCACCAGGAAGTACATCGCATACATGCCGATCATCACCAGCTCGGCGTAGCAGATCCAGGTCACGTCGATGACGCCGAAGATCAGATTGAGCCCGAGCGCGAGCAGCGCCAGCACGCCGCCAAGCAGGATGCCGTTGATCACGGCCTCCAGCAGGTAGATGTCGAAAATGTCCAGGAACCCCTGCATGAACATCACACCCCGAGATATGCTTCCTTGACCGTGTCGCTCGCCAGCATCTCCGCCGAGGTGCCCGAGCTGCGGATCGTGCCGGCCTCGATCAGATAGGCGCGGTCGACCACCTTCAGCACCTGCTGCACGTTCTGCTCGACGATCAGCACCGTCAGCCCGCTGGCGCGAATGCGCTTCACCAGCTCGAACACCTGCTGCACCACGACCGGCGCCAGCCCCGCCGAGGGCTCGTCGAGCAGCAGCAGCTTTGGATTGGACATCATCGCGCGGCCGATCGCGCACATCTGCTGCTCGCCGCCGGACATGGTGCCGGCCATCTGGTGGCGGCGCTCCTTCAGGCGCGGGAACAGGTCGAACACGACCTCCAGCCGCTCGGCATAGTGGCCGCGTGCCTCCTTCATGAAGGCGCCCATCTTGAGATTGTCGTCGACGCTGAGCTGCGGAAACAGCCGCCGGTTTTCCGGCACATGCGCGATGCCGAGGCTGACGATCTTGTGCGGCGGCGTCGCCACGACGTCGACACCTTCCATCTTGATCGACCCGCGCGAGGGACGGATCAGGCCGGAGATCACGCGCATCAGCGTGGTCTTGCCGGCGCCGTTGGGACCGATGACACCGACGGCCTCCCCCGCCTTCACGTCGAGATTGACGTCGAACAGCGCCTGGAAGGTGCCGTAGCCGGCGTTGACGCCGCGGAGCTCCAGCATCACTGCCCTCCCGCGCGGCGGCGCGCTGCGGCGGCGGCGGCCTGCGTGGTCTCGGCATCGGTGCCGAGATAGACCTCGATGACGCGCGGATCGCCGGCGACCGCGCTGGGCAGGCCTTCCGAGATCTTCTCGCCATGGTCGAGCACCATGACGCGGTCGACGACGCGCATCAGCACACCCATGATGTGCTCCACCCAGATGATGGTGATGCCGAGCTCGTCGCGGATGTTGCGCAGCATGTCGGCGGCCTGCCCCATCTCGGCCTCGTCGAGGCCGCCGAGGCTCTCGTCGGCGAGCAGGAGCTTTGGCGCGGTGGCGAGCGCTTTGGCAAGTTCGAGCTTCTTCAGGCCGGCCGCGCCAAGGCCATCGACGCTGGCGTGACGATCGGTCGGCAGGCCGACCATCGCCAGCGCGCGTTCGGCCGCCGCCTCGGCCTTGATGCGGCTGTGGCGCCCCTGGCCGTAGAAGCCGGCGAGCGCGACGTTTTCGAAGATGGTCAAGCGGCGGAAGGGGCGCGGGATCTGGAAGGTGCGGCCGATGCCGCGGTTGATGATCCGGTGCGGCGCGAGGCCGGCGATCTCATGTCCGGCAAACAGGATCGAACCTGATGTCGGCGCCAGCGTGCCGGAGAGCATGTTGAAGATCGTGCTCTTGCCCGAGCCGTTGGGGCCAATCAGGCCGAGGATCTCGCCCTGCTCGACGCTGAACGACACGCTGTTAAGGGCGGTGAAGCCGCCAAACCGCTTCACCAGCCCGCTGACTTCCAGCACCGCCCCGCTCCGCTACTGGTTGCTGTAGGTGGTGCCTTTGGGCAGCGGCAGCACGGCCTCGCGCTGCACCTGGCTCTTGGGCCACACCACGGAGGATTTGTCGTCGAGATACTGAATCACGACAGGGAAAGAGCGTTCGTTCTGGCCAGACATCGGCGTGCCCTCGCCGTAGAACTTGACGCCGAAGCCCAGCATGGTCCCGCCCTCGGGAATGTCGGTGTCGAGCGCCGCCTTGCGCAGCGCGTCGGGATCGACCCCGCCGTACTTCTTGATCGCGCGCGGCAGCACATCGCTCATGAACACATAGGTGTTCGAGGCACCTATGCCGACATGGGCGGAACGGATCGCAACGCCGGGCCTGATCTTGTCGAACTCCTCGCCGACCATCTTGATCACGGCCGGAAGCTTGGGATCCATGGTCTTCTGGTTGGCAAGCCAGATCGAGATCGGGTCGGTGTTGAAGATGTAGGTGGCGTCCGCGCCCATGCCCTCCTTCAGCTTCTCATAGACGCCATAACCCGCGCCGTGCCCCATCAGCGCGCCGAACTTCAGCCCCTGCTCGCGCGCCTGGCGCAGCAGCAGCGTGATGTCAGGATTGTAGCCGGTGTGAAAAATCACGTCGGGTTTTGCGCGCTTCAGCTTGGTCACCAGCGCGGAGAGGTCAGGCGCGGTCGCCGAATAGCCCTCCTTCATCACGACGTTGAAGCCTGCCTTCTTGGCGCCGACCTCGTTACCCCTGGAGACGTCGACGCCATAGGCGCCGTCCTCGTGGATGATGGCAACGCGCAGGTCCTTCGGCTCCTTGTCGAACTTCGCCTTGGCATTCTGCGCGATGAAATCCATCGTCATCATGCCGAACTGGTCGCCGCTCGCCTGGGGGCGGAAGACGTATTTGTAGCCCTTCTCGTTGAACACGGCCGACGAGATGCAGGTCGTCATCCACATGAACTTCTTGAGCTGCTCGACGCGGGCTGCGACCGGCACGCACTGCGCCGAGGAGAAGAAGCCGAGCACCATGTCGACCTTCTCCTGCTCGAGCAGGCGGACGGATTCATTGATGGCGATATCAGGCTTGCTCTGGGCGTCGGCGTAGACCGCCTCGATCTTGTAGCCCTCGACGCCGGTCTTGGCGAAATGGTCGAGGATGATCTTGGCGCCGACATAGTTGAGCTCGGACCCGCCGCCTGCGAGTGGCCCGGTCAGGTCGAACACGACGCCGATCTTGATCTTCTTCTCTTGAGCTTCGGCCGAAGCCATCAAACCGGTCGCCGATATCGCGACCAACAATCCACGTATCAAACGGGCAGCCATGCGCAGACGCATCAGAACCTCCCTGCACGATTGTGCATTGCATTCTTCTTGGTTTTATTTTTCGCCCATCACATGGGCTGCGCGCAACGATGTCAAGCCTCGCGCGTCAGCGCGAGGCGAACTGTTGGGCAACGAAGGCCGTGACAAATGGCGGCATGGTCGGCGTGAGATCACTCATCCCGCGCACGAGATGGATGGCCGACAGTTCAGGCTCGGCCTCACGCGCCAGATTGGCTTCGATCCGGGCACGCGCCGCCTCGCCCGGCACATTCAGGTTGAGCACCTGTATCATTGCAATCGTGGGGCCGGTGACGACGCAATGCCACTCCGGCTCCGCCCAGTAGTCTGCCGTGGTCAACCCGGTCTCTTCCCCCAGCTCACGGACGACACTGCCGGCAATGTCGAGCGTGCCCTCCACGACATCATCGAGGTCCGGCGTGCCCGAGGGGAAATAGATGCGGCCTGCATTGGCCGTGTGCTGCGCCATCTCGCCCATGACGAAGGCGCCGTCGGAAGCGCGCAGAGCGCCCATGCCAAAGCCGTTAAACACCGCCTTGTCGGGAAAGCCCCAGTCGCGCCAGGCGAGAAAGCTGGCAAAGTCCGTCTCGAAATAGGTGGCGGAGAGATGACCGTCGGCAAAAGCGGCATCGCGCCCGAGCAGGACGCGGCCGTTCCAGATCTTTGGCCGCTCGCGCTGCTGCTCGGCGAAATGCGCCGCGATCTCCACGCGGCGCTCCTCCGCAAAGGACCAAGCGACCGGCCTCACGGCAAAGTCAAACGTCGTGACGCGATGGATGATCAGCGATGTCATGACGACTGACTACACCGTCCAAGCGTCAGCTATTTGGCGTTCCCCGTGGTCTTCTTGGCCTGCTCGACGTATTTGTTGGTAAAGGTCTTGCTGACGTCGATCTTGGCGTTGGCGACCTCGGGCGAGCCGACGCTGAACACGGCGAGCACGGCGTCCGCGCCCTTCGGGTCCATCTTGCCGGTTTCGGAGAACATCGGGATCGTGTTCTTCAGCGCCGCAAGATAGAGCTCCTTGTTCTTGCCGACGATCTCCTCCGGCATCTTCGCCATGATCTCCTCCGGCGAATGCGAATGGATCCAGGCGATCGTGGCGAGCATGGCATTGGTGAGCGCCTGTGTCTCCTTTTCGTGACTGTTGATCCAGGCCACGGTCGAATACAGCGCGCCACCGGGATACTCGCCGCCGAACGTCTCGAGCGTGTCTTTTTGCGTACGGGTGTCGCTGAGGATCCGCAGATCCTTGTGGCTGCCCTGGAGCACGGTGACGGCGGGATCGAGCATCACGGCCGCGTCGAGCTGGCCCTGCTCCATCGCGGCGACGGCAGTGGCGCCAAGGCCGACGCCGATCACGGCGGTGCCGGCGGGATCGAGCCCGTTCTTCTTCAGGAGATATTTGAGAAAGAAGTCGGTGGAGGAGCCGGGGGCGCTGACGCCGACCTTCTTGCCGGCGAGATCCTTGACCGACTTGATGTCGTTGGTGCGCGAGGGCGCGACCACCAGCACGAGACCGGGATAGCGGTCATAGACCACGAAGGCCTGAAGCTCCTGCTTCTTGGCGGCGAGGTTGACGCAATGGTCGAAATAGCCCGAGACGACGTCGGCGCTGCCGCCGAGCACGGCCTTGAGCGCGTCCGAGCCGCCCTTGAGGTCCACCAGCTCGACATTGACCCCGGCCTTCTCGTACTCGCCGAGCTGCTTGGCCAGCACCGTCGGCAGGTAGCACAGGCAGGCCCCGCCACCGACCGCGATGGTGACCTTGCTCTGCGCCGCGGCAAGCGAGGTGGTGAGCGTCAGCGCCAGCAGCGCGCCAGCGAGCCTGGCAATCGTGTTCTTCATTGGTTTCCTCCGTTCGGCTGGCGGCACCATAAAGCAGCCGGACTGGCTTGAGAAGCACTGCCTAAGTGCGACTGGCCATCGGCCTTTCGGCGCAATAGCATGGGTCCACAAGAACAATTCTTGATGGGGAGGATCATCCATGAATCGCCTTGCAATCACGCTGTCGATCGCCACCGCCTTTGCCGCCGGATGCGGCGCAAACCAGCTGCTCCGGCCGGCGCTGGCCGCCGAGAACATCACCGCGCAGATCATCCATACCGGCGAGATGGAGGGCGATGCGCTCGGGGCCGCCAACAATGTCGGCTACCGCTCGAAAATGTTCGCGAGCGCCGACGGCGCCACCATCTCGATCCAGGTCGGCAATGTGCCCAAGCACATGCATCCCAACACCAACGAGATCCAGTACATCCTGGACGGGACCGGAACGATCTGGCTCGGCGACAAGGAGGTCACGGTGAAGCCCGGCGACCTCGTCATCATCCCCAAGGGCACGCCGCATGGCGGCACCAAGCCGATCAGCGGCCAGGTCAAGGCGATCGCGATCAAGACGCCGCCGCAGGCGCCAGACGATACCAAGCTGCTGGACTAGGGATTTCGCAATATCGGGGCTCGCGCCGATGCGCGGGCCCCTTTTGCGGCTACCCGCGTCCGTCCACGGTCGGCCGCCAGACCAGTAGCCGCCGCTCCACCAGCGTCACCCCAAAATCGATCAGGATGACGAAGGCCGAGAGCACGAACATGCCGGCGAACACGCCGGCGACGTCGAATATCCCTTCGGCCTGCTGGATGAGATAGCCGAGCCCGGCGGCCGATCCCAGATATTCGCCGACGACCGCGCCGACCACGGCAAAGCCGACCGAGGTGTGCAGCGAGGAGAACATCCAGGACAGCGCCGAGGGCCAATAGACATGCTGCATCAGCTGCCGCTCGCTCATGCCGAGCATGCGGCCGTTGTCGAGCACCGTGCGGCTGACCTCCTTGACGCCCTGATAGACGTTGAAGAAGACGATGAAGAAAACCAGCGTCACGCCGAGCGCGACCTTGGACCAGATGCCGAGGCCGAGCCACAGCGCGAAGATCGGCGCCAGCACCACGCGCGGGAGCGCGTTGACCATCTTCACATAGGGATCGAACACCGCGGCAACCAGCGGCTGGCGCGCGAACCAGAAGCCCACCAGCACGCCGCCGGCCGATCCGATCACGAAGGCCAGCACCGATTCCGTCAGCGTGATGCCGAGATGCTTCCAGATCACGCCGGACGAGAACCATTTGACGATCTGGGCGAAGACGTCGACCGGATTGGAGAAGAAGAACGGCGGCAGCAGGATCTTGCCGAACACCGGCACGGTCGACAACAGCTGCCACAGCGCCAGGCAGACAATGGCGACCAGAACTTGCAGCGCAAGCAGCGTCACGCGCGACATCAGACCGCCTCCGCCGCTTGGGTGGATTGCGCGTAGCCCTTCATCACCTCGTCCTTGAGCACGCCCCAGATCTCGCGGTGAAGCGCATGGAACTCCTTGTCCAGCCGCACCTCGAAGATATCGCGCGGGCGCGGCAGGCTGACGCGCCAGTCGCCGATGATGCGCGACGACGGTCCCGCCGACATGATCACGACCCGGTCGGCGAGCGCGATCGCCTCTTCGAGATCGTGGGTGACAAACAGCACGGCCTTGCGGTCGGCGTTCCAGAGATCGAGCAAGAGATTGCCCATCACCTGGCGCGTTTGCGCATCGAGTGGCCCGAACGGCTCGTCCATCAGCAGGATTTTGGGGTCACGGATCAGCACCTGAGCCAGCGCCACGCGCTTGCGCTGGCCGCCGGAGAGCATGTGCGGATAGCGACCCGCGAAAGCGCCGAGGCCGACGGATGTCAACCATTTCTGCGCGCGCTGCAGCGCCTCGGCGCGCGGCGCGCCCTGGATCTCGAGCCCGATCGCGACATTGTCGAGCGCGGTCTTCCACGGGAACAGAGCATCGGCCTGGAACAGATAGCCGGCATCCCGGTTCAGCCCCGCAAGCGGCTGGTCGAAGATCTTGACGCTGCCGGCGGCAGGCTTGAGCAGGCCGGCCGCGACATTGAGCAGCGTCGACTTCCCGCAGCCGGTCGGGCCGACGATGGCGACGAACTCGCCCTGCGCGACCGAAAGATGCGCCTTCTCCACCGCCGTATAGACCCGGTCGTCCCCCAGCCGGAACGCGACCTTGGCATCTTCCAGCGCCACTGCCGTGGGCGTCGTCATGTGCTTCCTCCGAATTTCGACCGATGCCTTAGCCGCTCGCGCGACCAAGTTCAATCGAGCCGCCAAGCGTGCTACGCATGGGGTCTCGCTGCCCCCTTGCCCTCCTTGAGCCCACGCGCGATGCCTTCCAAGCCGGCGATCAGCTACCTAGAGGTCACCAAGAGCTTCGGTCGCCTCAAGGCCGTGGACGACGTATCGCTCGATATCGCCGAGGGTGAGTTTCTGGCCATCGTCGGCGGCTCGGGCTCGGGCAAGACGACGCTGCTGCGGCTCGCCAACCGCCTGATCGAGGCCGATGCCGGCACCATCACGGTCGAGGGCGAGGAGGTGCGAAACGTCGATCCAGTCGCGCTGCGGCGGCGGATCGGCTACGTCTTCCAGAGTGGCGGCCTGTTCCCGCATTTGAGCGTTGCCGACAATATCGGGATCACGCCGAAGCTGCTGGGGGAGCCGGCGGCGACCATCGCGACACGCGTCGATGAATTGCTGGAGCTCGTGCAGCTCGACCGGGCCGCGCATCGCGACCGGCTGCCCGAGGCGCTTTCCGGCGGCCAGCGCCAGCGCGTCGGGGTGGCACGGGCGCTCGCGGCCAAACCTCGGATCGTGCTGATGGACGAGCCGTTCGGCGCGCTCGATCCCCTCACCCGCGATGCACTCGGCGATGATTATCGATCGCTGCATCGCAAGCTCGGCCTGACCACCGTCATGATCACCCACGATATGACGGAAGCGATCCTGCTCGCCGACCGCATCGCGGTGATGCGCGGCGGCAAGCTGCTCGCGCAGGGCACGCCCGCAGAGCTCTCCACAAGCAGCGATGCCTATGTGCTGGAGCTGCTGCGCACGCCGCGGCGCCAGGTCGAGCGGCTGAACGCGCTGCTGCCGCAGAGCGGTGCGGCATGAGCCTCTTCACCGATCCGCGCTGGGGCGAGGCGCTGTCGCATCTGCCCGACTATCTCGGCAACCATGTCCGGGTGAGCCTTGCCGCGCTCGGGCTCGGCCTCGCCGTCAGCCTGCCGCTCGCGATCCTGACGCGCAACCGCCCCGCACCGCGCGCCGTCCTGCTCGCGCTGGCCAGCATCGTGCAGACGGTGCCGGGGCTGGCCTTGCTGGCGCTGTTCTATCCGCTGCTGCTCGCCGCTGCCTCGCTCACGCTCGCCTGGTTCGGCGTCTCCTTCTCCGCTTTCGGTTTCCTGCCGGCGATGCTGGCGCTCGCGCTCTATTCGATGCTGCCGGTGCTGCGCAACGGCATCACCGGCCTCAACGGTATCGACCCCGCGCTGATCGAGGCGGCCAAGGGCGTCGGCATGACCGGGCGACAGTCGCTCGTGATGGTCGAGCTGCCGCTGGCGCTGCCGGTCATGATGGCAGGCATTCGCACCGCCGCGGTCTGGGTGATCGGCACCGCGACTCTCTCGACGCCGATCGGGCAGACCAGCCTCGGCAACTACATTTTTGCGGGGCTTCAGACCCAGAACTGGGTATTCGTCCTGTTCGGCTGTTTTGCGTCGGCCCTGCTGGCGCTCGCCGTCGATCAGCTGCTCGGCCTGATCGAGGGCGGACTGCAACGCCGCAGCCGCCTGCGCACCGGGCTCGGCGCGATCGGAATCGCAGCACTGGTCGCCGCAACGCTGGTGCCGACAATGGGGCGCTCGTCGCAGGGCTATGTGGTCGGGGCCAAGACCTTTGCCGAACAATATGTGCTGTCTGCCTTGCTCCGGGATCGCCTCCAGACGGCCGGCCTCTCCGCCACCGCGCGATCGGGCCTGGGCTCCAGCGTGATCTTCGAGGCGCTCAAGGCCGGCGACGTCGATCTCTATGTCGATTATTCCGGAACCCTCTGGGCCAACCAGCTCCATCGCACCGACATCAAGCCGCGGGCCGAACTGCTCGCGGATTTGAAGACGGCGCTTGCAAAGGACAACATCGCCCTGCTCGGCGAGCTCGGCTTCGAGAACGCCTATGCGCTGGTGATGCCGAAAAAGCGGGCCGAGGCGCTCGGCATCCACAGCATCGCCGATCTCGCAGCACGTGCATCGAACATGTCGATCGCCGGCGACTACGAGTTCTTCTCGCGGCCGGAATGGGCGGCGCTGCAAAAGGCCTACGGCCTTCAGTTCCGCGCGCAACGCCAGATGCAGCCGGACTTCATGTATGCCGCGGTCGCCAGCGGCGAGGTCGACGTGATTGCCGGCTACACCAGCGACGGCCTGATCGCGAAATACGATCTCACGGCGCTCGACGATCCCAGGCACGCAATCCCGCCCTATGATGCGATCCTGCTGCTCGCACCAAAGCGGGCTGGTGACGAGAAGTTGCAGGCGGCGCTCAGGCCACTGCTCGGCAAGATCGACATCGCCACCATGCGCGAGGCCAATCTGCGCGCGGCCGGCAATGACGGCAATTCGTCACCGGATGCGGTGGCGAAATGGCTATGGGAGAAGGTGGGCCGGCGCTGAGCATGGCTCCGCGCCGCCCCTTTCGCTACGCCTTCTCGACAGCGCCCCCGGCGTCGGCCCAATCCTTGAAACCGCCGACGTTGTAGACATGGCCATACCCCATGTCCTGAAGCAGCTTGCCGGCAAGGGCCGAACGACCGCCGGAGGCGCAATAGAGGATCACGACCTTGTCCCTGGCGAGGGTCTTGTCGTGATAGGGCGAGTCGGGATCGGCCCGAAACTCCAGCATGCCGCGCGAGACATTCAGCGCGCCGGGAATCTTGCCGCTCTTCTCGATCTCAGGCGCATCGCGCACGTCGAGCACGAGCGCGCCCTTGCCGATCATCTCCTTGGCCTGAGCAGGCGTGATCTTCGGCACGGCGGCGTTGGCGGCCTCCAGCATCTGTTTCACGGAAATTGCCAATGACTTCTCCTTGGGTTCGCGGTTTGTCGAACGCCCCCACTAGCCGGCATCGTCCTTCATCGCGTCCCTCGTTCGGATGACGCCGGACGGCCAAGGTACGACGGATACGGTGGCGAATGAATGGCCCCGATGCAGCCGGACGACAACCGCATCGCAGTTGCGCGGGGATGACGGCGATAGGGCTAAAGCCCGCGGATCATCCCGGCATTGATCAGCAGCCGGTTGAGCCGCCGCGCCTCGGCGCCGTCCTTGCAGCCGTAGAACATGCCCTTGCAGCGGAGCATGATCTCCTTCTGCTCGGCGAAGGACGGATCGAGCGGGATGCCGGCAGCTTCCTGGATGACGAGCGGCAGATAGGGACCGTCGATCGTGTCCATCACGGCTTCGCTTCTGACCGGCTCGAAATTGACCGCGTCGATCGCGTAATAGGTCGCATAGAGACGCGGATCGTAAGCGTCGAGCTTCTTGCCGATGGCGCCTTCGTCGAGCCCGGGCTCGAGGATAGCAGGCGCAAATTCGGGCTGATGATCGCCGTAGCGCACGATCAGGAAGGGCTCGCCCGGAAAATTCTTCTTCAGGCCTGCGATGAACGCCTTGTACTGCTCGGCGCTCATGGCCTGCCGGCGCAGATATTCGTCGATGGACGCCACATTACCCGGCGCGCGCCAGTTCGCCAGCAGATCGGGGCGGAAGCGCGTCTCCCACGGGAAATGATTGGCGCCGAGATAGATGAAGGTGAACAGCGGCTTGTTCGGCGGCTGCTGGCCCATCAGCTGGAGCGCCTTGTCGTAGAAGAAGCTGTCCGGTTCGACATCCTTGGCGCCGAGATCCTTCGAATCGAGGAAGCGTTCGACACCGGTCGTCATCTGGAAGCTGCGTGCACCCATGAAACCGCCATAGGCGGGATAGAGCGACAGGGTGTCGTAGCCGCAGCGGCGCAGCGCCAGCGGCAGGCCGCGCTCGACACGGCCTGTCGCGATGCGCGTCACGAAATAGGCGAAGCGGCCGAACGAGCGAGAGGAGAGACCGGCGAGCACGTTGTATTCGGTGAACCAGCTCGGCCCGCCATTGCTCTCGGCCAGGAACGTGCGCTGCTTGCCGTCCCACGACTTGAAGTGGCTGCCATAGCCCTGTGGCACCTTGATGCCTTGGGCGGCGCGGATGTCGAAGCTCGATTCATCATGGACCATGACGATGTTCGGCCGGCGGCCGGCGGGATGACAGGCCTCGACCAGCGGCATGTTGAGCCGCTCATTGGTCGAGGCGGCCGATTCCATGAATCCGTATTGCGCGAAGTCGGACACCGCGCTGACGCCGGAGCGGAAGAATTTCGACAGATAGCCGTCGTCGTAATAGCCGCGCCAGGCCTCGTCCGGCTGATAGAGCGAATAACCAACCAGCGCGGCAAGGCAGGCGAGCTTGCAGGCGAGCGCCGGCAGGCGGCGGATGCGGAACGGATCGAGCCACCACAGCGCATACATCAGCGGCAGCGTGAGAAGGCCGGCTCCGATCACCGACCAGCGCAAATTCGGGAAGATCGTGAACAGGAACGCGACGGTGTCGCGGTCGATCATCATCAGGTCGATGAAGTTCACCGTCATCTGCACGACGTCGTGCTTGAGCCGCGACAGCAGCACCAGCACGACCACCATGGTCAGCGACAGCGCACCCGACAGCGCCGGACGCCGCAACAGCGTAATCCAGAAGAAGTTGAGGATGCCCCAGGCAAGCGCGAAGGACAGCCGCGAGCCGAAATCGGTCTCGGTCTCGTACATCAGCGCGATCGCGGCCAGATGCGGCGCGGCAACCGCGAGCAGCCGCCAGATACCGAGCGCGGCAACGCTCGCCAGCACGGCGGTCGTGGCAGAAGGACCTGGATTGGGCGCGGACGCCATGGTCGACACGCAACTTCTGGTCCGGCGCAATGATACCTAGCCGTCTGGCCGGCGTGACGACGGCTGGGGCGTCCGGAGCAGCCGGAAGCCTGCACCGTGTCATAAAACTGTAACGGAACAGTCAAGGACAGGCAACGCGCGCCGCGACCCGACCTTCGCTTAATGGTGGTGAGTGGCGAAGCGCCGCACGCGCCTCCTCACCACGAGGGTTCAGGGAGCCGGCTTCGCGATGCCGGCGATGAACAGGTCGATCACCTCTTCCGCCATCCGCTCGACTTCATCCTCGTCCACGCCCCAGCGCGGAAAGTGACCGTCGAGGTTCATCCGGGCAAAACCGTAGACCAGGGCGCGGCCGGCGATCTGGATGCGCTTGAGGTCGGTCGACCGCAGCAGCCCCTGTGCGGCCGCGTCAGCCAGCATCCGCTCGGTCAGCGCGACCAGTTCGGCATTGTCGCGCGTCAACTCCGCGGAGCTGCCGTGGACGAAATAACGGCCCGTCGAGATGATCTCGAAATGCGCAGGGTTCCGCATCGCCCAGCGCAGATAAGCGAGGCCGAAGGCGCGGAAGCGGGCCAGCGGATCGGTGGCCGGTATCTGGCCCAGGACCACCTCGATCTCGGCACGAAAGCGCCGCTGCGCCTCCTCGGCCACCGCCGCCATCAGCGCATCGCGGTTGGGGAAGTGCCGGAATGGTGCACCCGGCGACACCGCGGCCCGGCGCGCGGCCTCGCGCACCGAGACCTCTGCCCCCTCCGCAGCCAGTTGCAGCGCAGCATCGATGAGGACGCGGCGCAGGTCACCGTGATGGTAGGGCCGGGCTTGGGGCGTTCGGCGGGCGCGCGGCCTGGAAGGCGGACGGGAAGGCATGGAGCTTTCTAGCATCACCCGAACGTGAATGTAAGCATCGATTACACTGTTGACGGACACGGCACCTGCAAATGTAATCGATGATTACATAATGGAGGAGACCGTCATGTCACAACGTCAAAGCTGGCTCGAAGGCTGGCGGCTGCTGGCCGCCCTCTCCCTGAGCCTGATCGCGCTGAGCCTGTGGATCGCCTCGATGCGGCAATTCGAGGCCGAGGGCGTGCGGATGGTGATCCGATTTACGGCACGCAGCTCACTCACATTGTTCTGCCTTGCCTTCAGTGCCGCGGCGCTCGCCCGGCTGTGGCCGAACGCCTGGACACGCTGGCAGTGCCGCAACCGCCGTTATCTCGGCTTGAGCTTCACGGCCTCCCACGCGATCCACGCGATGGCGATCATCGCATTCGCCAACATGGATCCTTCCAGCTTTGCGGAGGCGACCTCGGCGGCCTCCTACATCTTCGGCGGCATCGGCTATGCCTTCATCATCGCCATGAGCGCGACCTCGTTCGACCGCACCGCCGCGCTGATCGGGCCCCCCGCCTGGCGCGCGCTGCACCTCACAGCCGGCTATTACCTCTGGTTCCAGTTCATGGTGTCGTTCGGCAAGCGCGTGCCGGCGATGCCGCTCTATGCCGCCTTCCTCGTTCCCCTGCTCGCCGTGATGGCCCTGAGGCTGATCGCGATGGCCGCCCATCCCCGCGGACGGACCATCGCGGCGGGCTGAAGCGGAGCCTCAGCCCTGCGGCAGCAGCCCGAGTTGCTTGGCAATGATGCGATCGAGCATCCGTTTCGGCAGCACGACTGCCATCAGATGACGCATCCGGTTGGGCGTGATCTGGTAGCGGACCTTGGGGCTTGGCGCGCTCAGCGCCTCGAACACGATTTCGGCGATGCGCTCGGCGGGCAGGCCATTCGCGCCGAGCGCCATCATGTACGCCATCACCTTGTTCAGCGCAGGCAAATAGGGCGAGTTCTTGTAGATGGAGAGATCAATCTGTTCGGCCTTGCTCCAGATCGGCGTGTTGACCGCGCCCGGGGCGACGATGATGACGTCGATGCCGAACAGCATCAGCTCGCGGCGCAGGCTTTCCGAGAGGCCCTCGATGGCGTGCTTGGACGTGCAATAGGGCGCCGACAAGGGATTGCCGTTCTTGCCCGCGACCGAGCTGATCATCACGATCCGTCCCTTCGGCCCCTTTAGCGACGGGTCCGCGCCGAGCAGCGGCCCGAACGCCTGCGTCGCGATCACAGGACCGATGACGTTGATCTCCATCTGGCGGCGGAAATCATCGGCCGACAATTCGAGCACGGGACCGGCGACCGCGACGCCCGCATTGTTGACCAGGCCCGCCAGCGTCTCGCCACACAGCGCCTCGCGCACCTGGCGCGCGGCGGCCAGCACGGCGGCCTCGTCGGTGACGTCGAACAACAGCGGCGTGAAATTGGCACCGAACTCATCCTGGAGCCGGTCGGCATCGGTCTGCTTGCGGACACTGCCGAAAACGCGATAGCCGCGCCCGATCAAATCTTTCGCGATGGCCCAGCCGATGCCGGTGGATGCACCGGTGACGACGACAGATCGCATGGTCTTCCCCCCCAAGAGTTCCCGCGATCATGCAGGAGATTGGTTCCGTCGCGCAATGCCCATGCAACCCCAGGGGAAGCGCGGCCAGTGGCGGCCCTCAAGATGGAGCGGCGCGCGAGGGCCACAACACGGATTGAACCGGCAACGAGCACCCGGAGGTCCGAGGCCCTATACGTCGCGCCAATTTTTGACTACAATTTCAAATATACTGACTATCGATTTTCAACTCCGTGATTTGACACGTCTGGAAAATGAGATGTTGTCGCGTGCCATGATTTTTCTGTGCAGGATCGTATTTGCGCTGGCGTGCATTGCCTTGGCCGCAAGCAGCTCCCGGGCACAGGATGCACAATGGCAATCCGCAATACAGAAAACCGGCTGCTTCAGTGAGCCGCTGGGTGCCCCGGCGCTCGTGTTGATCGCGTCGGCCTGGGATGAACGATCCCTGCCCAAACTGTTCGCGGATACGGCGCAAACGGCTGCACTTGCGAAATTCAAGGCCGCCGAGTCGCTCACCAAGGTTTCACCGCGCGAGTTGGCGCAGGTGCTGGGGCAGCTTCTCAAAACCACCGGCCCCGCGATCGAGCGGCTGAATGCCGATAGCCGGACCTACGGCCCTGCGCTTTGCCCGGTGCTCCATATCCAGGCCGGCGGCGATTTCATGCAAGTATTGAATGGCCAGGCTGAGACAACGCCGCCTCCCCAGCCCTATCTGAGCCTTGCGGAGTTCGCCCTGTCGATCCAGGGCTGCACGGCGGAAAGTGACCAACCGGGATGGTTCTCCGAAAACAGCACGACGGCATGGCAAAAGGCGGCTGCAAACCTGAAATTGCGGCCCAGGGACATGAAGCGTCCTTCGGCCGGAGAGACCGCGCATTTGCTGGCCGAACCGTTGCGAAGCGACCTGTGCGGCGCATCCTTCACCGGACAGCCCGTTGGTGGTGCAGGAGGTCTGCTTGCGCTCGCAAGATTATACGTGCCGCCTCCCAAGGCCGTATGCGGCTCCGATATCAAGCCGGCAGACCTTGCGGACATACTGGACATCATTCGCACCGAGCCCACGGCCGCCGGTGATTTTCCCGAATACGGCGTCAGCGAGCGCTGCCCCGTGCGTGAACGGCTGCTGTACGACCTGTACCGGCGCGCCAAGCGGGGCGAGCTGGACGCCAGCATTGTGACCCGGGCGCATCTGGCCGCCCTGGGATATCTGAAGGCGGACAAACCCGAGCAGGTCGAAGACAGAGTCCGCGCCGACTGGTTCCGGGCTACGCTGACCAAGAGCGATTTCAATATCAGCATCCGTCAAATTCCGACCCTGTCGCGCCTTGCCGAATTGGTCGCGCTCAACGACGAAGCGTTCGCCGTCGCCCTGGATGCGGCAAATCCATTCGCCCAATCGCAGCTCGGGATCGCACTGACCGAGGGTCTTAGCGACGCCGGCAAGAAGCCGGAGCGCGGCGTTCGGCTCTTCGAGGCGGCAGCAACAGGGGAGTCCCCCTTCGCCCTCCTGCGCGTCGCACAGGCCTACGAACAGGGTTACGGCGTGTCCGCCGATCCCGTTCGCGCCATCGCCGCTTATACCCGGCTCGCAAATCTCGGCCAGCCTGCGGGCGCGCTCGCCCTGGCACGCATCTACGAAGACGGGCAGCTCGTGCCGCGCGACCTCGCCGAAGCCGGAAAATGGTATCGCGCATTGCTCGCGGCGACGCGACCCGAACCACCATCCAGCGCTGGCGGCGATGCCCCGGATCAGCAGATCGACTGGGTCAACGGGATCGCGGACGCGATTCAGGATCGCATGCTCGCTGGCGCCGAATTCCTGTCCTCGCCGGAAGGACGGCAAATCGTGCTGGAGGCCGCGCAAAAGCATCCGGAACTTGCCACATCGCTTGGTGACGCATTTTCCTGCGTCGACTGTGGTGCAGCCATCAACCTCGACGCTGCCGCCGAATGGTATCGCGTGGGTGGCGGTGCGGCTTCCGACGATGGGAGCCTGGCCGAGAACAGGTTGCGTCTGCCGCGCCTTTTGCTGGCCTTGAAGAGACGCGATGAGGCCGTGACATGGCTGACGTCGGCGGCCAAGAACGACGCGCTTGCGGCAAACTTTCTGGCCTACATCCAGGCTGAGCAGGATTCCGCTGCGGATGCCCTCGTGGCGCTCATCTCAGCGCGGCTGGGTCCGGACGCTTGCAAGGTCGACGATACGGAAACGGACGAGGAATGCGTCCGGTTCGCCCATCTGCTCGCGAGCGGCGGTCTCGACCTGCGGCTCGTCAAGCTCGGCTTCGACCGTTTGAAGATGGCCAGCGACCGAACGCTGGCCCTGACACCCCCGAAGGACCGGGTGACCGCCGAAGTGGCCGCTTATGCCGATGTCCTGGCATTCTACGGTGACTTCGAAGAGGCACGCTCGGTGTTGAGCCGCGCGACGGGCAGCCTGGTCGGCAACGACGCCTACAGGGCGCGCAATGCCGTGATCCGGCGACTGATCAACACCCGGCCGAGTGCGGCCAACCCGCGCATCATCGCACTGAAGGGCCTGCTCGACACCTTGGCCGCCAAGGGCGATTCCGATGCCGGCATGTACCGCCAGATGCTTGGCGTGGTGCCCACGCCCGATCCGGGCAAGCTCGACGAGCCAATCAGTTACGAGAGCGCGACGGCCGAGTATCACGCACAGCTCGCGCGCGGCGGAATCAGCCGGGGCCTGGCGGCGGCGGCGCGACGGCTGTCCGAAGCTGAAGGACAACGCAAGAACCCCGCGGATGCCATCCGTCTCGAGATCGAAGCGCTCAACACCGAGCTTGATTTGGAGAAAACGGCGGGCATTTTCACCGGACCGCTGCCTGCGGCGCTCGCCCGGGTCTGCCTCTATTCAAAAGCCAGCCGGCGCATCTTCGATCTCGGCAGCACTGACGTGGCGCTGGTTTTGGCCAAGATCGCCGTCAACGAACTGCAAGACGTGCGACGCAGCGTGCACGAACTGCCCGAGCGTCTGCAATTGTGCTTCACCGACGTGGTTTCGGATCACTATCGCTGGCTTGCGGATCTGTTCATTCGCCAAGGCCGCCCAGCGATCGCCGAGCGCGTGCTTGGATTTCTCAAGGATTTCGAGGCGTTCCAGTTTCTCGACCGGGATTGGCGATTCCGGGGCATCGCGCTCGACCAGTTGCCGCTCTCCAATGAAGAGCTGACGGCGCAGAACGTCATCGCCGAGATCAGGATACCCGTCGCACTGCTCGGGCCGCGGCAGCGCGACCTGAAGGAGCGCCGCAGCAAATCTGGCCTGTCGGACGCCGAGCAACAGGAACTGGATTCGATCGAAACCCAGTTGAAGGCCTATTCGGCCAAGAGCGCCGGGTTGGTGGAGCAGCTGAGAGTTGCAGCAAAAACGGCCAATGAGCCCGACACGGAAGCACGACTGAACAGCCTGGGTTCGATCCAGTCGCGCTTGCGCATCGAACTGCGATCCGATGCCGTCGCGCTGCATTATGTCGTCTTGCCGAACCGCATGCACATCATCCTGACGCTCCCGGCGGGTGCCCAATTGACTCATACCTGGGATCGGCTGGACGACCGGCCGTTTGACGAAAATCTCCTGAACAAGAAGATCGCCCTCTTTCGGGACAAGCTTCGACAGCCCTCACAAGATGCCGTGCCTCTGGCACAGGAATTCTATGACCTCATGATCGGGCCGTTTGCCAGGGAGATTGCGGCTAGCGGTGCGCATACCCTGCTGGTATCTCTGGATCGCAAGCTGCGCTACATTCCCGTTGCAGCGCTGCACGATGGAAAATCCTATCTCGTCCGCACCTTCCAGTCATTTGCGATGACGGAGACTGTCCCCGCAGCGCTCGGGGCCTCGGCAGGTGCAAGCATGTCGGCCTTCGGGACCACCCTCGGATATCCGGGCTTCTCGGCGTTGCCCGCAGCCAAATTCGAGGTTGACGGATTGATCAAGAATGGCGGCAACCGGGGCATCGTCAATGGGCGCGAGTTCCTGGATTCGAAGTTCACTCGTACGTCGCTCAGCGATGGCATCTTGTTCAGTCGCGCCAGACAGGCCGAATTGGGAATGGTGCACATCGCATCGCATTTCAACCTGGGCAAGACCAACGCGCAGTCCTTTCTTCTACTCGGAGACGGCGGTCGCCTCAGCGTCAAGGACATCCAGGACAACATGGGCGCGAACCGCGAGTTCGATTTCGGCGACGTCGACCTGCTGACTCTGTCGGCCTGCCAAACCGCCTACGCCGGAGACGACTCCGACGGCCGGGAGCTCGAGAGCTTCGCGACCGCGGTCCAGCGTGAAGGCGTCAGGACGGTCATTGGAACACTTTGGCCGATCGCCGACCGTGCCTCTGCACTGTTCATGCATCTGTTCTACAGGAACGCAATCGAGCGCAAACTCCCGCGCGAGGCAGCGCTGGCCGAAACGCAGCGCGCCTTCATCAGCAACGACGCCGCCATATTTGGCGACGCCGGAAAGCCGACGCCCGCCAAAGCGGTACGAGACGCACCGCAGCCTCGCGCGCCGGACTACTCGCACCCGTATTATTGGGCACCTTTCGTCATGATGCAGGGAATCAGGAAAGGCTGACGCCGTGAACCGCTTCCATTCGCCTTCATTGGGCCTCTTGCTCTTCGCGCTCGCCATGTCGCCGGCAACGGCGCAACCAAAAAAACCGACCGCCAAACCCCCGGCTGCGCAATGCTTCCGGCTCGATGTCGACGAGGCGCATGGCCCGATCAAGCGGATACAGGTCGACTATGGCAAGAAGGACTTCACGGTCGAGCAATGGGGCGCACCGGGAATCCGCTACGTGATGGCCGCAAACTGCACCCCTGGAAAGAACGGCGTTTTGTCGTGCGGCACGGAGTGCGAGGGCGGCGGCGCCAGTTTGTCGATCCGCCGGGACGGAGTCCTGGTATTGGACGCCGAGGCGTTCCCATTATACGCCGAGGTCAAGTCAGCTCTGCCGGGCCCGGGGGATGTCGATGCGGCAGTGCTGACGGGCCTTTTCAACCTGCCTCCCGTATCCGACCAGCTATGTGGCGACGCGATCGAAGCCAATCAGCGCCCGGAACTGGATCTGAGAAAAGGCGAGTTCGAGCCACGCATCAAGGAGCTGGAGCAGATGCTGGTCGACCTCGGCTACCTCGCGCGCAGGCCGAGCTGGTACTTCACCGGAAAGACCGAGGCCGCGATTGCCCAATTCCAGCGCGCGATCGGCAGCAAATCGACCGGAGTCGCCGACGCCGAAACCGTCGGAAAACTCCGGATGACGGCGGCTGTCCGCGGCGGCAGCTGTTGAAGCCGGCGCCATCCACCGCCAGCAGAAGGAAAAGCAGCATGCTCTTCAATCGACGGGAAACCCTCGCACTTGCCGCCGGCAGCGCGCTCGGGCTGAGCGTGGCCAAAACCGGATCTGCCCAAACGGCCCAGAGCGGGCAAGCGAGCACAGCCGTCGAAAGCTGGATGGACGAATGGATTTCGTCGCGGCAGCGAGCTTCCGACGATCCCCTCCATGTCGGCCGCTTCAAGGAGCCGATCTACTATCTGCTGCGCCCCATATCCTGGCAACCCGGTGCGGATGCCCCCGCCAGGCTCGAAGCCGTCGAGGCGCCGGCCGGCTTCGTCACCGACTTTGCCAGCATACCCCAGATATTCTGGTCAGCGCTGCGCCCCGATGGCGAATACACCTATCCGGCGATTATTCACGATTACCTGTATTGGACCCAAACGCGCCCAAGAGCCGTTGCGGATGAAATCTTTCGCGCGTCGATGCAAGACTTCAATATCGCCCCCAAGACCATCACCCTGATCTACGAAGCGGTACGCCTTGGCGGTCAATCCGCCTGGGATGGAAATGCCGAGCTGAAGCGCAAGGGCGAGCGGCGCTTCCTCAAGCCCGACGCAAATCCGCGTGCGCGCGACAGCTGGATCATTTGGAAAGAGCGAACCGACGTATTCGCGGACGCCGATCCGCCGGAAGCTACGAAGAAGTAGTGACCATTCCGGCCCGCGATCTCGCCGAGCGAGCGCCGGGCTGGTGCACGTCTGCGTGGCCATCGTTTCAGAGGTTGAACCTCTCCCCGCCGTCCGGCGGGGAGAGGTCGAACGCAAGCCTCAGTTCTTGCTCTTGTCGACCAGCGCGCCCTTCTTGATCCAGGGCATCATGTCGCGGAGTTTCGCGCCGACTTCCTCGATCGGGTGCTGGGCGAGCTTGGCGCGGGTCGCCTTGAACGAGGTCTGGTTGACCTTGTTCTCGAGCATCCAGTCGCGGGCGAACTTGCCGCCCTGGATGTCGGCGAGAACGCGTTTCATCTCGGCCTTGGTCTCGGCGGTGACGATGCGCGGGCCGGTGACGTACTCGCCGTACTCGGCGGTGTTCGAGATCGAGTAGTTCATGTTGGCGATGCCGCCTTCATAGATCAGGTCGACGATCAGCTTCACTTCGTGCAGGCACTCGAAATAGGCCATCTCCGGAGCGTAGCCGGCTTCGACCAGGGTCTCGTAGCCGCCCTTGATCAGCTCGACCAGACCGCCGCAGAGCACGACCTGCTCGCCGAACAGATCGGTCTCGCACTCTTCCTTGAAGGTGGTCTCGATGATGCCGGCGCGGCCGCCGCCGACGGCGGAGGCGTAGGACAGGCCGAGGTCATGGGCGTTGCCCGAGACGTCCTTGGCGATCGCGATCAGGCAGGGCACGCCGCCGCCGCGCTGATACTCCGAGCGCACGGTGTGGCCGGGGCCCTTCGGCGCGATCATCAGCACGTCGAGGTCGGCGCGCGGATCGAGCAGGTTGAAGTGAACGTTGAGGCCGTGCGCGAACACGAGGGCGGCGCCCTTCTTCATGTTGTCGTGCAGGTGCTCGCGGTAGATGTCGCCCTGGAGCTCGTCCGGGGTCAGCATCATGACGAGGTCGGCCCATTTGGCGGCGTCGGCGACTTCCATCACCTTGAAGCCGGCGGCTTCCGCCTTCTTGACCGAGCCCGAGTCCTTGCGCAGGGCAATGGCGACGTCCTTGACGCCGGAGTCCTTGAGGTTCAGCGCATGGGCGTGGCCCTGGCTGCCATAGCCGACGATGGCGACCTTCTTGCCCTTGATCAGGTTCAGGTCGGCGTCGCGATCGTAATAAACACGCATAGTCGTTTCCTCGTTCAGGGCCAGAATCGGCCGATAGTCAGTGTCCGAAGGGTGAAATTTGCGGATTTCGGGGGCTGTCTAGAGCATTTCGGCCCCTTAGGGAAACCCGTTTCTGCATGGAAATCCGCGACATCATGCATCCATGAAAACGGGGTAGAGGGAGGCGAGCAGCAGGATTGCCATCAGGATGTTGAAGGCGCGGACCAGCCGCTCGGAGGTCAGCACCGGACGTAGTGCAGTGCCGAACAGGGCCCAGACCACGGTCGAGACCGTGCCGACGAGCAGGCTGATCAGGGTCTGGATCGCGATGTTGACCGGAAACTGCGCGATAGCCGCATAGGCGGTGATGGTGCCGATCACGATCACCCAGCCCTTGGCGTTGATCCACTGGAACATCGCCGCGCCCCAGAAGGTCATCGGGCCGCGGCCGCTGTCGCCCCCCGGCGTGGTCGGGCCGGACATGGCGATTACCGCGGCGAGGTAGATCAGGTAGGCCGCTCCTGCATATTTCAGGATGGTCTGGAGGATAGGATAGGCCAGGAACACGGTCCCGAGCCCGAGACCCACCGCAGCGACCATGAAGGCAAAGCCGATGACGATGCCGGCGATGTGCGGGATGGTGCGCCTGAATCCATAGGTCAGGCCCGAGGCCAGCAGCATGATGTTGTTCGGCCCGGGGGTGAAGTACATCACCACCATGAAGGCGAGGAAGGCATAGAAGAGCGAGTGGGTCATCGTCGCCTCACGCCGTCTTCGGCAGGATCTGCGGGCGCCGCGCCAGCACCATCACCGCGATGCCGCCGATCACGATCAGCATGCCGGCGAGCCGCAGCGGGCCGAACCGTTCGCCGAACACGACGCTGGACGCGACCGAGCCGACGAACGGCACCAGCAGCGCGAACGGCACCACCTGGGCCGCGGGATAATCACGCAGCAGCCGCCCCCACAGCCAATAGGCGATGCTGGTGGAGATGGCGCCAATCGCCAGCAGGCAGATCAGACCTGTCAGCGACATGTGGATCAGCGACTGGAACGTCGGCACCGGCCCGTTCACGACCAGCGCCAGCGCGAAAAGCGGCACTGCGGTCGCAAGGCAGAGCCAGGCGAACAGGTCGAACATCGGCACGCCGCGCGCGCCGCGCAGCAGGAGATTGCCGACGGCGAAGCTGAGCGGCGCGATCATCAGCACCGCAAAGGCACCGACGCTGAAATCGTAACCGACGGTGCCGCAGATCATCAGCAGGCCGGCTGCCGCGATGGCGACGCCGAGCGTCTGCACCGGCGTCGGCCGCTCGCCGAACGCGATCGCGGCAAAGCCGATCGTGAACAGCGCCTGGCTCTGCACGACGACGGAGGTCAGGCCCACCGGCACGCCATGGGCGATGCCGTAGGCCTGACTCAGAAACTGGCCGAGAAACAGCGTAAAACTGATCGCGATCAGCAGCGACCAGGCGACCTTCGGCTTGGGAATGAACAGGCACGGCACCGCGGCGATGGTGAAACGCATCGCCGTCATCAGCTCCGGCGAAAACTCGTCGAGCGCGATCCGGCTCGCCACGAAGGCAAGTCCCCAGATGATCGCCACCACGATGGCGATGAGGATGTCGGCCGGCTTCATTGTTATTCCCGGTTCTGCCCTGTCGTGCAGCCCTGTTGTTATTCGTGTCTAGCCTTGCTCGCCGGCTTTCGGTTTGCGCAGGAGATAAGTGCCGTGCATCGGTGCGTGGTAGTCGACCGAGATCAGCGCGAAGCCGACATCGGTCAGCATCCGCTCCATCACCCAGCCGAAGGTGGAATATTCGTCGCGCATATGCGTGACCACGCTCTCGCGGGAAAAATCATGGTTCTTGATGTGGAAGTCGGCCCATTGCTCGACGTCGCGCTCGACCGCGTCGGGCATCGAGGCATAGACGATGTCGCGCAGGTAGAAAGTCGCACCCGGCTTCAGCGCGCGAAAGATCCGCGACATCGCCACCACCTTCCAGAAATCCGGCAGATGGTGCAGCGTGAACTCGCTGACGATCAGATCGTAGGAGTCCGGCTGGTAAGCAAAGCTGAGCAGGCCGGCCGGCTGCGTCGCAACCTTGGCCTTGCGGTCCCGTGCATAGATCTCGGCGAGCGCCAGCATCGCAGGCGAGATGTCGATGGCGTCGACTTGCGCACCCAGCAGCGCGGCTTCGGTCGCCAGCACGCCGTTGCCGCAGCCGATATCGGCAATCCGCCAGCCTCGCTGGACGCCCAACATTTTCAACGCGGCGCGCGCGCGCAAATCGGCGTCGTCGTGGTTATCATAGATCGAGGCAACGGCGGGGCCGATGCCCATCCGATTCCGCTCGTTGTAGTACCAGTCGCGCGCCAGCATGGCTCACATCCCTTCGGGCCCGCGGCCGATCGCGGCAACGCCGGTGCGCGACACCTCAACAAGGCCGAGCGGGCGCATCAGGTCGATAAACTGGTTGATCTTGTCGGTATTGCCTGTGATCTCGAACACGAAGCTCTCGGTGGTGGCGTCGATCACGCGGGCGCGGAACGCATCCGCCAGCCTGAGCGCCTCGACGCGGTGCTCGCCCTGCCCGCGCACCTTCACCATCGCCAGTTCGCGCTCGATCGAGCGCTTGGTCTGGGTCATGTCGACGACCTGGTAGACGGGGATCATGCGATCGAGCTGGTGCTTGATCTGCGCGATCACCATCGGCGTGCCCGTGGTGACGATGGTGATGCGCGACAGATGCTTCTGGGCCTCGGTCTCCGAGACCGTGAGGCTCTCGATGTTGTAGCCGCGGCCCGAGAACAGGCCGATGACGCGCGCGAGCACGCCGGGCTCGTTCTGCACGAGCACCGCAAGCGTGTGCGTCTCGTTGGGGTCGTGACGCTCTTCGATGAAATAGGCGGATGCGGGCTGGTTCATTGTCGTCCCCTCTATTCTCTTCGTCACGCCATGGCCGGCCGGGCGGCGGGCGCGTCCGTCCCGACCCAACGGCGGAACAGATCGAAATCGATATTGCCGCCGGACAGCACGAGACCGACGCGCTTGCCCGACAGCTTTGTCTTTTCCTGAAGCGCCGCGGCGAGCGCGGCAGCGCCGGCACCCTCGGCGAGGTTATGCGTATCGGTCCAGTAGGCGCGGATCGCGGCGGCAACCTCGTCATCGGCCACTTGCACGATGCGCGAAGCACCCTTGCAAATGAGCGCAACGGCATCGGCATCCGGAAAGCGCGTCGCCACGCCGTCGGCCAGCGTGTTGCTGGTCTCGGTCGTCACGACCTTGCCGGCAGCGAATGACAGCGCATAGGACGGCGCCTCGGTCGATTGCACGCCGACGATTTCGGTCTTCAGGCCGAGCAGGTCGCGCACCAGGATGCAGGCGCTGATGCCGGAGCCCTGCCCGATCGGAACGTAGAGCACGTCGAGATCGGGCGCCGCGCGAAACAGCTCCAGCGCGTAGGTCGCGACACCCAGCACGAGGTCGGGGTGAAACGACGGCACCATATGCAGGCCTTCGAACTGCGCACGGCGGCCGGCCTCCTCCCGCGCCAGCTGGAAATCGTCACCGTGCTCGACCAGATCGGCACCGAACGCACGCATGGCATGGTTCTTCTCGACCGAATTGCCCTTGGGCACATAGATCACCGCGGGCACGCCGTGACGCCGCGCCGCAAATGCAAGGCTCTGGCCATGATTGCCGCGGGTGGCCGAGATGATGCCCGGCACGTTCGGCCGCTCCCGCTTCAGCCGGTCAAGATAGACGAGACCGCCGCGCACCTTGAACGCACCGGTCGGCGTGTGGTTCTCGTGCTTGACGACGACGTGCGTCCCCAAGCGCTGGCCGAGCAGCGGCCAGGCGTGCGCCGGCGTCGGCGTCATGGCGGTGCCGACCATCTCGTGGGCGCGTTCGAGCTCCTTGAGGTCAAACATCTCGAAGTCTCACACCAGCGCCTTGCCGCCGGCGAACGCCTTTGCCGTGGCCTCGTCGTTGGCCTGCTCGGGCAACAGCATCTCGTTATGCGCCTTGCCGGACGGGATCATCGGGAAGCAGTTTTCGAGCGCGGCGACGCGGCAGTCGAACAGCACCGGGCGCTTGACCGAGATCATCTCCTGGATGGCGCCGTCGAGATCGGACGGCTTGTGCACCTGGAGACCGACGCCGCCATAGGCTTCCGCAAGCTTGACGAAATCCGGCAGCGCCTCGGAGTAGGAATGCGACAGGCGGTTGCCGTGCAGCAGCTGCTGCCACTGCCGCACCATGCCCATGTACTGGTTGTTGAGGATGAAGATCTTGATAGGCAGTTCGTACTGAACCGCCGTCGACATCTCCTGCATCGTCATCTGCACCGAGGCGTCGCCCGCGATGTCGATGACGAGGCTGTCGGGGTGCGCGACCTGCACGCCGACCGCGGCTGGCAGGCCGTAGCCCATCGTGCCGAGACCGCCCGAGGTCATCCAGCGGTGCGGCTCCTCGAAGCCGAAGAACTGCGCCGCCCACATCTGGTGCTGGCCGACCTCCGTCGTGATGTAGGTATCCTTGCCACGCGTCGCCTCGAACAGGCTCTGGATCGCGTGCTGCGGCAGGATCACGTCGTTGCTCTTCTTGTAATAGAGCGAGTTGCGCGCCCGCCACTGTGCGATCTGCTGCCACCACGCCTTGATGTCGGGCTTCTTCGCCTCGGCCTTGAACACCTGGAGGATGTCGCCGAGGATATTGCCGCAATCGCCGATGATCGGCACGTCGACGCGGATGTTCTTGTTGATCGAGGACGGGTCGATGTCGATGTGGATCTTCTTCGAATTCGGCGAGAACGCATCGACGCGGCCGGTGATGCGGTCGTCGAAGCGCGCGCCGACGCACAGCATGACATCGCAATCATGCATGGTCATGTTGGCTTCGTAGGTGCCGTGCATGCCGAGCATGCCGAGCCAGGCCTTGCCCGACGCCGGATAGGCGCCCAGGCCCATCAGCGTCGAGGTGATCGGGAAGCCGGTGACCTCGACCAGTTCGCGCAGCAGCTTGGTCGCTTCGGGGCCGGAATTGATGACGCCGCCGCCGCTGTAGATCACGGGACGTTTTGCATTGGCGAGCAACGACACCGCCTTGCGGATCTGCGTCGCATCGCCCTTCACGCGCGGCGCGTAGGAGCGGTGCACGTCGGACTTGCGCGGCGGATGATAGGTGCCGGTTGCGAACTGCACGTCCTTGGGCACGTCGACGAGCACCGGGCCCGGGCGCCCCGTGGTCGCCACGTAGAACGCCTCGTGCAGGACTTTTGCGAGATCGTTGACGTCGCGCACCAGCCAATTGTGCTTGGTGCAGGGACGCGTGATGCCGACCGTGTCGCATTCCTGGAACGCGTCGTTGCCGATCAGATGCGTCGGCACCTGGCCGGAGATGCAGACCAGCGGGATCGAGTCCATCAGCGCGTCGGTCAGCGGCGTCACCATGTTGGTGGCGCCGGGGCCGGAGGTCACCAGCGCGACACCCGGCTTGCCGGTCGAGCGCGCATAGCCCTCGGCGGCATGACCGGCGCCCTGCTCGTGGCGGACCAGGATGTGCTGGACCTCGCTCTGCTGGAAAATCTCGTCATAGATCGGAAGCACCGCACCGCCGGGATAGCCGAAAATGTCGGTCACGCCGTGATCGATGAGCGCGCGAACGATCATCGCGGCGCCGGTCATCTGGTTCGGATCGTGGCTCTTGTCGCTCATTGGCTTGCTCCGGATGCGCTGTTGTCAGCGGCTTCGTTCGTGTCGGGTTCGGCAAATAAAAAAGGCCCCGAAGAGGGCCCCATGCACACCGCCTGTCATGTGGATGGCAGCTAGCCACCCCCGGCGGTGTGCCTGGGTACGACGGCGATAAGGAGTTTGGTAATAATGTTGCGCATGGCAGACGCTCGGCATCCCAAAGGTTGCGCGAAACATAACGGCCAAAGCCTGGATGTCAAGGCAATGCGGCCGTTCCCGCGCGATTTTGGCAGTGTAGCGGTGTTCCCGGGGTTCGGCGAGAGGTAAAATCGGGAACCCGAGCACAAAAGCGCGTCAGTCGGGAGTACGCACCGCGTTCGCGACCGTCGCGAGCCACCCCCTCGCCTCCTCCAACTTCACCCACTCGAACTCCGGCAATTGGTGCCTGAACCAGGTGAATTGGCGCTTGGCGTAGTGGCGGGTGTCGGCGCGGCCGATCGTGGCGGCCTCTTCCAGGCTGAGCTCACCGCGCAAATGCCGGATCAGGGCCGGCACGCCATGGGCCTTCATGGCCGGCAGCAGCGGATCGAGGTGTCTCGCGGCGAGGCGCTCGACCTCCCTCAAGGCGCCGGAGCCGAGCATGGCGTCGAAGCGCGCGTCGATGCGGGCGTAGAGTTCGTCGCGTTCGGGCGCGAGGAACACTGCGCGAAAACTGTCTTTCGGCAACAGCGGCGGCTGGCCCTCATGATGCCAGTCGAGCAGCGAGCGGCCGGTTGCCTCGACCACTTCGAGCGCGCGCGCGATCCGGGTGCGGTCGCGCAGGTTCAATCGCTCGGCGGCGCGCGGATCGCGGCGCGCGAGTTCCGCATGCAGCGCCTCGACGCCGTTCCGCTCCAGCCGGGCGCGCACCTCGTCGCGTATCTCGGCGGGGATCGGTGGCACCACGGAGAGGCCGGCCGTCAGCGCCTTGAAATAGAGCCCGGTCCCGCCGATGAAGATCGGTAGCCGACCTTCGGCATGGGCCTCCTCGAGCGCCTTGGCCGCGTCACTCACCCAGGCACCGGCCGAGAAATTCACGGCCGCATCGACATGGCCGTAAAGGCGATGCGGAACACGCGCCTCATCGCCATGCGCGGGACGAGCCGTGATGATGCGGAGGTCGCGGTAGACCTGCATGGAATCGGCATTGATGACGGTGCCGCCGGCACTCAGAGCAAGCTCGAGCGCCAGCGCCGACTTGCCGCTGGCGGTCGGGCCTGCGATAAGCACGGCCTTGCTGGAATGCCCCTCGCTCACGAAAACCTCAAATGTCCCTCGTCGCCACGCTGATCTGCAACCCTGACAATCCCGCGCTCGATAGTACCATCGTCGACGGCGCCCGCGCCGTGCTGCCTCAGGCGGCGCCTGCGCACTGGCTGTTCGACGGGGTTGCGGTCGACATCCCCTTCGGCGCCGACAGTAACCTCGAAGCCGACCGTCACGCCATCGAGCAGCGGCTTCGCGAGCTGCGCGGCGACCTGCCGATCGACATCGTGGTGCAGCCTGCCGGCGTCCGGCGCAAGAAGCTTTTTCTGGCCGACATGGATTCCACCATGATCGGCCAGGAATGCATCGACGAGCTCGCCGATCTCGTCGGGATGAAGGCCCATGTCGCCGGCATCACCGAGCGCGCCATGCGCGGCGAGATCGAGTTCGAGCCGGCGCTGCGCGAGCGCGTCGCGCTGCTGAAGGACCTCCCCGCCAGCGTCGTCGACGAGGTGCTGGCCAAGCGCATCACGCTGACGCCGGGCGGCCGCGCACTGGTCGCGACCATGCGCGCCCACGGCGCCTATACCTGCCTCGTCTCCGGCGGCTTCACCCTGTTCACGAGCGCTGTCGCGGCACAAATCGGCTTCCAGGAGAACCGCGCCAACGAGCTCGTGGTGCGTGACGGCAAGTTCACCGGCGAGGTCAAGGAGCCGATCCTGGGGCGCGCAGCAAAACTCGCGACGCTGGTGGATCTGATGGAATCGTTCGATCTCGACGACATCGACTCCATCGTGGTCGGCGACGGCGCCAACGATCTCGCGATGATCCAGGCCGCGGGGCTGGGCGTGGCGTATCACGCCAAGCCGGCCGTGGCGGCTGCGGCCGCGGCGCGGATCGATCACGGCGATCTCACCGCGTTGCTTTATGCGCAGGGGTATCGGCGCGAGGAGTTTGTGGAGGCGTAGCCTCTGCGATCGTTGCTACACACTCCGCGGTCGTAGGGTGGGCAAAGGCGCATTTGCGCCGTGCCCACCATCTCTCTCGATTCGCCAAAATGCGTGGGCACGCTTCGCTTTGCCCACCCTACAAGACTGACCCGCGACTACTGCACGCTCAGCGCCACGAAGCGCAGCTCGCCGTCGGCGTTGGACACCAGCAGCAGCACCGACTTCTTGCCGTCCTTCTTGAGCTGGTCGACCCGCTTCTGGATGTCGGCACCGCTCGAGACAGCCTCCTGCGCCACCTCGACAATGACGTCGCCGGCGGAGAGGCGCTTCTCGGCGGCATCCGAATTGGCGTCGACATTGGTGACGACCACGCCCTTGACGCTGTCCTTGATCTTGTAGCGCGTGCGCAGATCCTTGTTCAGCGCGGCGAGATCGAGACCGAGCGCCTTTTGCGTCACCGGCTTCTCCGGCGCGGGCTCGTCGGTCTTCACCGCGGCCTGCACCTTGTCGGGATCCTGCAAGCGGCCGAGCGTGACCTTCTTGGTCTCCTCCTGGCCCTTGCGGATGATGACGACGTCGACCTCCTTGCCGACCGCGGTGTCGGCGACGACGCGGGAGAGATCCTTGGGGTCCTTGACGTCCTTGCCGTCGAACTTGACGACGACGTCGCCCGGCTCGATGCCGGCCGGCTTGGCCGGGCCCTTGTCGTCGACGCCGGCGACCAGCGCGCCGCGCGGCGGCTTGACGTTGAGGCTCTCGGCGATCTCGTCGGTTACGCTCTGGATGCGCACGCCCAGCCAGCCGCGGCGCAGCTCGCCGAACTGGCGGAGCTGGTCGACGACACCGGCGACCGTCTTCGACGGCACGGCGAAGCCGATGCCGATCGAGCCGCCGGACGGCGAGATGATCAGCGTGTTGACGCCGATGACATCGCCATCGAGGTTGAACAGCGGACCACCCGAATTGCCGCGGTTGATGGCGGCGTCGGTCTGGATGTAGCTGTCATAGGGCCCGGAGGAGATGTCGCGGTTCTTGGCCGAGACGATGCCGGCGGTCACCGTGCCGCCGAGGCTGAACGGGTTGCCGATCGCGACCACCCAGTCGCCGAGACGCAGCTTGTCGCTATCGCCGAACTTCACCGCGACCAGCGGCTTGGTCGGCTTGAACTTGAGCACCGCGAGGTCGGTCTTCTTGTCGACGCCGACCAGCTCGGCCTTGATCTTGGTGCCGTCGTTGAGGATGACGTTGATCTCGTCGGCATCCGCGATGACGTGGTTGTTGGTGACGACGACGCCGGCGGTATCAATGATGAAGCCCGAGCCGAGCGAGTTGGTCTTGCGCGGCGGGCCGTTGTCGCCGCCTTTGCTGCCACCGCCCGGACCCTTGCGGTTCTTGAAGAAGTCGTCGAAGAACTCCTCGAAGGGCGAGCCGGGCGGCAATTGCGGCATGCTGTTGCTACCGCCGCCCTTGGCCTCGACGGTCTGCGAAGTCGAGATGTTGACGACCGCGTCGATCACCTTCTCGGCGACATCGGCGATGCCCTCCGGTCCACGTGCCTGAGCCGGGTTGCCGAACGCACTGAAAGCACTGACGGCAAGCGCGGCCAGCCCAAGTCGCAAGCGGATCGGGCGCAAGCGGGACGGGGCAATGATGGCAGCGGACATTGTGATCTCCAGGAAAAGGGATTCGGCGCCAGACTGCGCTCGAACGGGGGCACCGCGCAAGCGCGGACCTTACCGGGCCTCAAGACCCCGATAATATGGCGAAAACCGGCCTGTTGCCTTCACTTTGGCGTTGGCGTGCCGACTAAATCGGACGCCGCATCACCCAGATCAGGACCAGGCCGGCCACGGCCGAACCGATCCCGACCACCCGGAGGATATTGTCCGGCGTGGCGATGGCGCTCTTCATGGCCTTGCGCATCCAGTTCGGACTGGCCGCGAACATCAAGCCTTCCAGCACGAACAGGATGCCCAGGCCGATGAGGAAGTCGTTGAACGCAATGGACCTCATCGGAATGGAACCTCCCGTTGTGCTGTTCTTGTCTGGATGAAGGGCGGCAGGACTGCCGCCCTCTGTCTAGCTCACGGCTTCGCCGGCGTCTCGGCCGCCGTCTTGCCGGACGGGTTACCAAAGAACCGGAAGAAATCCGAGTCCGGACGCAGCAGGAAGCGGGTGTCGCTCGACTTCAGCCCGTTCTCATAGGCCGCCATCGACCGGTAGAAGGCGAAGAAGTCGGCGTCTTTGCCGTAGGCTTCCGCGAACAGGCGGTTGCGCTCGGCGTCGCCCACACCGCGGGTCTGCTCGGCCAGGGACCTCGCTTCCGCCTCGATCACGGTCGCCTCGCGATCGGCCTTGGAGCGGATCTCCTGGGCCTTCTGGCCGCCCTGCGCGCGGAACTCGGCGGCTTCCCGCTCGCGCTCGGTCTTCATGCGCAGATAGACCGCCTGGCTGTTCTGCTCCGGCAGGTCGGCGCGGCGGATGCGGACGTCGACGACCTGAATGCCGTAGCCGTCGGCCTCGCGGTCGAGTTGCTCGCGGATGCGCTGCATCAGCTTCTCGCGGTCGTCCCGCACCACGTTGATGAAGGTGACCTCGCCGAGCACGCGGCGCAGCGCCGCGTTCAGGAGCGTGGTGAGCTGGATGTTGGCGGCCTGGATCGAGCCGATGCTCTGATAGAAGCGCAGCGCGTCCTTGATGCGGTAGCGCGCGAAGGCGTCGACCACGAGCCGCTTCTGGTCGGACGCGATCGCTTCCTGCGACGGGTTCTCCAGATCGAGGATCCGCTTGTCGATGTTGATCACCGAATTCCACGGCGCCTTGAAGTGCAGGCCGGGATCGGTGACGACGTCGACGGGCCGGCCGAACTGCAGCACGATGGTCTGCTCGGTCTGCTGCACCGTGAACAGCGACATGTAGCCGACGATCACGACGAGCAGGAGGCCGAGGAGGGTGACGATACCTGTGACCGGAGACCTCATCGCGTGCCTCCGCTCGAGGGCTGACCGGTGGTAGGCGGCCGCTTGGTGGTCAATTCGCCGAGCGGCAGATAGGGCACGATGCCCTGGCCCGAGGGGCCGCCGTCATAGACGAGCTTGTCGGCGCCGCCGAGCACGCGCTCCATCGTCTCCAGGTAGATCCGCTCACGCGTCACGTCGGGCGCCTTCTTGTATTCCTCGTAAACCTTCAGGAAGCGCGAGCTCTGGCCCTTGGCCTCGGCGACCGTCTGCTCCCTGTAGCCTTCGGCGGCCTGCATGATCTGCGCGGCACGTCCGCGGGCCTGCGGCACCACCTGGTTGGCGTAGGTCTGCGCCTCGTTCTGCAGCTGCTCGAGATTGGCACGCGCCGCCTGGACGTCGCGGAACGCAGCGATCACGTCGCCGGGCGGGTCGACCTTCTGCATCTGCACCTGGGTGATGAGGACGCCGGAGCCGTAGCCGTCGAGCGTCCTCTGCATCAATTCCTGCACATTCTGCTCGGTCACGTTGCGCGCACCGGTCAGGATCGGCTGGATCTGCGAGCGGCCGATCACCTCGCGCATTGCGCTCTCGGCGACCGCTTTCACGGTGCCTTCGGGATTCTGGATGTTGAACAGGAAGTTGCCGACGCCGTTGGGCTTGATGCGCCACAGCACGGTGAAATCGACGTCGACGATGTTCTCGTCGCCGGTCAGCATCAGGCTCTCTTCCGGCACGTCACGGATGGAGCGGCCGCGCCGCGCCGGATCGTCGATCAGCGTCATGCCGATGGAGATCGTGTTGACGCGCAGCGCCTTCGGCAGCAGCACCGTCTCGATCGGATAAGGCAGGTGATAGTTCAGGCCCGGGTCCACGGTACGCACGTGCTTGCCGAAGCGCAGCACCACGCCCTGTTCCTCGGACTGCACCCGGAAGAAGCCGGACAGCAGCCAGAACGCGACGATGAGCAGGACGATCAGCGTGATGCCGATGCCGGAGAAATAGCCCCCCGGCATGATCTGCTGGAGGCGGTCCTGGCCACGCCGCAGAAGGTCTTCCAGATCCGGCGGCCTCGGCCCGACTGGTTGCGGGCCTGAGCCCCATGGTCCTTTCGGACCCGAGCCCCACGGGCCACCGCCCTGATTCTTCCACGGCATTCGACGCTCTCCTCGGCAGGGTGGAATTGCCCCCGCCCGCTTTGTCCGGTCCGGCTTTATAGGGGACAGGCAGGTCCCTTACAACGCAGCCCTCGCCGTCTTCCGAGCTATGCTCGGGCACGAAAAAGTCAATGTAAACATTGGCGAAAGCGGTTAATGGCCGCGCCGCCGACGATATGTCACATAGGAGAAGTCGGCGCCGTCGTCGGGGCCGGCAGGATGGCGGACGCGCGCAACCTCATCCCATTCTGCCCGGTCGATGTCGAAATGCGTGTCGCCTTCGGGCCGCGCATGCACTTCGGTGATCTCGAGGCGATCGGCACGATCGAGCCATCGCCGATAGATCTCGGCGCCGCCGATCACCGCGATCTCGGTGACCGAACGCCGCAGGGCGTCGCCAAGCGCGACCGCCCCGGCATCGGCGGACGATGTCGTGACGACGGCCCCCGCGGCGCGATAGTCCGCGTCACGCGTGATCACGATGTTGGTGCGGCCCGGCAGCGGCCGGCGCAGGGATTCGAAGGTCTTGCGGCCCATGATCACGGGCTTGCCGATCGTCAGCGCCTTGAAGCGCTGCATGTCGGATTTCATCCTCCACGGCATCGCGCCACCGGCGCCGATGACGCCGTTCTCCGCGATCGCGACGACGAAGACGATCTCCATCAACTCGCGCTCCCTGCAAGTCGTGTCAGCGCGGGCCCGGAGACGCGACACAGCGTCCAGTCGTCCATCATCACCGCACCGAGCGATTTGTAGAACGCGATCGACGGCGCATTCCAGTCGAGCACCGCCCATTGCAGGCGCGACCAGCCATTCTCGACGCATTCGTTCGCGAGATGAACCAGCAGCGCCTTGCCGAGGCCCCTGCCCCGATGCGACGGCCGCACGTACAAATCTTCGAGATAGATGCCGTGGCGGCCGCTGAACGTGGAGAAGTTGGCGAACCAGACCGCAAAGCCGACCGCCTCGCCGTTCCATTCGGCGATCGCGCAATAGAGTTGCGGCCTGTCGCCGAACAGCGCGTCCGCGATGTCAGCCTCGGTCGCCTCGACCTCGTGCGAGAGTTTTTCGTACTCGGCGAGTTCTCGAATGAAGGAGAGAACCAGCCCGGCTTCGCCTGGACGCACGCGGCGGACGTTCAGTGACATCTGCGTCAGACCGCGACTTCCGCCTTGATGTGCGGATGCGGATCGTAACCGACGAGCTCGAAATCCTCGAAGCGGAACGAGAAGATGTCCTTCACGTCGGGGTTGATCCGCATTACCGGCAGCGCACGCGGCGCACGCGTGAGCTGGAGCTTCGCCTGCTCCAGATGGTTGGAATAGAGATGGGTGTCGCCGAACGAATGCACGAAGTCGCCGGGCTTCAGGCCCGTGACCTGCGCCACCATCATGGTGAGCAGCGCATAGGAGGCAATGTTGAAGGGCACGCCGAGGAACACGTCAGCCGAGCGCTGGTAGAGCTGGCACGACAATTTGCCGTTGGCGACGTAGAACTGGAACAGGCAGTGGCACGGCGGCAGCGCCATCTTGTCGACCTCGGCCGGATTCCACGCCGAAACGATCAGCCGGCGCGAGTCCGGATTGCGCTTGATCATGTCGACGACGTTGGCGACCTGATCGATGCTGCGTCCGTCAGGCGCTGGCCAGGAGCGCCACTGATGGCCGTAGACCGGGCCGAGATCGCCATTGGCATCGGCCCATTCGTCCCAGATGGTGACGCCGTTGTCGCGCAGATATTTGATGTTGGTGTCGCCCTTCAGGAACCACAGCAGCTCATGCACGATCGCCTTCAGCGGCAGCCGCTTGGTGGTCAGCATCGGGAAGCCGGCGGACAGGTTGAAGCGCATCTGATGGCCGAACACCGACAGCGTCCCGGTGCCGGTCCGGTCGGTCTTCTCGGCGCCGTCTGAAAGAATCCGCTCGAGCAGGTCCTGATACTGGTGCATGTGCGATAGAGCCTTTGGGGAGGCGGCGAACTTAACGGCGCCCCCGGCGCTGCGACAGCGGCGATTCGCTGCCTGCACCGATTATACCCGGAAAATTGAGCGCTCCCGGCGCAAAGACAAGGGGCGGAACCGAGGTCCCGCCCCTGCCCTATCAGCTTGAAAGTGCTGGTTAAGTCGCCGGTTTGAGGACCGGGGTCCACTTTGCGATCTCGTTCTTGACGAGGGTCGCCAGCGCCTCCGGCGTCCGGTCCGCAGGACCTGGGATGACACTGCCGAGCTCGAGCAGACGCTTCTTCACGGTCTCGTCGTCGAGCGCCTTGATGGCGGCGGCGTTCAGGCTGGCGATGATCGCCGGCGAAGTCCCTTTCGGCGCGAACATCGCATTCCAGGCCTGGGCCTGGAATGCCGGCAGGCCGGCTTCCGTCGTCGTCGGCACGTTCGGCAGCGACGGATTGCGCTCGACCGTTGCGATCGCATAGGCCTTGATGGTGCCGGCGTTGATCTGCGGCACGGCATTGACGATCTGGTCGCACATGTAGTCGACCTGTCCGGCGACCAGCGCGTTCATCGCGGGGCCCGTGCCGTTGAAGGGCACGCCGACCGGCTTGATGTCGAGGATGGAGTGCAGCAGCTCGCACGAGACATGCGAGACCGAGCCGATTCCGGCATGCGCCGCGTTCACCTTCTCGGCGTTGGCCTTCACGTAAGCCACGAACTCCTTCAGGTCCTTCGGCGGAAAATCCTTGCGCGCGAGGATCAGGATCGGCGTGCCCGCGAGCAGCGCGACCGGCTCGAAGTCCTTCTCGGGATGGTAGGCGAGCTTGGGATAGAGCGGCACCGAGGCGGCATGCGTGCCCATATGCCCGGTGATGAGCGTATAGCCGTCATTGGCCGCACGTGCGGCGCGCGTGGTCGCGGTGGTGCCGCCGGCGCCGACGACGTTCTCGATGATGATGCTTTGGCCAAACGTCTGCGCCATGTGCGCGGTGACGATGCGCGAGATCACGTCGGTCGGCCCGCCCGCCGCGAACGGCACGATCATGGTGATGCCACGCGTCGGATAGGTCTGCGCCTTCGCGGGTGCGACGAAGGCACACAGCGATGCAAGCGCGGCAGCACATGCGCCCGTGGCGAGCGCGCGAATGGAAGTCATGTCGTTTCCCCCGGGACACAAACAAAAATGCCGGCCACAAGGGCCGGCATTTTCATTTCACGAAGACATCACACAAGTCGATTCGACTTCCGAATGCGGCGCGCGGACGCAGGGCGCCGCGCGGACGCAGGCGCGATCAGTTCTCGGATTCGGTGAACACCTCGTCACGCTTGGCACGCAGCATGGGCAGCAGCGTGAGCGTCAGAAGGAAGGCCGCGATCGCAAGCAGCACCGCCGACAGCGGACGCGTCAGGAACACGCTCCAGTCGCCGCGCGAGATCAAGAGCGCACGGCGCAGGTTCTCTTCCATCAGCGGGCCCAGCACCATGCCGAGCAGCAGCGGCGCCGGCTCGAAATCGTGCTTGATCAGCCAGTAGCCGACCAGACCGAACACGCCCGCGAGGATGACGTCGACCGGCGCGTTGTTCACCGAGTAGATGCCGATCGCGCAGAAGATCACGATCGAGGGGAACATCAGCCGGTAAGGCACGCGCAGCAGGCGGACCCAGATTCCGACCAGCGGCAGGTTGATGATGATCAGCATCAGATTGCCGATCCACATCGAGGCGATCATGCCCCAGACGAGATCCGGCTGCTTCTGCATCACCTGCGGACCCGGCACGATGCCGTGAATGGTCATCGCACCCACCATCAGCGCCATCACCGCGTTCGGCGGGATGCCGAGGGTGAGCAGCGGAATGAAGGAGGTCTGCGCCGCGGCGTTGTTGGCGCTTTCCGGTGCCGCCACGCCCTCGATCGCACCGCGGCCGAACCGCGACGGGTTCTTGGCGAGCTTCTTCTCGAGCGTGTAGGCCGCAAAGGACGCGATCACCGCGCCGCCGCCCGGCAGAATGCCGAGGATCGAGCCGAGCGCGGTGCCGCGCAGAATCGCAGGCGCCGAGTCTTTCAGATCCTTCTTGGTCGGCATCAGGCCGGTGATCTTCTGCTGCACGAGGTCGCGGTTCATCTCGGCGCCTGCGTCGAGATTGCGGATGATCTCGGCAAAGCCGAACACACCCATCGCAACCGTGGCAAAGCCGAGACCGTCGGCCAGCTCCGGAATGTTGAAGGCCATGCGCGAGGCGCCGGTCTCGATGTCCGAACCGACCATCGACAGCAGCAGACCGAACACGATCATCGCGATCGCCTTCAGCACCGAGCCCTTGGCCAGCACGACCGCGAAGATCAGGCCGAGCACCATCAGCGAGAAATATTCGGCCGGACCGAACGCCAGCGCGAGTTTTGTGAGTGGCGCGCCGAGGACAGCGATCAGGACAGTCGCAACGCAGCCGGCGAAGAACGAGCCGATCGCGGCGATCGCCAGCGCCGGACCGGCGCGGCCCTGCTTGGCCATCTGGTGACCGTCGATGGCGGTGACGACCGATGTCGCCTCACCTGGAATATTGACCAGGATCGACGTGGTCGAGCCGCCATATTGCGCGCCGTAATAGATGCCGGCGAGCATGATCAGCGCGCCGACCGGCGGCAGACCGAAGGTGATCGGCAGCAGCATCGCGACCGTCGCGATGGTGCCGATGCCAGGGAGAACGCCGACCAGCGTGCCGACGAGCGCCCCGATCAGGCACATCAGCAGGTTGATCGGAGAGAGCGCGACGGCAAAGCCGTGAGCGAGGTTGGCAAAAATATCCATCACGCCCTCACTGGACCAGGAAACGCGGGAACATCGGCATCGGCAGCCCGAGCACGTAGGGGAATAGGATCGCGCAGCCGAGCGTCAGGCAGGCGCCAACGATGGCAGCCTCCAGCCAGCGCGTCTCATGCGATCCTGTCGCCGCGATCATGAAGCTGACGAAGGCGGAGACCACAACGCCGAGCGGCCGGATCGCCAGCGCGAAAAACACGATCGCGGCCATCACGAACATCGGCCCGCGCCAGGCATAATGCGCCATCGCCGGCCCATCGGTCAGCAGGCCGGTCAAGGCGATGCCTGCGGACAAGGCGACCAGCAGCCCGCCGAACATGCGCGGCGCGGTGCCCGCGCCGAAGGAGAAGCCGCGCATTCCCTGCAAATCGCTCGAAGCCCACAGCGCGAACAGGGCCAGCGCCATCAGGATGACGCCACCAACATAATCCTGTGCCGACCTGATGGTCATGAACAGCGTGACGATCGCCACCACAAGGATCGGGTAGGAATAGATCAGCGCCAGCAGCACATCGGATGACGCCTTCTTGGTGTCACCACTGGCCGCTCCGATCAGCGCAGCGGGAGCGCCCGCGACCAGTGCGGTCGCGTGGCTGATCAGGACCGTGGCCGGGCCGCGTCCCGCGCCCCAGCCGAAAATTGTCCCGATCGACCAGATGAATTCGAATATCTGCGGCGCAATCGCCAGCAGGCAAAAGCCGATCGCCACCGATGTGTTTCGGGTGGCTGTCGCTGAGTGGCCCATCGTATCGGCCATGCATGTCTCCTCCGCGACCCGTAAGTCACGCGCAGTGTTGTTCTAATCGGCTGGAAATGGATCCCCCGCCCGGATCACTGCCTAGCGATTTTCATTACACAATGCCAGCAAAACCCAACAAGCCCCCGGCGAGCAGGAGCCATAGTGGATTGATGCGCGAGACAGACGCGACCACCGCAACCACTGCGGTCAGAAGCAGTGCAGCAATCGTGCGATCGGTCGACTGGGCCAGGATCAGGGCGCTGGCTGCCATCAATCCGATCGAGAGCGGAACCAGTGCAGCCTGGATCAGACCGGGCCAGCGCGATTGGCTGGGCCGGTTCAACAGACGGCTGACATAATAGGCAACCAGCGCGGTCGGCAGGCACATCGCCAGCGTTGCCGCGAGCGCGCCGGGAATTCCCGCGACGGCATAGCCGATTAACGTCACGATAAGCACGTTCGGACCTGGCGAGAGCTGCGCGATCGCATAGGCATCGGCGAACTGCTTGTCGGTCATCCAGTGATGTACCTCGACCGCGATGCGGTGCATCTCGGGCACCGCGGCCGCGGCACCGCCGACCGCGAACAGCGACATCAGACCAAAGGTGGAGATCAGCGCCCAGATTGGGTTCTCGGCGTTCATCCTGCTACTTTCCGCCGCAGGAAAAATGTGGCGCCGATGCTGACGGGGATCGCGACCAGCAGCACCGCCTGGAGCGGCAGGCGC
>NZ_AKIY01000038.1 GCF_000282615.1 Bradyrhizobium sp. YR681 | reverse complement strand
AGCGAAGCAATCCAGAGTCTCGCCGCGGTGGCAGACTGGATTGCTTCGCTGCGCTCGCAATGACGGTGTGGGAGCAATGCGCACGGATCCAACACCGTCACCCTGAGGTGCGCGCTCTGCTGCGCAAAGCGCAGCAGAGCAAGCCTCGAAGGGCGACGGCCCGGATGCATCTCGGCCGTGCATCCTTCGAGGCTCCCGGCGCAATGCTTTGCATTGCGCCACTCGTGCCTCAGGATGACGGGGCTATTGGCAGCGCGGAAGCGATAGGAGTGCCGGGAGGCGATCGCCCTAATGCGACCGCGCCAGACAAAACGCCACCACCTGCTCCAGCGCACTCTTCATCGGCGAGGACGGGAACAGCGCCAGCGCGTCCACGGCCATGGCGCCGTAGTGGTGGGCGCGGCTGATCGTGTCTTCCAGCGCGCGGTGCTTGTTCATCAATCCGATGGCGTGATCGAGGTCGCTGTCGCCGATCTCGCCGCGCTCGAGCGCCCGGATCCAGAAGGCGCGCTCGGTGTCGTTGCCACGGCGGAAGGCGAGCACGACCGGCAGCGTGATCTTGCCCTCGCGAAAATCGTCGCCGGTGTTCTTGCCGAGCTTTGCGCTCTTGCCGCCATAGTCGAGCACGTCGTCGACGAGCTGGAAGGCGATGCCGAGATTCATGCCGACCGAACGGCAGGCGGTCTGCTCCGCCTTCGGGCGGTTGGCGATCACGGGCCCGACCTCGCAGGCGGCCGCAAACAGCTCGGCGGTCTTGCCGCGGATCACGGCGAGATATTCGTCCTCGGTGGTGGCGGTGTTCTTGGCCGCAGCGAGCTGCATCACCTCGCCCTCGGCAATGGTGGCGGCGGCGGCGGAGAGGATGTCGAGCGCGCGCAGCGAGCCGACCTCGACCATCATGCGGAACGCTTGGCCCAGCAGGAAGTCGCCGACCAGCACGCTCGCCTCGTTGCCCCACAGCATCCGCGCCGACAGCTTGCCACGCCGCATCTCGCTCTCGTCCACGACGTCGTCGTGGAGCAAGGTGGCGGTGTGCATGAACTCGACGGAGGCGGCGAGCTTGATGTGGCCGTCGCCGGTGTAGCCGGCGAGGTTGGCCATGGCGAGCGTCAGCATCGGGCGCAGGCGCTTGCCGCCGGAGGAGATCAGATGGTTGGCGACCTCGGGGATCATGGTCACATCAGACCCGGTCCGCGACAGGATCGTGGCGTTGACGCGCTCCATATCAGGGGCGACAAGGGCAACCAGCTCTTCGATCGACGCGCCGGGAGTTTCGAAAGGTACGATGACGGCCACGCCGGTCTCCAATATTTGCCCCGGAAGGGCTATTCTGATGGAAATACAATAGAAACTGGCGGCGGATGCGGCAAGGGCCGTGGAACCATTGACATTTGCCGCTTTAGCCCCTTTGGGCAGGAGACCCGTGTTTTGCGTGAACTGGTTCGGACCAACGATATGGTGCTGGTGTCGGCGATCGGCGCGCTGCTCGACGGAGCCAACATCCATCATCTGGTGCTGGACCAGAACATGAGCATCATCGAGGGCTCGCTCGGCATTCTGCCCCGGCGGATATTGGTTCATGAGGACGACGCCCAGGAGGCGCGGGCGCTCCTGACCGAGGCGGGCCTCAGCCACGAACTGCGCGGCGATGATTGAGGCCGACCTCACCGAGGACGCCTTTCTCGGCGGCCAGTTGCTGCTGAAGCAGAAGCGGTCCGGCCATCGCGCCGGGCACGATGCCATTTTGCTCGCGGCGGCCACGGAGGCGAAGGGAGGCGATCGCGTGGTCGATCTCGGCGCCGGCATCGGCACGGCCGGGCTGGCGCTCGCCCGCCGCGTGGCCGGAATCCGTCTCGGCCTGGTCGAGATCGATCCGGAACTGGCGGCGCTGGCGCGCGCCAATGCGGCGGCAAATGCGATTCCAGCCGAGACGATCGTGCTCGACGTCACGGCGGATGCGCAGGCGTTTGCGGCACATGGGCTCTTGCCTGACAGCGTCGACGTGGTGCTGACGAATCCGCCCTTCAACGATCCCGCGCGGCATCGCGGCTCGCCGGATCAGGCGCGCCACAGCGCGCATGTGGCGACAGAGGAGACGCTGCATGCGTGGGTGCATGCAGCGCGGCGTATCCTCCGATCGAATGGCGTGCTGACCTTGATCTGGCGGGCAGACGGGATCAGTGAGGTTTTGGCCGCGCTGTCACGCGGCTTCGGCAGCCTCGTGGTGCTGCCGGTTCACGGTGAAGCGGGACGGCCCGCGATCCGCGTGCTGGTGCGCGCGATCAAAGGCGGCAGAGCGCCGACGCGATTGCTGCCGGGCCTGATGCTTAACGAAGAGTCAATCGTGCCTAAAAAAGAGGTGAAGGATATTCTGGAGGGGAGGGCGGTTTTGCCGCTGGCAGAGCCGTGACGGCTTACTGCGGAAGCGATTCCGTGTGCTGCGTCTCGGCCGAGGTAAAGCGAATCGCGGTGAAAAGCGCGCACATCAGCAGTATCAGCAGATAGATCTTCATGGCGTTTCCTCCGCTGCTTCATTGCAGCTTCCCAACGGGAAATCTGCAAAACACGTTCCAGGCACTTTCAATGACAGTCGCGTGATAAGAAATGGTTAATCAGAGGTAACGGCATGGCCGAACAATTGAACGATCGCACGAGTTCCGGCCTGGCCGACAAGCTCATGCAATATCTGCCGGCGCGCTTCCGTCCCGGCACGGCCGTTGTGCCCGTGGTGCGGCTGTCAGGTGTGATCGGCGCGGTGACGCCGCTGCGTCCGGGCATGTCGCTGGCGGGCGTCGCGCGCGTGCTGGAGCGGGCCTTCTCGATGCGCAACGCCAAGGCGGTGGCGCTGGTGATCAACTCGCCCGGCGGCTCGCCGGTGCAGTCGCGCCAGATCTATCTGCGCATCAAGCAGCTCGCAGCGGAGAAGAAGCTGCCGGTGCTTGTCTTCGTCGAGGACGTCGCGGCCTCCGGCGGCTACATGATCGCCTGCGCCGGCGACGAGATCATCTGCGATCCGTCCTCGATCCTCGGCTCGATCGGCGTGGTCGGCGGCAGCTTCGGTTTCCAGGAGGCGATCAAGCGGCTCGGCATCGAGCGGCGTCTCTACACGGCCGGCTCGCACAAGGCGATGCTCGATCCGTTCCTGCCCGAGAATCCCGACGACGTCGCCAAGCTCAAGGCGATCCAGCGCGAGATCCACCAGATCTTCATTTCGCTGGTCAAGGAGAGCCGCGGCACGCGGCTGAAGGGCGCCGACGACACGCTGTTCACGGGGGAATACTGGGCCGGCGAGAGCGCGGTCGCGCTGGGGCTCGCCGACAGCATCGGCGATCTCCGCTCAACTCTTCGTGCCCGCTATGGCGAGAAGGTTCTCACCCCCGTGATTGCCCAGCCGACCGGTCTGCTGTCCGGCCTTCTGGGGCGGAAATCGCCCGGCGCGGGGCAGCTTTCGGCCATGGAATCAATGGCCGGCTTGCCGGACGATCTGATCTCGGCGGTCGAGACGCGGGCGATCTGGGCAAAATTCGGGTTCTAGGCGACGCCCCTGCCGCGCCATTTGGTCCGGCCCGAGCCAATTGCGGCGCGGCCCGGTCTGCGCAAGAATGCGCGCGGGGGCTGAGCACTGTGAACAAGGAACGACCGATGCCGCCGTTCGTCGCTTTCGCGGGCGTCCTGGGCGGGCTTGCCGTGGTCCGCTGGGCCTACAAGACCGCCGTCCGGATCAACCAGGAGCTGGAGGAGATGCGCCTCTCGCGCGTCGCCGAGGCCGCCCATATGGGGAATATCCAGACGCTGAAGCGTGATCCCGTGACCGGGGCTTACCGGCCGGGTTAGCCGGTGCCACCGCACGCGCGGTGCACTCCCTCTCCCGCTTGCGGGGGAGGGTTGGGGAGGGGGTCCCTCCACTGGCGAGAACCCCCAAGAGGACAGAGCCCTCACCCGCGCCTTCGGCGCGACCTCTCCCGCAAGCGGAAGAGGTAAGAAGCCCCCTTTGCCTTGATTCCCACCCCCACCGTCGATACGGTCCCGCGCGATCCAAAACCCCCGCGAGAGCCTGATCTGACGATGGACGCCTCATTGCCCGCCCATATGCGCCCGGAACGTTCGTTCCAGGGCTTCATCCTCGCGCTCCAGCGGTTCTGGGCCGAGCAGGGCTGCGTGATCCTGCAGCCCTACGACATGGAGATGGGTGCGGGCACCTTCCATCCGGCGACCACGCTGCGCGCGCTCGGACCAAAACCCTGGAACGCCGCCTATGTGCAGCCCTCGCGCCGGCCCAAGGACGGCCGCTACGGCGAGAATCCGAACCGGATGCAGCACTACTACCAGTTCCAGGTCATCATGAAGCCGTCGCCGCCGAACCTTCAGGAGCTGTACCTGAAGTCGCTCGCCGCGATCGGCATCGATTCCGCCGTGCACGACATCCGCTTCGTCGAGGACGATTGGGAGAGCCCGACGCTGGGCGCCTGGGGCCTCGGCTGGGAATGCTGGTGCGACGGCATGGAAGTCTCCCAGTTCACTTATTTCCAGCAGGTCGCGGGCTTTGAATGCGCGCCGGTCGCGGGCGAGCTCACCTACGGGCTCGAGCGCCTCGCGATGTATGTGCAGGGCGTCGACCGCGTCTACGATCTCAACTTCAACGGCCGCGACGGTGACGCCAAGGTCACCTATGGCGACGTCTTCCTCCAGGCCGAGCGCGAATATTCGAAGCACAATTTTGAAGTTGCCGACACCGCCATGCTGTTCGAGCAGTTCAAGATGGCCGAAGGCGCGTGCAGAAAGTACCTGGAAGCAGGCTGGAAGGACGGCAAGCGCGAGGCGCATCTGATGGCGCTGCCCGCCTACGACCAGTGCATCAAGGCAAGCCACGTCTTCAACCTGCTCGATGCCCGCGGCGTGATCTCCGTGACCGAGCGGCAGAGCTACATTCTTCGCGTGCGTGAATTGGCAAAAGCCTGCGGCGAGGCCTGGATTCATACTGAAGCGGGCGGAGCGGCCTGATGCCCGATCTTTTGCTTGAACTGTTCTCGGAAGAAATCCCCGCGCGCATGCAGGCCAAGGCGGCCGACGATCTGCGCCGCATGGTCACCGACAAGCTCGTCGCCGAAGGCCTCGTCTATGAGGGCGCGAAGGCGTTCTCGACCCCGCGCCGCCTCGCGCTCACCGTGCACGGCATCCCCGCGCGCCAGCCTGATCTGAAGACTGAACGCCGCGGACCGAAAGTCGGCGCGCCCGATGCGGCCGTGCAGGGCTTTCTGAAAGCGACAGGCCTGAAATCGCTGGACGAAGCCAAGATCCAGCGCGACCCCAAGGGTGATTTCTACATCGGCCTGATCGAGAAGCCCGGCCGCGACGCGATCGACGTGCTCGCGGAAATCCTGCCCGTCATCATCCGCACCTTCCCGTGGCCGAAATCGATGCGCTGGGGCGCGCGCTCGGGCAAGCCCGGCTCGCTGAGCTGGGTGCGCCCGCTGCACGCGATCGTCGCGACCTTCGGGCCCGAGACGGAAGAGCCCGATGTCGTGAAGTTCGAGATCGATGGCATCGAGACCGGCCAGACGACCTATGGTCATCGCTTCATGGCGCCGGCTGCGATCAACGTGCGCCGTTTCGAGGACTACGAAGCCAAGTTGAAGGCCGCAAAAGTCATCCTCGATCCGCAGGCGCGCAAGGACATCATCTTCGCCGACGCCAAGGAATTGACGTTTGCGCAAGGCTTTGAGCTGGTCGAGGACCAGGTGCTGCTCGACGAAGTCTCGGGTCTCGTCGAATGGCCTGTCGTCATGATGGGATCGTTCGAGGCGGAATATCTCGCGATCCCCGAAGAGGTGATCCGCGCCACCATCCGCAACAACCAGAAGTGTTTTGTGGTCAGGGATGCCAAGACCGGCAAGCTGACCAACAAGTTCGTGCTGACAGCCAATATCGAGGCGGCCGACGGCGGCAAGACCATCGTCTCAGGCAACGAGCGCGTCATCCGTCCGCGGCTGTCGGATGCGAAGTTCTTCTACGAGACGGACCTCAAGACGAAGCTGGAAGACCGCCTGCCGAAGTTCGAGCAGATCGTGTTCCACGAGAAGCTCGGGACGCAGGCAGCGCGCATCAAGCGTATTGAACGCCTTGCCGCCGAGATCGCGCCGCTGGTCGGCGCCGATGTCGCCAAGGCAACGCGCGCCGCGCATCTGGCCAAGGCGGATTTGCTGACCGAAGTCGTCGGCGAATTCCCTGAGGTTCAGGGCCTGATGGGCAAGTATTACGCGCTGGCGCAGGGCGAGGATGCCTCGGTCGCGGCTGCGTGCGAAGAGCACTACAAGCCGCAAGGCCCCGCGGATCGCGTGCCGACCGATCCTGTCAGCGTTGCGGTCGCACTTGCAGATAAGCTCGACACGCTCGTCGGCTTCTGGGCCATCGACGAAAAGCCGACGGGCAGCAAGGACCCTTACGCGCTGCGACGTGCGGCGTTGGGCGTGATCAGGCTGATTGCCGAGAACGCGCTGCGGCTGTCGCTCATGAAGGTGGCGGCGTCCGCCCTCGCCGGCCTGTCCGTGAAGCCGGCCGATGCGTCGAAGCTTCCGAGTGATCTGCTCGCCTTCTTCGCCGACCGCCTGAAAGTCCAGCTTCGGGAGCAGGGCGCGCGGCACGATCTCGTCGACGCCGTGTTCGCGCTCGGTGGCCAGGACGATCTCTTGATGATCGTTCGCCGCGTCGAGGCGCTCGGAAAATTCCTCGAGACCGACGATGGCAAGAACCTGCTGGCCGGCATCAAGCGCGCCAGCAATATCCTCGGCATCGAGGAGAAGAAGGACAAGCGCAGCTTCGATGGCGCGCCGGATGCTGCGCTGTATGGCCTCGGCGAGGAGAAGGCGCTGGCGAAGGCGATCGGTGAAGTGCAGGCGGAGGCAAGCGCCGCCGTCGCCAAGGAAGACTTCGCCGCTGCGATGAGCGCGATGGCGAAGCTCCGTTCGCCGGTCGATGCGTTCTTCGACAAGGTGCGGGTCAACGACGACGATCCGAAGGTGCGTGAGAACCGTCTGAAGCTGCTGAACGAGATCCGCAGCGCCACGCGTGCGGTGGCGGATTTCTCGAAGATCCAGGATTGAGGCGCGGGTATCGCAACTCTCGTGCCCCGAACGCAGCGCAGCGCCACTTGGCGGTGCGCTGCAGAGCCGGGGCCCATGCCGCCGCGTGCTCAGAGTTTCTGGGTCCCGGGTCGCGCTTCGCTTGCCCGGGACACGAGAGCTCGCATACTCGAAGCACAAAAAAGCCCCACCCGGCGGGGGGAGAACCGGGCGGGGCCTGATGTCCGTGACAAGCTTCACGCGTCAGCCTGATTTTGACGCGCCGGACATCGAGTTCAACTCGTGTCGAGTGCTAGTCCAGCACCTCGACGATGCGGCGCGAGCGCGGCTCGACCAGCACGGTTTCGCCGTTCACGACGGTGTAGCGATATGTGGTGGCGCCGAAACGTTGCGGCACGTCATAATAGGTGACGCCGCTATCTGGTAAGGTGGCACCGACCACCACGCGGTCCGGAATCCGGAACGCGGGCACACGCTGTTCGACGACATAGTCGCGGAAGGCCGGCCGCTGTTCGACCGCAATGGTCGGGCCGCTGTCGACCACGACGGGCGCGCGTCCCACCGTAATGCCGCTTTGCGCCTGTGCCGCCACCGGCGCACCAAGCGCGACGCCAAGCGCTGCGAGAGCGAGAATCCTGTTCCGCATGGGCAACTCCTTCGACATGATTTCAGCCGGCGCCAATGGCGCGACCGGTTGCCAATGCTGCGACGCGCGTGATGTTCCGGAAAATGGCTTGCCGCATTCGCGGCATTTTCGGGCAGTTTTCGCGAAGCCGGGAACTCGCTCGCGTCTTACGCGTCTCTACCCGCGGAACCCGGTCCGCTATGATCCGGCCGCGATTCGCCTCGACCTCACGGAAAGACAATTCATGCACATCACTGTCGCCCACATTTCGCCGATCCTGTCGCTGCTTGCGGGCGTGCTGATCCTGATCATGCCGCGCCTTCTCAACCTGATCGTCGCGATCTTTCTCATCATAAATGGTGCGATCGGGCTCGGATTGTTGAAGTGGCTCCATCTCTAGGCCTTCATTTTCCGGAACTCTTCGACTTGCGCGACCCTGCCCAAAGTGGTGTAAGGCGCGCGATTTCCCTTTCCTCTCGCAGGTTGTGTGCAAGCTATGGCCAAAGCCGCCTCGAAGCCTTCTAAAACTGCAGCGAAATCAAAGCCCTCCGCCAAGGCGAAGGCCGCGCCGGCGGCCCGCAAGGCGCTCGCCAAGAGCGCTCCCAAGCCGGTCGCCAAGGCCCCGGCGAAGGCCGCCGCCAGGCCGGTCTCGAAGCCGGCTGCCAAGCCCGCCGCGAAGGCTGCGACCAAGCCGGCTGCGCCGAAGGTTGCCGCCAAGGTCGCTGTGAAGGCCGCACCGGCCAAAGCGGCGCCCGCCGCGGCCAAGGCCGGCAAATGGGTGTTCACATTCGGCGACGGCAAGGCCGAGGGCCGGACCGAGATGCGCGACCTGCTCGGCGGCAAGGGCGCCAACCTCGCCGAGATGGCCAATCTCGGCCTTCCCGTGCCTCCCGGCTTCACCATCCCAACCTCGGTCTGCACTTACTTCTATGCACACGACAAGTCCTACCCGAAGGAATTGCAGTCTCAGGTTGAGAAAGCGCTCGACCATGTCGGCAAGTTGACCGGCAAGATCTTCGGCGACACCAAGAACCCGCTGCTCGTCTCCGTGCGCTCCGGCGCGCGCGCCTCGATGCCGGGCATGATGGACACCGTGCTCAATCTCGGCCTCAACGACGAGACCGTCGAAGCGCTGTCGGAACTGTCGGGCGACCGCCGCTTCGCCTATGACAGCTATCGCCGCTTCATCACCATGTATTCGGACGTGGTGCTCGGCTTCGAGCATCATCACTTCGAGGAAATCCTCGACACCTTCAAGGACAGCCAGGGCTACACGCTCGACACCGACCTCTCCGCCGAGGACTGGGTCGATTTGGTCGGCAAGTACAAGGACGCGGTCGCCCGTGAGACCGGCAAGGATTTCCCGCAGGATCCGCATGACCAACTCTGGGGCGCGATCGGTGCCGTGTTTTCATCCTGGATGAACGCGCGCGCGGTGACCTACCGCAAGCTGCACGACATTCCGGAATCCTGGGGCACCGCGGTCAACGTGCAGGCCATGGTGTTCGGCAACATGGGCGAGACCTCGGCGACCGGCGTTGCCTTCACCCGCAATCCCTCGACCGGCGAGAGCAAGCTCTACGGCGAGTTCCTGATCAACGCGCAAGGCGAGGACGTGGTGGCGGGTATCCGCACGCCGCAGGACATCACCGAGGAGGCGCGCAAGGAGTCGGGCTCGGACAAGGCATCGATGGAAGCGGCGATGCCGGAGGCCTTCAAGGAGCTGACGCGGATCTACACGCTGCTCGAGAAGCACTACCGCGACATGCAGGACATGGAGTTCACGGTCGAGCAGGGCAAGCTGTGGATGCTCCAGACCCGCGGCGGCAAGCGCACCGCCAAGGCGGCGCTGCGTATCGCGGTCGAGCTCGCCAATGAAGGCCTGATCACCAAGAAGGAAGCGGTGATGCGGATCGATCCCGCCTCGCTCGACCAGCTGCTGCATCCGGCCATCGATCCCGGCGCCAAGCGCGACGTGATCGCGACCGGCCTGCCGGCATCCCCGGGTGCGGCCTCCGGCGAGATCGTGTTCTCCTCGGATGAAGCCGCCAAGCTTCAGGGCGACGGCCGCAAGGTCATCCTGGTCCGCATCGAAACCAGCCCCGAGGACATCCACGGCATGCACGCCGCCGAAGGCATCCTGACCACCCGCGGCGGCATGACCTCGCATGCCGCGGTGGTCGCGCGCGGCATGGGCAAGCCCTGCGTCTCCGGTTGCGGCACCATCCGCGTCGACTACGGCCGCGGCACGATGAGCATCGGCTCGCGCACCTTCAAGACCGGCGACGTCATCACCATCGACGGTTCGCTCGGCCAGGTGCTCGCCGGCCGCATGCCGATGATCGAGCCGGAGCTGTCCGGCGAGTTCGGCACGCTGATGAAGTGGGCCGACCAGGTCCGCAAGATCGGCGTTCGCGTCAATGGCGATACGCCGGAAGACGCGCGCACCGCGATCAAGTTCGGCGCGGAAGGCATCGGCCTGTGCCGCACCGAGCACATGTTCTTCGAGGAGACGCGCATTCGCACGGTGCGCGAGATGATCCTCTCCGAGGACGAGCAATCGCGCCGCGCCGCGCTGGCAAAACTGCTGCCGATGCAGCGCGCCGACTTCGTCGAGCTGTTCGAGATCATGAAGGGTCTGCCCGTCACGATCCGCTTGCTCGATCCGCCGCTGCACGAGTTCCTGCCGCACACCCACGCCGAGGTCGAGGAAGTGGCGCGCGCCATGAACACCGACCCGCGGCGCCTGGCTGATCGCGCGCGTGAGTTGTCGGAGTTCAATCCGATGCTCGGCTTCCGCGGCTGCCGCATCGCGATCGCCTATCCTGAAATCGCCGAGATGCAGGCGCGTGCGATCTTCGAGGCGGCGGTCGAGGCCGAGAAGCGCACCGGCAAGGCCGTCGGTCTCGAGGTGATGGTGCCGCTGATCGCGACCAAGATGGAGCTCGACCTCGTCAAGGCGCGCATCGACTCCACCGCGAAGGCGGTGATGCGCGACAGCAACACCAAGATCGCCTACCAGGTCGGCACCATGATCGAGCTGCCGCGTGCCTGCCTGCTCGCGGCCGAGATCGCGGAGAGCGCCGAGTTCTTCTCCTTCGGCACCAACGATCTGACGCAAACCACCTACGGCATCAGCCGCGACGACGCGGCGAGCTTCCTCGGCACCTACGTGTCCAAGGGCATCCTGCCGATCGATCCGTTCGTCGCGCTCGACCAGGAAGGCGTCGGCGAGCTGGTCAAGATCGGCGTCGCGCGCGGCCGCAAGACGCGCCCGAAGCTCAAGGTCGGCATCTGCGGCGAGCACGGCGGCGATCCCGCCTCCGTTGCCTTCTGCCACAACATCGGCCTCGACTACGTGTCGTGCTCGCCCTACCGCGTGCCGATCGCGCGTCTGGCAGCAGCGCAAGCCGCGCTCGGCAAGGCGGTCGCGAGCCAGGCGTAAGGCGAAGCGCATGATTGAGTTGAGAGAGGCGGGGCTTTGGCCCCGCCTCATTCATTTCAGGCAACGCTCTATCCACACGTCATTGCGAGCGCAGCGAAGCAATCCGGAATCCCTCCGCGGAAAGACTCTGGATTGCTTCGCTGCGCTCGCACTGACGGCGGAGGGAACTCATTTCGCGTCCCGTAATGATACGTGCGCGCAAGAGTTCCTTCACCATTCCCGTTGACCAGATGTTTACCGCTTCTCGTCAGCGGATATTCACCACACACGCAATTGCCCCGTGAAAACACCTGCAATCGCTTGAGTGTGCCGCGCGCGCAACGCCGATTAACGCCCCGGCAACCTAAATTGGATACTTACGATAAAGATCGAATTGCACGGATGCACTGCGGTTCGATTTTTCTGGCGTAAGCGTAGCGTGAGCGTATCGATGTCTGTGTTGCGTAACCATCCGAAGGGCGCGCGGTTCGCGTCCTTCGGCATCGGTCTCTGCATCTTCGCATTGATGCCGAGAGAGACCGGCTATCAGGACATTTCGTCGTTGCTGGCACGTCAGCCCGGCGTCGCCGAGCGTTGGCAGAAGCAGGTGTTCTCCGCGGCGTCCTCGATCCAGCTCGCCACCTATAGCTTCTCCCGTCCCATCGGCACGTCGATTCCGCAGAGTGCGATGGTTCGCCTCGCAAGCCTCGATGGTCGCGACGTCACCGGCGCGATTGCCCGCAATCCGGCGCTCCAGGCGCCGCCCCGCTACCAGGCCGCCGATTTTCCCAAGGTCGATCGCTCCATGAAAGGTGATCGCCTCGCCATCGCACCTCCTGCGGCATCTCCAGACGCAGCCGCCCCGGCTGCGGCACCCACGCGAGACGATCCCGCGACGTCCAACGGCTCGGTGTTCGGCGCCAAGACTGCCGCCGTATTGCCGCAAGCGATGTCGCCGGAGTCCGCGGCCGCACTCGATCCCGAGCTGGCCGAAGCGCTGCGCGCGCCGCCGCTGCCGCAATATGCCAATCCGCCGCAAGCCAGTGACGCCGCGCGCGCGTTCGCGGTTCAGCCGCTCGAAGCGCTGAAGCAGGCGACTCTGCCGGCGGCGCCGCCGCGCGATCCGTTCCGCGTCAAGACCTCGAACCTGTTCTTCGGCAGTTCCTCGCTCGGAGGCAATCTCGAAAGCATCGAGAGCTGGCAGCCCGGCGCCGAGCCGCTGATCGTCACGCCCGATCCCGATATGAAGGTGACGGCGTCATTGTCGCCGCCGACCGAAGCGATTGCCAAGGACATCGAGAGCGGCGAGAGCGTCGCGCCGAAGGGCGAGGTCAACGCCGACAACCAACGCGCCAAATCGCCGGCCGAGCGGCTTGCGCTCGACGACAAGTCGCGTGCGAAGTCGGAAAAGTGCCTCGCCGAAGCCGTCTACTTCGAATCCCGCGGCGAGGCCGTGCGCGGCCAGATCGCGGTGGCGCAGGTGGTGCTGAATCGCGTGTTCTCCGGAAAATATCCCGACACCGTGTGCGGCGCGGTCTACCAGAACAAGCACCGTCATCTCGCCTGTCAGTTCACCTTCGCCTGCGACAACAATGCCGACGTGATCCGCGAGCCCGAGATGTGGGAGCGCGCCAAGAAGATCTCGAAGGCGATGCTCGATGGCCAGATCTGGCTGCCCGAAGTGGGCAAGTCCACCCACTACCACGCCTATTGGGTCCGCCCGTCCTGGGTCGCCGAGATGAAGAAGATGTACAAGACCGGCGTCCACACCTTCTACCGCCCGCGCAATTGGGGCGACGGCAGCGAGGAACCGAGCTGGGGCACCCCGGCCCAGACCGCCGCGCTTTCGGCCGAGCTCGCGCAGGAAGCCAAGAGTTCCGCCGAGATGGGTGTGAGCGAGCGAAGGTAGTCAAATTAAATCGCAGCCGCGGCGAAAGTGCGCTCCCTCTCCCGCTTGCGGGGGAGGGTGGGGGAGGGGGTGCTTCCTCAAGCGAGGACCCCCGTGTGGAGAAAGCCCCCATCCGTCGCTTCGCGCCGACCTCCCCCGCAAGCGGGAAAGGTGCAACCCGCCCCCGGGCCTAGAGCATTCTCACGCCTCGATATCCAGCGCACAGTCGAAGTTCGGCGCCGAATGCGTCAGTGCGCCTGCCGACGCATAGTCGACGCCGGTCGCTGCGATCGCGGCGATCGAGTCCAGCGTGACGCCACCGGACGCCTCGAGCTTGAGGCGGCCCTCGTTGAGCCTGACAGCCTCGCGCAGCGTCGCAAAATCCATGTTGTCGAGCAGCACGGCGTCAGCCATCCCCGTGCCCAACACCTCGCGCAGCTGCGACAGCGTATCCACCTCGATCTCGATCTTGACGAGATGCCCGGCACGGCCGCGGGCGCGCTCCAGCACGGGACGGATGCCGCCAGCAACCGCGATGTGGTTGTCCTTGATCAGGATGGCATCGTCGAGCCCGAAGCGGTGGTTGAAGCCGCCGCCGCAGCGCACGGCGTATTTCTCCAGCGCACGCAAGCCCGGCGTCGTCTTTCGCGTGCAGCAGATGCGCATTTTCGTGCCTTCGGTGCGGGCGACGTAGTCGGCCGTCAGCGTCGCAACGCCCGACAGCCGGCCGACGAAATTCAGCGCTGTTCGTTCCGCGGTAAGAATGGCGCGCGCGGGGCCGGAGATCGTCAGCACCTGCTGGCCGCGGGCAACGCGCGCGGCGTCGCGGACGTGCGCGCGCACCTCGATATCCGGCGAGAGCTTTTGCAGTGTCGCGAGCGCCAGCGGCAAGCCGGCGATCACGCCGGACTGGCGTGCGACCAGGATGGCTTGCGCCTTGGTGGCCTCCGGGATCGTCGCAAGCGAGGTGATGTCGCCGGCGCGGCCGAGATCCTCGTCGAGCGCGCGATGCACGGCCTCGTCGATCGCGAGCGGTGAGAGGAAGGCGTCGGGATAGAGCAGGGAGGTTGGGGTGATCATGGGGGCTTCCTTCAGGCGATCATGGGTTGCGCGATGTGGGGCAGCGGGCGGTCGGTGAGGCTTTCTGCAACGTCGCGCGCTGCGGCGAGCGTGGTCATGGTTCGTTGCGCGAGCGCGCGGATTTCCGCCGGATGGTCGGAGCGGAAATGCGCGCCGCGGCTCTCGCGCCGCGTCCAGGCCGAAGCCGCGACGAGCAGGGCCGTCGTTGCCATATTGCGAACGGCGATGCTGGTTGCCTCGCGTTCGAGCGCGGCGAAGCCGCGCACGGCGTCCGCAAGCCTGTCACAATCGCGGATCACGCCGACATGCGCGCTCATCATGGTCCGCAGGCGCTTCACGGCCGCAGCATCCGGCTCGCCGCTACGTGGCGTCGCCAGCGGATCGGGAAGACGCGCAGGCGAGGGGATGGCGCAGCCGGCGATGTCGTCGGCGATGCGCGCGGCATAGACCACGGCCTCGAGCAGGGAATTGGAGGCGAGGCGATTGGCGCCATGCGCGCCGGTGCTCGACACTTCGCCGCCGGCCCAGAGCCCGTCGATCGAGCTGCGACCGCGTTCGTCCACCGCGATGCCACCCATATGATAGTGCGCGGCGGGCGCAATCGGGATCGCTTGCGTCGCAGGATCAATGCCGGCGGCGATGCAGCTGGCATGCACTGCCGGGAACCTGTCGGCAAAACGCGCCCCCAACGCCTGCCGCGCATCGAGGAAGGCGCCGCGTCCGGCCGCGATCTCGGCGAACACACCGCGGGCCACGATATCGCGTGGCGCAAGCTCGGCCAGCGGATGAAGCGCGGTCATGAAACGCTCGCCATTGCCATTGATCAGTGTTGCGCCTTCGCCGCGCAGCGCTTCGGTCGCGAGCGGTGCGGGATCGCGCCCGGCCATGATGGCGGTCGGGTGGAACTGCACGAATTCAGGATCGGCGATCACTGCGCCGGCGCGGGCCGCGATCGCAAGGCCGGAGCCGCCGGCCTCGATCGGGTTGGTGGTGACCGCGTAGAGATGGCCGAGGCCGCCGGTGGCGAGCACCACCGCGCGTGCAGCGAGCCGGACGGGCCGTGCAGCCGCGTTGCCGGCTTCACGCAATTGAAGGCCGGCGACGGCGCCGTCCTCTGTCAACAGCGTTTCGGCAACAAAGCCTTCGATCAGGCGGATCGAGGGCGTCCGCCGGACGGCTTCGCTCAGCGCCGCGATGATGGCCGCGCCTGCGCCATCGCCGCGCACATGCACGATGCGCCGCGCCGAGTGGGCAGCTTCGCGCCCTACGGCGAGCCTGCCTTCGAGATCGCGATCGAACGGTACGCCATAGCCGAGAAGGTCATGGATGCGAGGCGCAGCCTCGCGCGCGATGCCGAGTGCGATCGCTTCGTCGACGATGCCGCCGCCCACCGCGATGGTGTCGGCAGCGTGTGCTTCCGGCGTATCGCCTTCAGCCACCGCCGCCGCGATGCCGCCTTGCGCCCATGCGGACGATGCGCCCTGGCCGAGCGGCGCGGCCGAGACCAGCGTCACCGGCCGCGGCGCGAGCTTGAGCGCACAAAAGAGTCCGGCCAGGCCGCCGCCGACGATGACGACATCGTCCGCGCTGCGGGTGAGATTGTGGATGGTGTCTTGCATGTTCTGCTCTCAGTTCTTCAGATTGATCATCCGCTCGACCGAGCGCCGCGCACGTTCCGCAAGCGCCGGATCGATCGTCACCTCTTCGCCAAGCGTCAGCAGGCTTTCCAGAATGTTGGCGAGCGTGATGCGCTTCATGTGCGGACAGAGATTGCAGGGGCGCAGCATCTCGACGTCGGGCAGCTCGGCGCGGACATTGTCGGCCATCGAGCATTCCGTGATCATCACCAGCCGCCGCGGACGCTTCTCGCGCACCCAGTTGATCATGTGCGCGGTCGAGCCCGTGAAGTCGGCTTCCGCCAGCACATCGGGCGGGCATTCCGGATGGGCGATGATCTGCACGGTCGGATCGGCCTCGCGAAAGGCACGCAGCTCCTCGCCCTTGAAGCGCTCGTGCACCTCGCAGGCGCCCTTCCAGGCGATGATCTTCACGTCGGTCTTCGAGGCCACGTAGGTCGCGAGGTAGCGGTCGGGCAGGAAGATCACGGTCGGCGCGTTCAGGCTCTCGACCACCTGCACCGCGTTCGACGAGGTGCAGCAGATGTCGACCTCGGCCTTCACTTCCGCGGAAGTGTTGACATAGGCAACCACGGGCACGCCGGGAAATTTTTCACGGAGCAGGCGGACGTCGGCACCGGTGATGCTGGCGGCGAGCGAGCAGCCGGCACGCGAATCCGGGATCAGCACCGTCTTGTCCGGGTTGAGCAGCTTTGACGTCTCCGCCATGAAGTGCACGCCGCATTGGACGATGATGTTCGCCTTCACTTTGGTCGCCTCGACAGCGAGCTGAAGCGAGTCGCCGCCGATATCGGCCACGCAGTGAAAGATCTCGGGCGCCTGGTAATTGTGCGCGAGGATGACCGCGCCGCGCGCCTGCTTCAGTTCGTTGATCGCCTTGATGGTCGGCGCCAGCAGCGGCCACTCGATCGACGGGATCACGTGCTTGACGCGCTCGTAGAGCGGCGCGGTGGCACGCTCGACTTCGGGTGTCCATTCCAGCGAGGGCATCGGCAGCGCGGCGCCTGGTCGTGCCGGCGCGGCGCGATGAGAGGCCGGGGTTTGGCCCTGCGGCCGGTCTGCAAAGTCGTCGGGGCCGTAAATTCCAGTGATCGGCATCCATGCCTCCCGTGTTCACTAATTATACTCAATATGAGTATATGCGGAGCCTGAGAAAGCCGGCCGAGAGGGCCGGTGCGGTTCGTCAGCTCTGACATATACTCAATCTGAGTAAATCGAAGATATCACGCGGTTCGGCAGGACGCTAGGTCCGGCCGCACACATTCCCGTTAAGTCGTCTCCAGCGTGTCAGGCGAGGCCGCAAGGAAACGCAATGCTCCCGCGGCAGCCCTTCGTGGAACGCAATCATTTTTGACTTGGGATTTTCATGCACCTGCATTAAACGCCTGACTCGCGGCTGCCTGTTTCGCACCCGCCAGCGACAGATGAGGAAGCGCATGTCGACACAAGTGGGCGAGCTCGGTCCGGCTTCACGTTCCTCCTCCTGGCGCACGCCGGCGATCATCATTCTCTCCGGTTGCGCGATCGGCATGCTCGGCTTCGGCCCGCGCTCGGCGCTGGGCTTCTTCGTGCAGCCGATGAGCCATGAATACGCCTGGGGCCGCGACGTGTTCGGCCTTGCGATCGCCTTCCAGAACTTGCTGTGGGGATTGGGCCAGCCCATCGCGGGCGCAGTCGCCGATCGCTTCGGCCTGTTCCGCGTGATGTTTGTCGGCGCGCTGCTCTATGCCGGCGGCCTTTTGCTGATGCGCTATTCCTCGACGCCGCTGTCGCTCAACATCGGCGCCGGCGTCATGGTCGGCTTTGGCCTCGCCGGCTGCTCGTTCAATCTGGTGCTGTCGGCGTTCAGCAAGCTCTTGCCGGCCGAGAAGCGCGGCCTCGCGCTCGGTGCCGGCACGGCGGCGGGCTCGTTCGGGCAATTCCTGTTCGCGCCGATCGGCGTGGCGCTGATCGACAATTTCGGCTGGCAGCAGGCGCTCACCGTGTTCGGCTTCCTGATGCTGCTGATCATCCCGCTGGCACTGGCGCTCGCCACGCCGCCGGTTGACAGCTCCGCGAGCAAGGTGCCTGCGGACGACCAGACCTTCACCAGGGCGCTCGCGGAAGCCTTCGGCCATCGTTCCTATGTGCTGCTGGTGCTCGGCTTCTTCACCTGCGGTTTCCAGCTCGCCTTCATCACCGTGCATCTGCCGGCCTTCCTGGTCGATCGCGGCATCTCGACGCAAACCGGCGGCTGGGTGATCGCGGCGATCGGCCTGTTCAACATCATCGGCTCGCTCAGCGTCGGCTATCTCCAGAACTCGCTGCCCAAGCGCTACATCCTCTCCGTCATCTACTTCACCCGCGCGCTTGCGACGCTGGCCTTCATCTCGTTCCCGATCACGCCGTTCTCGGCGATCGCGTTCGGCGCGGTCTCGGGCCTGACCTGGCTGTCGACGGTGCCGCCGACCTCGGCTCTGGTGGCGCTGATGTTCGGTACGCGCTGGCTCGCCACGCTCTATGGCTTCGCCTTCGTCAGCCATCAGGTCGGCGGCTTCCTCGGCGTCTGGTTAGGGGGCATCGTGTTCGAAAAATTCGGGTCCTATACGCCGATCTGGTGGCTCTCGATCCTGTTCGGCGTGCTCTCGGCGCTGATCAACCTTCCGATCGTGGAGAAACCGGTCCAGAGGGCGGTTGCGCAGCCGGCCTGATCGGTTAAACACTCCCTGAAACAAGTCTCAGGGAGTGCAGTCGTGGCCACATTCAAGGCTGTCAGGATCGACAAGGCGGACAAGGGCACCACCGCCACGCTCGCGCAGTTCGACGACGCCGAACTGATGGAGGGCGATGTCACCGTCCGTGTCGAATGGTCGACGCTGAACTACAAGGACGGCCTCGCACTGACCGGCAAGGCGCCGGTGGTCCGCCGCTTCCCGATGATCGCCGGCATCGATTTCGCCGGTACCGTCGAAGCCTCCTCGCATCCTGCATGGAAGGCGGGCGACAAGGTCGTCTGCACCGGCTGGGGCATGGGCGAGACCCATTTCGGCGCCTATGCCGAGAAGGCGCGGGTGAAGGGCGACTGGCTGGTCGCGCTTCCGCAGGGACTGTCGGCGCGTGACGCCATGGCGATCGGCACCGCCGGCTTCACTGCGATGCTCTCCGTGCTGGCGCTGGAAAAGCACGGCCTGTCGCCGAAGAGCGGCCCGGTGGTGGTGACCGGCGCGGCCGGCGGCGTCGGATCGGTTGCAACCGCCGTGCTGTCCAAGCTCGGCTACCACGTCATCGCCTCGACCGGCCGGACCTCCGAGGCGGACTATCTGAAAGAGATCGGCGCAGCCGAAATCATCGACCGCAACGAATTGTCGGCGCCGGCAAAGCCCCTCGCCAAGGAGCGCTGGGCCGGCGGCGTCGACAGCGTCGGTTCGACCACGCTGGCGAATCTCCTGTCGATGACGAAGTACGGCGGTGCGATCGCGGCCTGTGGCCTGGCGGCCGGCATGGACCTGCCGTCCTCTGTCGCACCTTTCATTTTGCGCGGGGTGTGCCTTCTCGGCATCGATTCCGTGATGTGCCCGATCGAGCCGCGAAAAGCCGCCTGGCAGCGTCTGGCCTCCGACCTGGATCGGAGCAAACTATCTGAAATTACTCACGAAATTCCGCTTGACGAAGTTCCGGAATGGGGCGCGAAAATCCTGGCCGGCCAGGTCCGCGGTCGCATCGTGGTAAAAATTGTCTAACGGCGTTCAGACTTTACCAACCAAGCTGCTTCAATGTTGCCTTGGTTAGTATGGTAAGCAGCGGGTAAAGAGATAAGGCATCGCCCGCGCTGGGGTTGGTTCGGAGTTGAGCATGCTTGCGCGTATTGTGTTGGGGGCTGTCACGGCGGCAGCGACGTTGGCGCCGGCCATTGCTGGAAGCATGAATGCCGACGAGGCCCGCCGCTTCGTCGCCGGCAAGGTGTTCGCCTTCACCTGTTTCGACGGCACCCGCGGCGCAGGTCGCATTCTGGATGATCTCGGCGCCGCCGGCGCGGTGCAGTTCTCGGGAGCTGGTCCGGTCAAACATCTCCGCCTGCCCGGCAACACGCTCCAGATCCGCGGCCAGAACGTCTGCGCCTCGATCAAGGGCATTCCGTTCGAGCCCTGTTTCAACCTTGAAAAGACCGACGATCGCAGCTTCCGCGGCTCGGTGTCGGGCATGGGCTTTGCCTATTGCGACTTCCACCACCAGGGCGGCAACCAGATGCTGATGGCGCGTGCCGTCGCGCGTCCGCGCTCGCTGCGCTCCTCGGAGCACACCGGTTCGGTCGGCACGCCGAACACCGAAGTCGCCGCGCGCGTCGAGACGCCGCGTGTCGAGAGCGGCCGGCTCGAGCCGGTGAAGGCGGAAGCCAAATCGGAACCTGCCAGG
>NZ_AKIY01000037.1 GCF_000282615.1 Bradyrhizobium sp. YR681 | reverse complement strand
CCCGCCGTTATGGCGGCTTGCAGATATTCCTCCGCGCCGTTCTTTCCGGCGGCTCGATGGTGCTGTCCGATCCGCATGAGGCGCTCGGCGATCATGTCGCGCGCCTGAACGCGGGCGGCGTCTCGCATATCTCCGGTACGCCCTCGCATTGGCGCAAGATGCTGATGAGCGGCTCGGCCGCGCAATTCGCGCCCGGCTACGTCCGTCTCTCCGGCGAGATCGCCGACCAGGCGGTGCTGGACGGGCTGAAGGGGGCGTTCCCCAATTCCTCCGTCGGCCATGCCTATGCCTCGACCGAGGCCGGCGTCGGCTTCGCCGTCAATGACGGGCTGGAAGGTTTTCCGGCGAACTATCTCGGCAGCCGCAATGGCGTCGAGATGAAGGTCGTCGACGGCTCGCTGCGCATCCGATCGACGCGCATCGCACATGCCTATATCGGCCGCAACGCTGCCGCGCTCACCGATGCCGACGGGTTTGTCGACAGCGGCGATATCGTCGAGCTGCGCGGCGATCGCTATTACTTCGTCGGCCGCCGCGGCGGCATCATCAATATCGGCGGACTGAAGGTTCACCCCGAAGAGATCGAGGCGGTGATCAACCGCCACCCCGATGTGCAGATGTCGCGGGCGAAATCCCGCCGCAGCCCGATCACCGGCGGCATCGTCGTCGCCGACGTGATCCTCGCCGACGGCACCGATCAGGCGCGGGTGAAGGAGATCCGCGACCAGATCCTGGATCGATGCCGTGCTCAGCTCGCCTCTCACAAGGTGCCGGCGGTGATCCGCTTCGTCGAGGCGCTCGACGTCACTCCGGCCGGCAAACTGGCGCGCACCGATGCATAATGTTCTCGTCACCGGCGGCAGCCGCGGAATTGGCCTCGCGATCGGCAAGCGCCTCGCCGGCGCCGGCTTCAACGTGATTGCGGCGGCGCGGCGCGAGAGCGACGAGCTCAAGGCTGCGATCGCCGAGTCCAATGGCCAGCTGCATTTCCGCGCCTGCGACCTCGCCGTGATCGATGCGATTCCCGCTTTCGCGAAACTCGTGCGCGACGAATTCGGTCCGATCTACGGCCTCGTCAACAATGCCGGGCTCGGCACCGAGGGCCTGCTCGCGACCATGCACAATTCCGAGATCGAGGCGCTGGTGCAGCTCAACGTGCTCTCGCCGATCATTCTCACCAAATATGTCGCGCGCCAGATGATGGCGGATGGTGCCGGCCGCATCATCAACATCCTCGATCATCGCGACGACGGGCTATAACGGCCTGTCCGTCTATGGCGCCACCAAGGCCGCGGCGACCGGCTTCACCCGCTCGCTCGCGCGCGAGGTCGGCAAGCTCGGCATCACCGTGAATGCGATCGCGCCGGGATTCATCGACACCGAGCTCACGCACAATCTCTCGGACGAGAGCCGCAAACGCATCGCCGGCCGCAGCGCGCTACGGCGATTGCCGGAGACGGATGACGTCGCACGCATGGTTGAATATCTGCTCGGCGAGGGCGGCCGCAACGTCACCGGTACCGTGTTCACCATCGACGCGGGGAACACCGCGTAAACGGAACTCCGCTGCCACAATTGCGTTGATCCGGCGCAATGACATCAAGCCGGATTTGGTCGTAAGATGGCCCGCAATCGATTGGGTTACGTCAATCGATCTGCCCTAATCGAAAGGGAGCAGTCGATGGCCACTTCAAACATGACCGCTTCGAATCAAGGCCGGATCGAGCCGTCGCGCGCGAGAGCGGATGATGTTCGCTGTCCGCCGATGTCGCATCAGAATTCCGGCGATCATGGTCACGAAATGTATCCGCAGCAATTCGTGCGGCTGGTTGGCTGTCACGGCGCGTCTCCCGATGCCTTGCGCAAGCGCGAGGACGAGAAACTGCATTAGGCGCTCACGTCCGTTGCTTCGGCAGGTCAATTCGTTCTTGTGAGAATTCCGGCGGTCCTTCGGTGAGGCGGCGGATGCGGCGTTCGCGTTCGTCGACGGGCAAGGCGGGATCGATCAGGCCCTCGATCTCATGCACCGCAATCTCCTCGATCCGCGTGGCGTCCGATGCGATGGAGTGCGTTAATGAGAGCACCGGTGGCGCGGTCTTCAGGCCGAATTCGACCAGCTTGCCGATTGCATCAGAGCGGGTGAGGTGATTGGCTTCGGCCCAGACGTCGACGGCGGTGGTCAGCCATTCCGACATCTTCACCGCGCTGATCGGGTCATGCCTCGTGCGCTGCCGCACGGGCGTCGTCATGTCCTTGTCGCCGTGGCCGGGCACTTCGGTCACCCCACGCAATCCCCTGGAGATGTGCCCACCGTAGTCGCTGTTTCCGGCGCGCCATTTGACTCCGATCAATGACGGCTGCGGCATTGCGGCGCGCCGCGATCTTGTTGTCCGGCCCGGTTTCGGCCAATGATGGCAAGGGCGCGCCCTCAGGCGAACCCGGATCGATCCTGCCACGTATTTCTTTCAGACACGCATCCCAACATCCGGCATGACGCGATGACATCAGGCGAATCCTTCTATGGCGGCATTCCCGTCTTTCGCGGCTTCACCAGCCTGATGGACCCCGCGCTCTATGCGCCGCTGCCGGACGATTGGAGCATCGGCGTTGCCGACATCGTCGATTCCACCAAGGCGATTGCGGCGCAGCGCTACAAGGCGGTCAACATGGCCGGCGCCGCCGTGATCGCGGCGGTCACGAACGCGTTGGAGGGGCGCGAATTCCCCTTTGTGTTCGGCGGCGACGGTGCGAGCTTTGCGGTCGCGCCCCATGATCTTGATGCTACACGCGAGGCGCTGGCCGCGACCGCGACCTGGGTGCGGGAAGATCTCGACCTGACGATGCGCGTCGCGCTGGTGCCGGTCAGTGCCATCCGGGCGCAGGGCCTCGACGTGCGGGTCGCGCGCTTCGGTCCCTCGGCGAACCTGTCCTATGCGATGTTCTCCGGCGGTGGGCTCGCCTTCGCCGATGCCGCGATGAAGCGCGGCGAGTTTGCGGTCGCTGAGGCGCCTGCCGGCACGCAGCCCGACCTGTCAGGCCTGTCCTGCCGGTTCGAGGTGATGCCGGCCGCGCGCGGCCTGATCCTGTCGGTGCTGGTGATGCCGGCGCGCGGTGCCGATCCGCACGCGTTCCGCAAGGTGATCGAGGACATTATCCACCTGGTCGAGCGCAGCCCCGATGGGGGGCGCCCGGTGCCGCCGCAGGGGCCGCCGCTGAAATGGCCGCCGCAGGGGCTGGAATTCGAAGCCCGTACCAAACGTGGCGGTCCGCTGCTTGCGCGTCGCGCCAGCGTGCTGGCCTACACGCTGTTCGTCTATCTGATCATGCGTTTCGACCTCAATGTCGGCGGTTTCGTGCCGAACGTCTACAAGCGCCAGGTGGTCGAGAACTCGGACTTCCGCAAATATGACGATGGCCTGCGCATGATCCTCGACTGCACCCCGCAGCTCGAGCGCGGCCTCAGCGACCGCCTCGCGGCCGCCGCGCGCGACGGCATCGTGCGCTACGGGCTCTACCCGCAGGACGCCGCGATGATGACCTGCTTCACGCCCTCGGCGCTGCGCAGCGACCACGTCCATTTCATCGACGGCGCGCGGGGCGGCTATGCCTCGGCGGCGACGGCGTTGAAGGCGATGATGGGGTAGCTGCGATCTCGTGCCCCGGACGCAGCGCAGCACGAAGTGGTGCGCTGCTGAGCCGGGGCCTATCGCAGTGTGGGTCCCGGCTCTGCGAAGCAGCGCCATAGCGCGTCGAAGACGCGCGTAAACGCGCTCTTGGCGCTGCATCGTGTCCGGGACACGAGGGTGAGTTACCGCCCCGCGCGCGTCCAGGTCTCGCCGCCGCAAAGTGCGCCGACGCAGCCCTCGACCCGCAGCGAATCCGCTCCCGTAACCGTGACGCTGCTCGCATAGGTGCTGCCGTCGTCGGCATTGTAGATCTGGCCCGACCATTTGTTCGGTCCTGAGGGCTGCATGCCGCTGAACAGGGGCAGTCCGATCATCGACCGTTTGGCGAGCGCGGGATTGGGGTTCTTGCTGTCGGTGGCGGGCTGGCCGGTCGCGGTGTCCATGGGCTCGCGCAGCCAGACGACGTGGCCGCAGATGCCGCCGCCGCACTTGCTGATCTTGACGCGCGCATCGCCGGCCTGGGTCAGCCAGGTGCCGTCGGCGCTCTGCGCGTGGGCGGCAGTCGCACCAAACAGTGCAGCCAGGATGACGGACAGGATGGCGAATCTGCTGAACATGGAGGGGGCCTCGAAAAGGGAGGCGCCTCCATAGCAGCCCGGCAGGATAGTGCAACGCTGGATGGAATCACATTCCCGCGCTTATTTGGCTGCGCTTATTGCCTGCGCTCATTTGCCCCAGCGGACGAAGGCGACCGAGGCCGCCGTCGAGAGCCCGAACACGACCATGGCGCCGCCGACCAGCGCGAACAAGGTCCAGGCCGGCGCCTGCGCCATCATCAGGGCGATGCCGCCGATCGCGACGATCAGCAGCCGTCCTGTCGAGGCGAGCACCGGTCCGCCGACGCGCGCTGCACCTTGCGAGGAGAAATACAGCGATACGCCCATGCCGAAGAACACGAAGGCCGGACCCGCCCAGTGAAAGTAGCTGTGTGCCGCGGCGGTGACGCCGGGATCGTTGGTGAAGAGCGACACCCACAGGGCGGGATTGAGAGCGATGACAAGGCCGATCGTGCCGACCGTGAGTCCCGAGGCCGCCGCCGCGCTCCAGGCCACACGCCGAGCGCGCTTGATCTGGCCCGCGCCCATCGCCATGCCGACCATCGGCACCGAGGCGATGCCGAAAGCGAAGGTGATCGGGATCAGCAGGAATTCCAGCCGCGAGCCGATGCCGTAGCCGGCCAGCATCTCGGTGCCGAAAGTCGCGAGGATTTTCGTGAAGATCAGGATGGTGAGCACGGTCTGGAGCGGCGACAGGCAGGCCACCGCGCCGACCTTCAGAATGTCGAAGAACATCGCACGCTCGAAATGGAAGGCGCGGACGTTGAGCGATAGCCGGCTGCGGCCGGACAGCAGATACCAGAGGAAGAAGGCCGCCGCGCAGCTGAACGCGATCAGCTGGCCGGCGGCAACACCGGGCATGCCGAATTGCGTCACGCCGAACAGGCCGAGACCCAGCGTGCCGCCGAGCGCGATCTGGAGCGTGCTGGCCCCGATCAGGACCATCGAGGGCAGGCGCATGTCGCCGGTGCCGCGGATCACCGAGGCCAGCGTGTTGACGAGCCAGATCGCGACGGCGCCTGAGAACAGCATGTGCGAATAGCCGGAGGCTTCCTCGAGCACACGCTCGCGCCCACCGAGCAGCGTAAAGAACGCGCGGCCGAATGCGAGCATCATCACCGTGAAGAACAATCCGCCGCAGAGGCCGATGATCGCGGCATGAACTGCCAGCGTCGCGGCGCGGTCACGGTCCCCGGCGCCGAGCGCGCGGCTGATCGCGGAGGAGACGCCGCCGCCCATCGCGCCCGCGCTCATCATCTGCGTCAGCATCGCGAACGGAAACACCAGCGCGATCGCCGCCAGCGGAATGGTGCCGAGCCGGCCGATATAGGAGGTCTCGGCGATCGCCACCAGCGTGCTGCCGACCATGGCGATCATGTTGGGAATCGCGAGCCGCAACAACGTCGGCAGGATCGGCGCCGTCAGCAGGCTGGCGATCGGCGAGGCGACCGGTGCACGTGGCGGCGCGGCGTCTATCGGGGCGTCGATCGTCATGTTCACCGGGCGGAATATTAGATGATGATCGACATTCTAAGCGACGCGGCATCCACGCGCCAGCCCGTCGTCACGCAATGCTCACCACGGCAGGCCGCAGAGGTCGATGGTGCCCAGCGTCGGCGCGCGGACGATGTTGAAGACGTAGGGCGCCATATGGTCGAAGCGGATCCGCCCCTCCGGCTGCTCGCAATAGACTTCGCCCTTGAAGGGCAGCCAGCTGCGCCTCTCGTAAAATCCAAAATTGTGCGGCTCACAGAACAGCAGCGCGAAGCGAACGGCCTCGTTGGCGCGCATGGTGTGGACGGCTGCGTCGATTGCCACGGTCGCATAGCCGCGGCCGCGCTGGTTCTCGCGGGTGCAGACCCCGCCGATGCCGCCGACATGAACCTTCTGACCGTTCCAGGTGACGGTGCGGAAGTAGACGCCGACATGGCAGACGAGGCCATCCTCGGGCGTCTCGATCAGCACGCGCAGATCGGCGTTGGCCCATTTGACGTGAGCCCAGGGCTTGTCCGCCACCTGTTGCGGTCCCCAGACTGCCTGATGCAGCGGCTCCGCGATCCGCCACGAGGCGTCGCCGTTCAAAATGTCGATCTCGATGCTCATCGTCTCTCTTCCGCATCTCCGCGCCGTGGAGCGTTCGTTCTGCCATAAGCGCCTCAAAGGCAATGATATTTTACGGCCTGTCGACGCGCCCCACACGATGCGTCGATTTTATGCAATCCGGCCAATCGGCCACATCACGCATTTTCGCAAATTGACGGTATTTAACGGCCGTGGAACCTTCTATAAGAGTCCTCGTTAAGCCAGTTCCCCATCAGTCGCGGACAACAACCCATGACCTTTACGCTGCCCCCACTCCCTTACGCCTATGACGCCCTCGGCCAGTTCATGTCGAAGGAGACGCTGGAATTCCACCACGACAAGCATCATCAGGCCTACGTCACCAACGGCAACAACGCGCTCAAGGGCACCGAATGGGAAGGCAAGTCCCTTGAGGAGATCGTCAAGGGCTCGTTCGGCAAGAACCCCGCGGTGTTCAACAACGCCGGCCAGCACTACAACCACATCCACTTCTGGAGCTGGATGAAGCCCAACGGCGGCGGCGACAAGCTGCCGGGCAAGCTCGCAAAGAAGATCGACGAAGACCTCGGCGGCTTCGAGAAGTTCAAGACCGACTTCCAGGCCGCCGGCGTCGGCCAGTTCGGCTCGGGCTGGGCCTGGCTCCAGGTCAAGAACGGCAAGCTCGAGATCGCCAAGACCCCGAACGGCGAGAATCCGCTGGTGCACGGCGCGACCCCGATCCTCGGCGTCGACGTCTGGGAGCACTCCTACTACATCGACTACCGCAACCGCCGTCCCGACTATCTCAAGGCGTTCGTGGAAAACCTCGTGAACTGGGAATACGTCGAGTCCCTGTTCGACAAGGCTTGAGTTTACGCGTCATCGGAATCGCGAAAGGCGGTCGCTCGCGCGGCCGCCTTTTTGCTGTGCGGAACTGTATCCGCACAGTCGGTGCGCTCCCTCTCCCGCTTGCGGGGGGAGGGCTGGGGTGGGGGTGTCTCCGCAGAGAGATTCCCAGTGTGGTGAGAGCCCCGACCCGCCGCGCTTCGCGCGTCGACCTCCCTGCGAGCGGGAGAGGTTGCCCGGACCTGCGGCACGGCCGATGCCCAAAGCTATCTCGCTTGAGTCCTGCACAATGCGCGTATGGGCCTGTGATCGTACCGTTTGCATCGCGTCAGCGCCGCCCTTAATCAGGACGGGCATCATCATCGAGCCGACCCCAGCCCGTTGTCAGAACCTTCCCCGAACAATCCGGCGCCTGCCGAGGACGCGGACTCCGAGCCGCGGCCGGGGCGGGTGCGCAAGCCGATCGGCTGGGGG
>NZ_AKIY01000036.1 GCF_000282615.1 Bradyrhizobium sp. YR681 | reverse complement strand
CCGCGGCCGCCTTGCGCGCTCGGCGAATCCTGCGCGTAGAGCAGCCATTCGTCGGCGCGGAACGGGCGGTGAAACCACATCGCGTGATCGAGGCTCGCCGGCATCATGCGCTTGTCGAACAGCGTGCGGCCGTAGCGGGCCATGATCGCATCGAGCAGCGAGAAGTCCGAGGCATAGGCCAGCGCGCACAGATGCAGCGCGGGATCGTCGGGGAGCTTTGCGGCGGTGCGAATCCAGATGTTGATGCGGCCGTCCTCGACCTTCTGGCCGAAATAGCGGCCGATCTCGACCGGACGCAATTCGATCGGACGATCCATCTCGTAATAGCGGCGGATGAACTCCGGCATTTCCTTGAACAGCGGTTGCTTTGCGACTTCCTCCGCGGTCAGCTTTTCCGGCGGCGGCACGTCGGGCATCTTGTCCTGGTGATCGAACGCGCTTTCCTCCTCGGCGTGGAAGGAGACCATGATTGAGAAGATCGCATTGCCATGCTGGATAGCGGTGACGCGGCGGGTCGAATAGCTCTTGCCGTCGCGCAGCCGCTCGACTTGGTAGATGATCGGGACCTTGGGGTCGCCCGGCAGGATGAAATAGCAATGCAGCGAATGCGGCAGCCGGCCCTCGACGGTGCGGCAGGCCGCGACCATCGCCTGCCCGATCACCTGGCCGCCGAACACCCGCTGCCAGTCCGTCTTCGGGCTGTTGCCGCGGAACAAGTTCACCTCGAGCTGCTCGAGGTCGAGGATCGAAATAAGGTCGAACAGGCTCTTGGACATGGAGTGAACTTTCTTGCCGTCCGTCCGGGGAGGATGCTCCGGAATGACACATTTGGGCCGTTCCGCCCTTGTTTCACCGCACTGTTTCGCCCAGCTCAAGTCTGCTAGCAAGACCAAGAGTCAGCCGGGAAAGTTGGTATGTCGGTACAGGGTAGCATTGTCATTGGCGGCGGCGCGTTCGCGGGCCTCGCCCTTGCCCTCGCGCTGCGCCAGGGGCTCGGGCCCGAAATTCCCGTCATCGTCGCCGATCCCGCGCTGGCTACGCGGCCGAGCCGCGATCCGCGCGCGACCGCGATCGTGGCCGCCTGCCGCCGCCTGTTCGAGGCGATCGGCGCCTGGGACGACGTCAAGGGCGAGGCCCAGCCGATCCTCGACATGGTCGTCACCGATTCCAAGCTGGAAGACGCCACCCGTCCGGTGTTCCTGAATTTTGCCGGCGATGTCGCGCCGGGCGAGCCCTTTGCCCATATGGTCGAGAACCGCCGCCTGATCGATGCGCTGGTGGTGCGCGCCGAGGCCGAGGGCATCGATCTGCGCGCCACCACGGTCGCGTCCTACGATGCGCGCGCCGAGGGCATCGACGTGACGCTCGGCGACGGCAGCGTCATTGCGGCGAGCCTCCTGGTCGCCGCCGACGGCGCGAAGTCGAAGCTGCGCGAGCGCGCCGGCATCGCCACCCATGGCTGGGAGTATGACCAGTCCGGCATCGTCGTCACCGTCGGCCACGAGCGCGATCACGAAGGCCGCGCCGAGGAGCACTTCCTGCCTGCGGGTCCCTTCGCGATCCTGCCCCTGTCGGGCAAGCGCTCCTCGCTGGTGTGGACCGAGCGCCGCGCCGAGGCCACGCGCATCATCGCGCTCAGCGACGAGGAGTTTCACGCCGAGCTCGAGCAGCGTTTTGGCCTGCATCTCGGTGAGGTCAAGGCGCTCGACAAGCCGCGCGCGTTTCCGCTGTCCTATTTCGTGGCGCGCTCCTTCATCGCCGAGCGCCTCGCGCTGGTCGGCGATTCCGCCCATGTCATCCACCCCATCGCGGGCCAGGGCCTCAACATGGGGCTGAAGGACGTCGCCGCACTGGCCGAAGTCGTCGTCGATGCCGCGCGGCTCGGCATGGATCTCGGCGGCGCCGACGTGCTCGAGCGCTACCAGCGCTGGCGCCGCTTCGACACCATGGCGATGGGCCTTGCCACCAACTCGCTGAACTTCCTGTTCTCCAACCAGTCGACGCTGCTGCGCACGGTGCGCGACATCGGCCTCGGCTTCGTCGACCGCGCTCCGCCGCTGAAAAATCTCTTCATCCGCCAGGCCGCCGGGCTGACGGGCGAGGTGCCGCGGTTGTTGAAGGGCGAGGCGTTGTAGCGAGGATTCGCGTCATCTTCGTAGCCCGGATGGAGCGAAGCGTAATCCAGGGCCGCTGCCTCATCAGCTCCAGAAGTCCCGGATTGCGCTGCGCTCCATCCGGGCTACAAGAATCTCAATCGATCTTCCTTGCCTCTTCCGGCAGCATGATCGGGATGCCGTCGCGGATCGGGTAGGCGAGTTTTGCGGACCGCGAGATCAGCTCCTGTTTTGCGGAATCGAACTCCAGCGGCCCCTTGGTCAGCGGGCAGACCAGAATCTCCAGCAATTTGGGGTCGACGCTGTTTTCGGGGCGTTCGGTGGGCGTGCTCATCTTGGTCTCCGGCGGTCATTTGCCTCTAGCATAGAAAATGGCGGCCGCCCATTCCATCGACTCAAGCGGAAACCATCAGCATGATCTCGTCGAGCAATACCTGAAGCCGCGACGCCGGCACCGGCGCGCCCGACAGGGCAAAGCCGAGAAAGGTCCAGTACAGGATCTGCGCGCGCGCCTGCGCCGTCGCCGGCGCGAGCCCGCGCGTCACAAGGAGCTGCTCGATATAGTCGATCCTGCGGCGGTCAATCGCGCGGACCGCGCCTTGCGCGGCCGCATCGAACGCCGCCCAGTTGCGCACGGCGCGCTCTAGGTCGAGCCGTGCGCCAAAGGAGCGTCGCAGCAGCGCTTTGAGCGGCTCGTCGCCGGCGGCCTCGACATCGGCGATGATCTGCTCGGCCGCGATCTCGCGCCAGCGCTTCAGCACGGCGGCGTGGAACGCGCCGAGATCGGCGAAATGCCAATAGAAGCTGCCGCGCGAGACGCCCATCGCCTTTGCGAGCGGATCGGCCTTCAGGGCGGTGAAGCCGTTCTTGGCGAGCGCCTTCAGTCCCTCCTTGATCCAGTCCTCTGCGGTGAGCTGCTCGGTCATGTCGGTTCCGGGGATTTGACCATACACTACTGTATTGACAGGCGCCGGACCAGCTTCTATCTCACCATACACAGATGTATGGAGACGATGATGCGCGATCTCTTGCTCCAATGTGCCGGCGTCGCCGCCATCGTCGTGGCGCTCATCCACGGCATCCTCGGCGAGACCAAGGTCTTTCCCCGCGCCCGGATCGAGCCGGAACGGCTCCGGACGCTGATCCGCCTGGTCTGGCAGGCCTCGACGGTCGCCTGGATCGGTGGCGGTGTGCTCCTGGTCGCGGCGCCCTGGATGGACTCGGAGCTGGCGCGCCGCTGGATCGTCGTCACCATGGCCTGCGTCTACGGCCTGTCCGCGCTCGCCAATGCGTGGGCGACGCGCGGCCGGCATTTTGGCTGGATGGCGCTCAGTGCCGTCGTCGCGCTCGCGCTGGCGGGCTATTAGCGACGCGACTTGCAGCCTGTGAGACGTAAGGCCGCAGCGACGGCTCAAATGCGTGCTGCCTACGGAGACCACTGAACTTTTTCGGATCGTTAGAATAACTCTAAAGCCATCCGCCGCCGAACCGGATTGACTTCACTCTCTCCTTTGCTTCCTTCGGTCCCGCTTCGCGCCGCGCGCGCACACGACAGAGGAGGAGACGTTCGTGAAGGTCATTCGTGTTGCTGCAATTGCACTGACGATGGGGATTGGGATGAGCTCGGCGGCCATGGCCGACGGTTTCAAGGATTGCACCAAGCTCGACAAGGCGTCGTGGAAGCCGGCCAGCGAAGCCGAAGCCAAGGCCAAGGCGCTCGGCTACGAAGTGCGGCGGTCCAAGATCGAAGGTTCGTGCTATGAGGTCTACGGCGTCAAGGAAGGCAAGCTCTACGAGCTGTTCTACAGCCCGGAAGATCTCAGCCTGAAGAAGACGGTCGCCAAGTAAGGTCTCAAGTCTCGCGTAAGTCTCAGGGATAGTCACGGCTTGATCGACGAAGCGGTGCCAGAAGCGCGCGGGGTGTCCGACACGGCCCCCGCCGATCGAACGGCTTCGCGGACGGTCGTCGTTTGGGACCTCCCGTTACGCTTGTGGCATTGGGCCCTCGCAGTCAGCATTCTGCTCGCGTGGGTCACGCCCCCCGTCTACGACACCCTTCACCGCATGGTCGGCTATTCGGTACTCCTGCTCCTGGCCTTCCGTTTGGTCTGGGGCTTCCGGGGCAGCCGCTATTCGCGCTTCCGCATGGTCGGCGTCAGGCTTCGCGCCGCACCGGGCTATCTCTGGAATCTGCGCCGCGGCATCACCGGCCGCTATATCGGGCTCAATCCGGCCGGCACGTTGATGCTGGTCGCGCTGCTGCTGTCGATCGCCGTCTCGGCCATCACGGGCGCGCTGTCGGTGACCGTGACCTTCTTCGGCGTCTGGTGGATCGAGGACACCCACGCCTATGCGTCGGACGCTGTCATCGTTCTGGTCGTGCTGCACGTTCTGGGCGTGGTGCTGATGGGACGTCTTCAGCGCGAAAACCTGATCCGCGCGATGATCACCGGACGCAAGCGCATCCGCGGTCATCAGTGAAATGGCGTTGGGATGATTGAGCCGCAGGCTCGGTCACCTCTCCCGCTTGCAGGAGAGGTCGCGGAGCGAAGCGACGCGGGTGAGGGCTCTCTTCCTGGGGATTGTCCCGTTGCGGATACACCTTCTCCCCAGCTTGCAAGCGAGGGAGGGAGCGCACCTTCCGCGGAAGCGCACCCTCACTGCAACGGTGGATCGCCGCTGGTGCGCTTCTTGGCGAGGTCCATCTCGGTCACCGCGATCAGGATCTCGGCGCGGGTCTTCAGGTCCATCGCTTCCAGCATCGCCTGCTTTTCCGCGGGGCCGTAGGGCGACATCATCGCCAGCGCGTTGACGAGCGCCTCGTTGGGCGCGCTCTCGACGCCCTCCCAATCGACCTTGAGATTGTTGGCCTTCAAAAAATCCGCCAGCACGGCCAGCAGCGCCTCGCGATCGACCTCGTCCTCGCCCATGCGCGCGGTGAAGTCGTCGACGAAGGCGAAGAAGTCCACCTTGCACTGCCGATAGGCGGTCAGCACATCGAGCTCCTCGACCACCTTGAAGCGCGAGACGCCGGTGAGCTCGAGGATGTAACGGCCGTCGCCGGATTCGGCGAGCTGGGTGATGCGGCCGACGCAGCCGACGCGGAACAGCGCCGGCTTGTCGGAATTCTTCGGCGAATGCGCGATATCGGGCTGGATCATGCCGATCAGGCGATGGCCGTCGCGGAAGCTGTCGTCGACCATCGAAAGGTAGCGCGGCTCGAAGATATTGAGCGGCATCTGGCCGCGCGGCAGCAGCAGCGCACCCGGCAGCGGAAACACCGGAATGATCTCGGGGAGGTCGGCGGGGCCGCGATATTCGATGTTGATCGGCATCTGGTCCCCGCTGAAGTCCCGCCTGCTAGAGCATGATCCGGAGAAGTGCGAAGCGGTTCTCCGACAGGATCATGCTCCAAAAATAACCGCGCCTACGAAAACAGGATCGTCGACAGGCGCTTGCGCCCCTCGACGGTCGCATCATCCGTGCCGCCCCAGGCCTCGAAGAACTGCACAAGCTGCTTGCGGGCGCCGTCGTCGTTCCATTTGCGGTCGCGCTTGATGATGGCGAGCAGTTGCTCGGTGGCGGCTGCGCGGTTGCCTTGCGCGTTCAGCGCGGTCGCAAGGTCGAAGCGCGCCTGATGATCGAGCGGGTTTGCGGCGACCTTCTGCTCCAGCTCCGCCACGGGCCCGAGCTGCTCCGCCTGCTCGGCGAGATCGATCGCGGTCTGCACCGCCTTCACCGCGGGGTCGTTGCGCTTGGATTCCGGCACCATCGCCAGTGTCTGCTTGGCCTGCTCGATCGCGCCGGAGACGGCGTAGCATTTGGCGAGGCCCGCCAGCGCCGCGATGTTGGTCGCATCATGCTGGAGCGCTTCGGCGTAGATCTGCGCGGCCGCGGCGGCATCGCCCTCGGCGAGCACGGCGTCGGCTTCCTGCACGATCTCGGCGACGTTGACCTCGCCCGGCGCGGTCACGCCCTTGGTCAGCTTCTCGATGAAGGCGTTGAGCTGGCTCTCCGGCACCGCGCCCATGAAGCCGTCCGCGGGCTGGCCGTTGACGAAGGCGATCACGGCCGGGATCGACTGGATGCCCATCTGGCCCGGGATCGCCGGGTGCTGGTCGATGTTCATCTTGACCAGCTTGACCTTGCCCTTGGCCGCCCTGACCGCCTTTTCCAGCACGGGGGTGAGCTGCTTGCAGGGGCCGCACCATTCCGCCCAGAAGTCGATCAGCACCGGCTGGCGCTTCGATTCCTCGATGACGTCCTTCATGAAGCTCTGGGTGGTGGTGTCCTTGATCAGATCGGCCGCAGCCGGGTTTGCGGCTCCGTTACCCTGGTCGATGATCGTCACGGGATCCCCTCGTCATGTCTGGAATGGCGGCTCTTTAGCACGTCGCCAATGCATATGCTTCGCTGTCGGCTCCTAAATTGGGCCGAATGGGCCGAATTTCAATCCATCGGGGCCGATTCGCCGGTTCCAGCCCGTTTCCGGGCGATTCGGCCGCATTCGGGGTGTATTCAGGGCTAAAATCGCAGATCCATGCCGCCGGTAGCTGTTGCATTCCCCTCCCGCTTTTGGCATACGACAGCCGTTGCCGGCGCAGTCATGCGGCCGACACAGGATGCGGGTGTAGCTCAGTGGTAGAGCACGACCTTGCCAAGGTCGGGGTCGAGGGTTCGAGCCCCTTCGCCCGCTCCAATTATCTCCCAAGCATCCAGTCAAACCGGATCGGTCCATGGTTCGCCATGCCGCTGCCGGCTGGTTTGGGTCTCACATGACAGTTCTGGTTTCGGGCAGTGCAGGTCACCTCGGAGAAGCGATTCTCCGGACGCTCCGCGGGCGCGATTCCCCTGCTCGCGGGATCGATCTGAAGCCCTCTCCGTTCACTGATGCGGTCGGCTCGATCGTCGATCCCGACTTCGTTCGGCGCCAGATGGACGGCGTCACCGCTGTGATTCACACCGCGACGCTGCACAAGCCGCATGTGGCGACCCACACCAGGCAGGATTTTATCGACACCAACGTCACCGGCACGCTCAATCTGCTTGAGGCGGCCGCCTCCGCCGGCGTGCGCAGCTTTGTCTTCACCAGCACCACCAGCGCGTTCGGCTCGCAGCTTCGCCCCCGGGCGGAACAAGCGGTGTGGGTGACGGAGGACCTGCCGCCGGTGCCGAAGAACATCTACGGCACCACGAAACTGATGGCGGAAAATCTGTGCGAGCTGTTCTTTCGCGAGCGTGGCCTCCCGGTTGTGGTGTTGCGGACCTCGCGGTTCTTTCCGGAGGACGATGACGACCCCGCGATGCGGTCGGCCTACCCGTTGGACAACGCGCAGGCCAACGAGCTGCTCTATAGACGGCTGGATATAGCGGATGCGGTGAGCGCCCACCTGCTCGCCGCCGGGCGCGCGCCTGACATCGGCTTCGCCCGCTACATCGTGTCCGCGACGAGCCCGTTCGAGCCGCACCATCTCGCGGCGCTGGCGCGCGATGCGGCAAGCGTCGTGCGTGCGCTCTATCCGGATTGCGAGGAACTCTACGCCGCGCGCGGCTGGCGGCTGTTTCCCGCGATCGACCGCGTCTATGTCAACGCGCGGGCGCGGCGCGAGCTCGGGTGGCGGCCCGAATTCGACTTCGCCCATGTGCTGAACTGCCTTCGCGACGGCCGCGATTTTCGCAGTGCGCTGGCGCACGAGGTCGGGTCGAAGGGCTATCATGACACGGCGTTTGACGATGGGCCTTACCCCGTCGCCTCGTAAGCGCCGCGTTTGTCGTTTTGCCTGACGCATCAGATGTCTGTCGGGAGTCACCGGGCGCAGCGCGGCCCGGGCCGTTCTACTGTGCATGGGGTTGTTTTCGCGTTTTTGATGTGGCCGCCCCTCCCGCTGCCTGCAAATTGAGCCACGCGCGATTTCGATTCCGCGTTGCAGCGAGATCATTGCCGCTGCCGTGCGCATGCAGAGAGAAGATCCGTCTCAATTTTTATTGAGCCTAACCGCAGTGCACGCGGCGCGCTTCTCACCGCCGGCAGATGTGCTAACCTTTTTGCGTCTGCCTCTCGGACAGACTCAAAACTTCGCCTCTCGACTAGCCATAACAAAATAACGTGCAGCCCTGACGGCTGCCATAGGGGAGTGACGCGATGACATCGATGTTCCATCGATCCGTGTTGGCGCTTGCAGCCGTGGCCCTTCTTGCGGGGACCAGCGTTGTCAATGCGCAGCAACAGGACAAGAACCGGGCCCTGAAGAAATACGAATCCGGCACCAAGGAATTCTGGACCCATCCGCCGGATGACTGGTTCCTCGGCGACGAGACCGAGGCGCAGAAGGGCCTCGCACCGCCGTCGGGTCCGCCGACCGGCGCGTCGGAGGCCGAGCTCGCGGCGATGATGAAGAAGATCAAGCTGCCGGCCGGCTTCAAGATCGAGGTCTATGCCTCCGGCGTTCTCGCCGCGCGGCAGATGGCCTGGGGCGACAGGGGCACGCTGTTCGTCGGCTCGTTCGGCCTCGGCAACGTCTATGCCATCAAGGACAATGGCGGGAAGAAAGAGGTCAAGACCATCCTCAAGGGGCTGAACATGCCCACCGGTCTAGCCTTCAAGGATGGCGCGCTCTACGTCATCGCGGTCGACAAGCTAATCCGCTACGACGACGCCGAAGCCAATCTGGACAAGCTCGGCGACGGCAAGGTCGTCTATGACGACATGCCGTCCTATGCCGCGCATGGCTGGAAGTACATCGCGGTCGACAAGGAAGGCTGGTTCTACCTTCCGTTCGGACCGCCCTTCAATGTCGGCATTCCCCCGACCAGCGTCTCGCAGATCCGGCGCGTCGATCCCAAGACCGGCAATGCCGAAATCTACGCGCTCGGCGTTCGCAACTCGGTCGGCGGCGACGTCGATCCGCGCACCGGCAAATACTGGTTCACCGAGAACGCCCGCGACTGGATCAGCGACGATCTGCCCTCGGACAAGCTGAACATGATCTCGAAGATCGGCGAGCATTTCGGCTATCCCTACTGCCATCAGGGCGACCTGCCTGATACGAAGTTCGCGATGGGCCACAAATGCTCCGAGTTCACGCCACCGGTGCTGAACCTCGGCGCGCATGTCGCTCCGCTCGGCATGAAGTTCTATACCGGGGATCAATTCCCCGCCGAGTACAAGAACAACATCCTGATCGCCGAGCACGGCTCCTGGAATCGTCACAAGTACCAGGGCGGCAACATCACGCGCGTGATCGTCGGTCCCGACGGCAAGAACGCCAAGAAGGAGGTGTTCGCCTCCGGCTGGATCGAGGGTGACCAGGGCTATCTCGGCCGGCCCAACGACATCATCCTCGCCAAGGACGGCTCGATCCTCGTCGCCGACGACTGGGCCGGCGCGATCTACCGCATCAGCTACAGCAAGAAGTAGCGCGACACGAGAAGGAGGCTGCGACCGCGCGATGGTCGCAGCCTCTGTCATTTTCCAAGCCCACCGCTGTCGTTCCGGATTGCGCGCCAGCGCAAGTCCGGAACCCATAACCCCGATCCGTGGTTATGGATTCCGGGCTCGCGCCAAGTGGCGCGCCCCGGAATGACGAGTTCGATAGATCGGAATCCCAATCATGCGCCGACAGTTTTCTTCGTACGCTATCGGCGCATTCTCGCTCGCAGCGCTCACATTCATCCCGGCCCAGGCCGCCGACAATGCCGCGATCAAGGAGAAGGCCTCCGTCTGCTCCGGATGTCACGGCGAGAACGGCATTTCGCAGACCGAGAACATTCCCTCGCTGGCCGGCCAGCCCGATCAATTCATCCAGTGGCAGCTCGTGTTCTTCCGCGCCGGTTCGCGCAAGAACGACCAGATGCAGCCGATCGCCGAGGAAATCACCAACGAGGACATCCGCAATTTCGGCGCCTATTTTGCGCAGATGGCGCCGCCGAAGGCGGAGGAGGATAAGGATCCGGACCTGTCGAAAAAAGGCGCGCAAGTCGCCGTCGGCCGCCGCTGCGCCTCATGCCACACGGATAGTTTTGCCGGCACCAAGGCCGTCGCGCGGCTCGCGGGCCAGCGCGAGGAATATCTCGTCAAGGCGCTGCGAGACTACAAGAGCAGTCAGCGCGTCGGCGGTGGCGGCGCGGCGATGGCCGATGTCGCCTATCACATGAGCGACGAAGAGATCACGGCGGTCTCGCACTATCTCGCGTATTTCAAATAGCGCGCGGTCGTTAGGACAAACTCAGCTGTCGTCCCGGGCTCGCGCTTTGCGCGCCCCGGGACGACGATCGAGCATGGTTAGCTCGCCCGCTGCTTCTCATATGCCTTCAGATGCGTATACGCGATGCGCAGCTTCGGCACCGGCACCTTCGCGGCATCAGCGCGTGTGATCAGGTCGCCGATTACGTGGTCGGCTTCCACCGGCAGGCCTGCCTTGATGTCGCGGAACATCGAGGCGGTCATCGGCGAGCCCTCGGTGGTGATGTTGCCCTTCACCCGCTCGAAGAACGGGCCGCCCGGCGTGTAGCCTGACGCGGTTGCGATCGCGCTGGTCTCATCCAGCATACCGAGCAGGAAGTCGCGGCCGCCGGGGGCCGCCAAAATGTTGCCGACGGAGGTGCGCATCAGGCTGGTGCTTGCTGCGAGCGAGGAGAGGAACACCCACTTCTCCCACATGTCCTGCATGATGTTCTGGCTGGCGGTGGCGCCATTGATGCCGCTCTTGAAGGCCTCGTCGATCGCCTTGACGCGGTCCGACATTTTTCCGTCGCGCTCGCCGTAGGTGATCGCCTGCATCGGCTGGAGCTGCACCACCTCCCGCTTCTCGTTCAAGGTCGCGGCGATGGCGCAGAGGCCGCCGAGCACGCGCTCCTTGCCGAACTTGGCATCCAGCGTGTCGAGATGCTTCATGCCGTTGAGCATCGGAATGATCGCTGTATCGGGGCCGACCGCTGCGGCGAACGACTTGATGGCGTCGTCGAGATCGAATGCCTTGCAGCTCAGCAGCACGACGTCGAACTTGTCCTTGATCGCGTCGGCCTGAACGGTCGGCGGGTTCTTCAGCGTCACGTCGCCGTTCGGGCTCTTGATGACGAGGCCGGCGCTCGCGAGCTCGCTGGCGCGCCGCGGCCGGACCAGGAAGGTGATGTCGCGGCCGGCCTGCAACAGCCTGCCACCAAAATAGCCGCCGATGGCGCCGGCGCCGACCACGAGAATACGCATGGGAAATTCCTTATTGTTGCTATTGGCGGCCTATCTATAGACGCCCTTGCGCGCGAAGCGAAGCAACCCGGAATGTTACCGCGATCACATTCTGTCGCTGAAGATGCGGGCTATTCGCCCAGCACCGTCTCCTCGACCTCGCGCAGCTGCTCCTTGCCGAAGAACATCTCGCTGCCGACGAAGAAGGTCGGCGATCCGAACGCACCGCGCGCGACCGCCTCCTCGGTGTTCTTGATCAGCTTGCCCTTGATCTCGGGCTCCCCGGCGCGGGCGAACAGCTTTTGGGCATCGAGGCCCGAGGACGCCAGCGCCTTGGCCGCGATTTCGGGATCGTCCATCTTCTTCGGCTCGCGCCACATGTGGTGGAAGGCGGCCTCCACGTATTTTTCGAACACGCCCTCGGCCTGCGCCGCGATCGCCATGCGCATCAGGTTCAGCGTGTTGACGGGGAAGTGCGGATTCCAGACGTAGGGCTGGACCTTGAAGCGCTTGATGAAGCGCTCGGTTTCGACCCCCTGGAATTCGCGCTTGTTCTTGACGCCGGCGAGCGTCTCGGCCGGCGACTTGTTGTTGGTCGACTTGAAGATGCCGCCGAGCAGGATTGGCACATAGTCGAATTTGACGCCGATGCGCTGCTCGATCGCCGGGATCGCGAGATGGCTGAGATAGGCGTTCGGGCTGCCGAAATCGAACAGGAATTGCGGGGCTGTGCGGGTCAAATCGTTCTCCCTGACCTGGCTTCTTGATCTGGCTTTCCATCCATTGTGGCGCAGCGTGCGCCACAGGTCTACCGTTTAATGACGGTCATAATATCTTGACGATCAGATCAGGCGCCGGATCGTCCGCTTGCGCCACACCAGCAGGTAATAGCCCATCTGCAAAACCAACATGGCGCAGAACACGATGGGATAGGCGGCCCACACGCCCTTGAGGCCGATCATGCGGCTGAGGATCACTGCCGACGGCAGCTCGATTGCGACAATGGCGAAGATCGACAACAGCATCGGCGTCAGCGCCACGCCGGCGGCGCGCATCGCGCCGGAGAACACCGTGGCGAGGCCGAACGGCACCGAGCTCCACAGGGCGATGAAGAGCAACTCCTTGGCCAGATCGAGCACGGCACCGTCGGTGATGAAGATGCCGAGCACGGCGCGTGGTGCCAGGTAGATCAGCGCCACCAGTCCACCGGTCAACACGAGATTGAACGTAAGGCCGGTGCGCACGATGCCGTCGAGCCGGGCCCTGTCGCCGCTGCCGATCGCCTGCGCGCCGAGGATCGAGACCGCGATCGAAATGGACATCGCCGTGAACTGCGCATAACCCATGACCTGGTTGACGGCGCCGTAGGCGGCGGTGGCGTTCGACCCGTAAGTGTTGACGAGGCCGAGAAGGACCAGCTCGGCGACCGCCATCACCACCATGCCGATCGCGCTTGGCAGACCGATGCCGAGGATTCTTCCGAGCACGGCGCGGTTCAGTCGCAGATGGCGCAGCAGCGCGGTATCAGGTGCAAGCGCATGTTTCTTTCGCCGCAGATAGACGGCCAGCGCGATCAGCGTCAGCGCATTCGCAATCGCGGCCGCCCATGCCGGGCTGGTGATGCCGACCGCCGGCAATCCAAACGCGCCGCGGATCAGGACCGGCGCCAGGATCAGGCCGATCGCGGTCGACAGCGCCAGCGCCAACAGCGGCGTGAGTGCATCGCCGACACCGCGGATCATTGCCGTCATCAGCAGGAAGACGAAGCCGAGCGGCATGGTGAGCAGCATGATGCGCGCATAGGCGGAGGCGGGATCGAGAATATCTGCGGGCGTCGCGAGCGCCATCATCAGCTGACGGCTGAAAATCCCGCCGACTAGGGCGACTGAGATCGAGAGCAGCAGGCCGATCGCGAGCGTCGTACCCACGATGCTCTTGATCCTGCCGTGCTCGCCGGCGCCAAAGGCCTGGCCGATCAGCACGGTGGCGCCGGTGCTCAGGCCCATGACGAACGCGAACAGGAAGAACATCACCGGGAAGAACACCGAGACGGCCGCGAGCGCGTCGACGCCGATCATCTGGCCGAGATAGACGTTGCTGACGGTGCCGAACAGCGATTGCAGCGCGTTGCTCAGCATCAACGGGGCGAGGAAGCGGAAGAAGATCGTCCAGAGCGGTTTTGGAGCGGACACGGATCGGCCTTTCATGAGGACACGCGAAGCCGTTGCCGCGCAATGCGCGGCTTGGCCGTCGATGAAGAAGCGCGCCCTAGGCGCGGTCGCTGTAGGCGAGCTTGACGATGTGGTCGCGGATATCGGTCGGCCAGTCCGCGATCAGGCCGGTGAAGCGTCGCCGGTCATCTGCGAACAGCGCCCGCGAAGCTTCCTCGAACTGCGGCAGATTGCCGGCCATCGTCGACATGAAGTGATAGGCCGCATCGCGCGCCTGCCGCTCGCGATCCTTGTCGCCGCTGACACGCCTCGCCTCGTCGACGAGTTTTCGCAAGGCGACGGAGGCGCCGCCGGGCTGGGCGTTGAGCCACTCCCAGTGCCGCGGCAGCAGCGTCACCTCGCGCGCGACCACGCCGAGTTTGGGTCGGCCCCGGCCGCGTGGTTCGGTCGGCGGTGCAGGCTCCTCGGCCGGGGGCGGGACGAGCTTCGCCACCCGCGCCAGCACCTCGCGGTCCCCGCCGCGGAGATCGAAGTCGATTGATCGGCCGGTGGCATCCTCGAAGATGATGATGGGCTCGTCCTGCGGGGGCGGCATCCGCTTGACGACCAGCGCGACCTCTCCTGCCGGCCCGGAGGCCAGGCGGCGTTGGCCTTGGAAGGCGGTAAAAATCCTTTGCATTGGAATCATTGCCATATTGGTCGTGTTGGCCGATTTTAATACCCGGGTAGATTATCAACGTCAATACACCCGGGTGAAAATATCCGTCCGAACGGCTCGACATTGCGGTCCCGGGCTGGCAGGTACGCGGCCAACCGACCACGCCTAGCCCGGGGACTCCACCGATGCTGACCGTCCACCACCTCAACAACTCCCGCTCGCAGCGCGTGCTGTGGCTGCTCGAGGAGCTCGGCGTGCCCTACGAGATCGTGCGCTATCAGCGTCAGCCGGACATGCGCGCGCCGAAGGAGCTGCGTGCGATTCATCCGCTCGGCAAGTCGCCCGTCATCACCGACAACGGCAACACCATCGCCGAGTCAGGCGCGATCGTCGAATATCTCATCGCGACTTACGGCAACGGCCGGCTGATCCCGCCGCCTGATACGCCGGAGCGGCTGCGCTTCACCTATTGGCTGCACTATGCCGAAGGCTCGGCGATGTCGCCGCTGCTCCTGAAGCTGTTGTTCACGCTGATGCCGAAGCGTGCGCCCGCGCTGCTGCGTCCGCTGGTGCGCAAGGTCTCGAACCAGGCGCTCACCGCGCTGGTCAATCCGCAGCTCAAGCAGCACATGGATTATTGGGAAGGCGAGCTTGGCAAGAGCGAGTGGTTCGCCGGCAACGAGTTCACCGCCGCCGATATCCAGATGAGCTTCCCGCTGGAAGCCGCGCAAGCGCGTGGCGGGCTGGAGCAGGGCCATCCCAAGGCGATGGCGTTCCTGGAGCGCATTCACGCGCGGCCGGCCTATGCGCGTGCACTGGAAACGGGCGGGCCGTATCAGGTGGGGCGGTAAGTTTCCTCACCGCCCCGGAACGACCTGTCAGTCCGCGTGCAGCACCCGGCCACGCGTCTCAGGCAGCGCGAAGGCAGCGATGAAGAACAGCGCATAAGCCGCCACCGCGAACATCGCGATCGCATTCGCAAGCGACGTCGACGCCGACAGTGCGCCGACGAGGAACGGAAACAGCGCGCCGATGCCGCGGCCGAAATTGTAGCAAAAGCCCTGGCCGGAGCCGCGCAGCCGCGTCGGATAGAGCTCGGTCAGGAACGCGCCGATCCCTGAGAAATAGCCCGAGGCGAAGAAGCCGAGCGGGAAACCGAGCACCCACAGGATCTCGTTGGTGAGCGGCAGCTGCGTGTAGAGCAGCACCACGGCCATGGCGCCGATCGAGAAGATCAGGAACAGGTTGCGCCGACCGATCCGGTCGGCGAGCCAGGCGCCGGTGAGATAGCCGATGAAGGAGCCGATGATCAGCGTCGAGAGATAGCCGGTCGAGCCGACGATCGACAGGTGCCGCTCCTTGGTCAGGAACTGCGGCACCCAGAAGGTGACGGCGTAGTAGCCGCCCTGGCAGCCCGTCGCCATCAGCGACGCCAGGATCGTGGTCTTCAGGATCGGGCCGGAGAAGATTTCCCAGAGCGCCGGACGATCGCCGCTCGCGGCGTGCCTGGCGCGGGCTTCAGCCGCGATCTCCGGCTCGGTGACGGAGCGGCGGATGTAGAACACCAGCAGCGCCGGCAGCGCGCCGATCACGAACATCCAGCGCCAGGCCGTTTCCGGCGGCATGACCGAGAACAGGATCGCCTGCGAGAGCACCGCAAGACCCCAGCCGACCGCCCAGCCCGACTGCACCGAGCCGACCGCGCGGCCGCGATATTGCGGCCGGATCGCCTCGCCCATCAGCACGGCGCCGGCGGCCCACTCGCCACCGAAGCCGAGGCCGAGCACGGCGCGTGCGATCAGGAGCTGGTCGAAATTCTGCACGACGGCGCAGACCAGCGAGAAGAACGAGAACCAGATGATGGTGATCTGGAGCGTCCTGACCCGGCCGATATGGTCGGAGAGGTAGCCGCCAAGCCAGCCGCCGATCGCGGAGGCCAGCAGCGTCACCGTGCCGGCGAGGCCTGCGGAAGCCGCATCGACCTTCCACAGCGCGATGATGGTGCCGATCACCAGCGGATAGATCATGAAGTCCATGCCGTCGAGTGCCCAGCCGGCCGCGCAGGCCCAGAACGTCCGCCGCTCCGGTGCGTTCATGTCGCGATAGAAGGCGAGAAGGCTGGTGTCCTCGATCTCGGCGCGTTCGATGCGCTGGTTCGGATCGGCTGTGCTCATGTGCGTTTCCCCGGCTGTTTTTATTTGGCCGAGGCGTGGTAGCACGGGCGACGGCCAGCGCAAGCCGGTGCGCGCTATCGTGCCATGCAATGAGAGAGTTACTGTCCCGCCACTTCCGCGCCGCGCGTGCGTGGATCTGGTGCGCCGAGAGGACCGTTCGGCGTCACGAGAATAGAATTGGCCGATGTCTGCCCCATCGGCTCGACGATGAGGTGGTCCATCGCCTTCAGCTCGGACAGCACGCTCTCGGGAAAGCCGCGCTCGACGCGCACTTCGTCCGGCAGCCATTGATGGTGCAGCCGCGGCGCGGCCACGGCGGCGGCCACGTCCATCCTGTAGTCGAGAACGTTGACGATCACCTGGAGCACGGTCGAGATGATGCGGCTGCCGCCGGGCGAGCCCGTCACCAGCACCGGCTTGCCGTCCTTCAGCACGATGGTCGGCGACATCGAGGAGAGCGGTCGCTTGCCGGGCCCAGGCAGATTGGGTTCGTAGCCGACAAGGCCATAGGCATTCGAGGCGCCGACCGCCGCGGTGAAATCGTCGAGCTCGTTGTTGAGCAGCACACCCGTGCCGTCGGCGACGAGTCCAACGCCGTAGCTGAAGTTCAGCGTATAGGTGTTGCTGACGGCGTTGCCGTGGCTGTCGACGACCGAGAAATGCGTGGTATTGCTGCCCTCGCGCGGGGCGGGAGGGGTGGACACGATCTGTTTCGACGGCGTGGCGCGATCGGTGGAGATGCCTGCGCGCAGCTTGGCGGCATAGTCCTTTGCCGTGAGCGTCTCGATCGGCGCATTGACGAAGGCGGGATCGCCGAGATAGCGCGCGCGGTCCGCATAGGCCCGCTTCATGGCCTCGATCAGCAGGTGCAGCGACGCCGGCGAGCCCTGCTTCAAATCAGCGAGCTGAAAGCCTTCGAGGATGTTGAGCGTTTCCACCAGCACCACTCCGCCGGAGGACGGCAGCGGCATCGAGACGATGTCGTAGCCGCGATAGCTGCCACGCACCGGCGCCCGGATCACCGCCTGATACGACTTCAAGTCGGTCGGCGTCATGATGCCGCCGGCATCGGTGACCGCCTTGGCCAGTTTTTCCGCGACCGGCCCCTCATAGAAGCCGCGCGGTCCCTGGGCGGCAATGGCCGACAGTGTTTCAGCAAGGTCTCTCTGTACCAGCCGGTCGCCCTCACCGAGCGGCGTGCCGTCCGGGCGCGAGAATATTTTGGCCGAGGAGGGCCAGCGTGCGAACCGTCGGTGCCAGCCCGGCAACGTGTCGGCGATGTCGTCGCTGACGACAAAACCGTCGCGGGCAAGCGCGATTGCGGGTTCGAGCAGCTGCGCCAGCGTGAATTGGCCGGAGCCATATTCTTCCAATGCCAGCGCAAGACCTGCGACGGTCCCGGGCACACCAATGCCGAGCGCGGAATCGCGCGACTTCGTGACATCGGGCTTGCCGTCGGGACCGAGGAAGATTTGCGGCGTGGTCGCCGCCGGCGCGGTCTCGCGATAGTCGATCGTGATGTCTTCGTTGCGATCCGTCGAATGGATCACCATGAAACCGCCGCCGCCGATATTGCCGGCGCGCGGATAGGTCACCGCCATGGCAAAGCCGGTGGCGACCGCGGCATCGACCGCATTGCCGCCGCGGCGCAGGATATCGGCGCCGACTTGCGCCGAGATCTTCTCCTGCGCCACCACCATGCCATGCTCGGCGGGAACGGCATGCACCGTGTCGAGCGCCGGCGGGACATAGGCGCGCCGCGCATCCTGTGCGGTCGCGGAGACGAGACCGAACGCCAGAGTGGCAATGAGGGCGAAAAACGTTCGCCGTGTCGAAGAAGACGACATCATCAAGCTTCCACCGGGGCCATCAGTCTTTCTTCGGGCCAGTTCACACGCGTCGCTGCAATGCTATACGGTTTGTCCTGAGAGAGGCAAAACTGTTCGTGAAGAGGACTTTGGAATGACGACGATCGCCCCGGATGCGCGCATGGCTGGCGCGCCACGGACCTATCCGCCGCGCTCTGCCGTCATCAGCTGGATTTTCTTCGATTGGGCCGCGCAGCCTTATTTCACGCTGATTACGACCTTCGTGTTCGCGCCCTATTTCGCGACCAGCATCGCGCCAGATGCTGCCACCGGCCAGTCGCTGTGGGGTTTTGCGATGGCGGCCGCGGGTCTTGCCATCGCGCTGATGTCGCCGATGCTGGGCGCCATCGCGGATGCCTCGGGCCGCAGGAAGCCGTGGATCGCAGGATTCGGCGCATTGCTGGTGCTGGCGGCCTGCACGCTGTGGATCGGCAAGCCCGGCGATCCCTCCATCATTCCGCCGCTGCTCACCGCGGTCGCGCTTGCCAGTGTCGGCGCGGAATTCGCCACCGTCTTCAACAATGCGATGATGCCGACGCTGGTGCCGCCGGAGCGGATCGGGCGGCTTTCGGGCACCGGCTGGGCCACGGGTTACATTGGCGGCATCGTCAGCCTGATCATCGTGCTCGGCTTGCTCGCCGCCAATCCCGAGACCGGACGCACCCTGCTCGGCCTCACACCGCTGTTCGGGCTCGATCCCGTAACCCATCAGGGTGATCGCGCCGCCGGGCCGTTGACCGGGCTGTGGTTCATCGTCTTCGTGACGCCGCTGTTCCTGTTCACGCCGGACTATCCGGCGAAGCGCCCGCTGCGCGAGGCGCTGCACGAAGGGCTGGCGGAGCTGAAGCAATCGATCAGGAGCTTGCCGCAGCAGAAGTCGCTCGCGGCATTCCTACTCGCCAACATGATCTATACCGATGGCCTCGTGTCGCTGTTCGCGTTCGGCGGCATCTATGCCGCCGGCACCTTCGGCTGGCACACGATCCAGATCGGCACCTTCGGCATCATGCTGGCGATTGCCGGCACCTTTGGCGCATGGCTCGGCGGCAAGCTCGACGATCGTCTCGGGCCGAAGCGGGTGATTGCCGGCAGCATGCTGGTCTTGCTGCTCGCGGTGGCAGCGATCCTCCTGGTCGACAAGGACAGCGTCCTGTTCGTCAAGGTCGCGCCGCCTGTGCCGGGCGCGCCGCTGTTCTCGAGCGCGGCCGAGCGTGCCTATCTCGTGCTGGGCTGTCTGATCGGTGCAGCCGGCGGCCCGCTTCAGGCGGCTTCGCGCACGCTGCTGATCCGCCTCGCGCCAAAAGATCGTATCGCGCAGTATTTTGGCCTGTTTGCGCTGACCGGAAAGGTAACGTCCTTCATCGGCCCGCTGCTGATCGGCGTGATCACCGCGGCGACGGCCAGCCAGAAGGCCGGCATGGCCGTGCTGGTGGTGTTCTTCGTCGCGGGGCTCGGGCTGTTGATGCGGGTGCGGGAGTCGTAGCTCCCGCTGTCGCTTCGTAGCCCGGATGGAGCGCAGCGCAATCCGGGAAACCTGTTGCTGTTGATGCGCTGACCCGGATTGCGCTGCGCTCCATCCGGGCTACCACCAGCCAATCAGTGCCGGAAGTGCCGCGTTCCCGTGAACACCATGGCGATGCCGTGCTCGTCGGCGGCCTTGATCACCTCGTCGTCGCGCATCGAGCCGCCGGGCTGCACCACCGCGGTGGCACCGGCCTCGATGCAGGCAAGCATGCCGTCGGCGAACGGGAAGAACGCATCCGACGCCACCACCGAGCCCTTGGTGAGCGGCTCGGCGAGCCT
>NZ_AKIY01000035.1 GCF_000282615.1 Bradyrhizobium sp. YR681 | reverse complement strand
GCTCGGTCCGGCCCCCGCCGGTCGATGTGGCGCCCGAGGAGATTCGCGATCTCGCCTATTCGATCATCCGCGTGCTCGATCACGAAGGGCAGGCGATCGGACCATGGGCGCCGGACCTTTCCCTGGACGAGCTGGTCGCCGGCCTGCGCCACATGATGACCCTGCGCATTTTCGACGCGCGCATGCAGATGGCGCAACGCCAGGGCAAGACGTCCTTCTACATGCAGCACACCGGCGAGGAGGCCGTGAGCTGCGCGTTCCGCATCGCGCTCGGCCCCGATGACATGAACTTCCCGACCTACCGCCAGGCCGGCTTGCTGATCGCGCATGACTATCCGCTCGTCGACATGATGTGCCAGATCTATTCCAATGCGAACGATCCGATGAAGGGCCGCCAGCTTCCGGTGTTTTACTCGTCGCGGAAGCACGGCTTCTTCTCGATCTCAGGCAATCTCGCCACCCAGTTCGTTCAAGCCGTCGGCTGGGCGATGGCCTCGGCGATCAAGGGCGACAGCCGCATCGCCGCGGCATGGATCGGGGACGGCTCGACCGCGGAGTCCGATTTCCATGCCGCGCTCGTGTTCGCCTCGACCTACAAGGCGCCCGTCGTCCTCAACGTCGTCAACAATCAATGGGCGATCTCGACCTTCCAGGGCATCGCGCGTGGCGGCTCCGGCACCTTCGCCGCGCGCGGCCTCGGCTTCGGCATCCCCGCGCTCAGGGTCGACGGCAACGACTATCTGGCGACCTATGCCGTCGCAAAATGGGCCATCGAGCGGGCCCGGCTCAACCTCGGGCCGACGCTGATCGAATACGTCACCTACCGCGCCGGCGCGCATTCGACCTCGGATGATCCGTCCGCCTACCGGCCGAAGCACGAATCCGAGGAGTGGCCGCTGGGCGATCCCGTGATCCGGCTCAAGCAGCATCTCATCGCAGCCGGAGCTTGGTCGGAAGAACGCCACAAGCAGGCCGAGGCCGAGATCCTCGCCGACGTCATCGCGGCCCAGAAAGAGGCCGAGAGTTTTGGCACGCTGCACTCGGGCAGCAAGCCGTCGGCCCGCGACATCTTCGAGGACGTCTATGCCGAGCTGCCGCCGCATCTGCGGCGCCAGCGCCAGCAGATCGGAGTTTGAGCCGTGCCGCGCATGACGATGATCGAGGCGATCCGCTCGGCGCTCGACGTTTCGATGCAACGCAACGACGACGTCGTGGTCTATGGCGAGGATGTCGGCTTCTTCGGCGGCGTGTTCCGCTGCACGCAGGGCCTGCAGCAGAAATATGGCGTGGCGCGCTGTTTCGATGCGCCGATCAGCGAGTGCGGCATCGTCGGCACCGCGGTCGGCATGGCCGCTTACGGCCTGCGCCCCTGCGTCGAGCTGCAATTCGCCGACTACATGTATCCGGCCTACGACCAGATCGTCTCGGAGGCAGCTCGCCTGCGTTATCGTTCGGCCGGCGATTTCACCTGTCCCCTGGTCATCCGCATGCCGACGGGCGGCGGCATCTTCGGCGGGCAGACGCACAGCCAGAGCCCCGAGGCACTGTTCACGCATGTCGCGGGATTGAAGACCGTGGTGCCATCCAATCCCCATGATGCGAAGGGCCTCCTGATCGCAGCCATCGAGGATCCGGACCCCGTCATCTTTCTGGAGCCGAAGCGGCTCTACAATGGTCCGTTCGACGGTCATCACGATCGCCCGGTCACCCCCTGGGCCAGGCATGAGCTCTCCGACGTGCCGGAGGGACACTACACCACGCCGCTCGGCAAGGCGGTGACGCGGCGCGCCGGTGAGGCCGTCACCGTGCTCGCCTACGGCACCATGGTTCACGTCGCCCTCGCCGCCGTCGAGGAGACCGGCATCGATGCCGAGGTGATCGACCTGCGCACCCTGCTTCCGCTCGATCTCGAGACGATCGCCGCTTCCGTCGCGAAGACCGGCCGCTGCATCGTGGTACACGAGGCAACCCTGACCTCCGGCTTCGGCGCGGAGCTCACGGCGCTGGTGCAGGAGCACTGCTTCTATCACCTCGAAGCGCCGGTGATGCGCGTCACCGGCTGGGACACGCCCTATCCGCATGCGCAGGAGTGGGACTACTTCCCCGGTCCTGTCAGGCTCGGGCAGGCGCTGCGTGACATCATGGAGGCCCGCTGATGGGCGAGCGCAGCGTCAAGCTTCCGGATATCGGGGAAGGCATTGCCGAAGCCGAGCTGGTCGAATGGCACGTCAAGGAAGGCGATCTCGTTCGCGAGGACGACCTGCTTGCCACGGTGATGACCGACAAGGCCTCGGTCGAGATTCCCTCGCCGCTCGCGGGCGAAGTCAGCTGGATCGGCGCCAAGATCGGTGAAGCGGTCGCGATCGGCTCGACACTCGTGAAGCTCAAGGTCGCCGGCGGCGACGACGCGGAGCCCGAAGACAAGGCGCCGACAGACAACGCCGCAGTGCCATCGGCTGTGACGAAAGCCCAAACTGCCGATATTGGGCCAACGCCTCCTGCCCGCGTTCGCCCCGCGGCCATCGAGGCTCGGCCGGCGACGACGTCTGCGGCCCGGCGCGCACCGGGCGAGAAGCCGACGGCCTCGCCCGCGATCCGCCTCAAGGCGCAAGAAGCCGGCATCGACCTGCGCCAGGTCCACGGCACCGGCCCTGCCGGACGCATCACCCACGAGGACATCGACGCCTTCCTGTCGCGCGGGCCGGCACCGCTTCATGGCCGCGGCATGAGCCCGAAGACCGCCGTCACCGACGTGAAGGTGGTAGGCCTGCGCCGCCGCATTGCCGAGAAGATGGCGCTGTCGAAGTCCCGCATTCCGCACATCACCATCATCGAGGAAGTCAACGTCTCTCCGCTGGAAGATTTTCGCGCGTCACTGAACAGGAAGCCCACGCCGGAGCTGCCCAAGCTGACGCTGCTGCCCTTCCTGATGCGCGCCATGGTCAAGGCGCTCGCCGAACAACCCGCGCTCAACGCGCTCTATGACGACGAGGCCGGTATCGTCCATCAGCATGCCGGCATCCATATCGGCATCGCGACCCAGACCCCGTCGGGCCTCGTCGTGCCCGTGGTGAAGCATGTGGAGGCGCGCGATCTCCGGGATTGCAGCGTTGAGCTGAACCGTCTCGCGCAGCGCGCCCGTGACGGCACCGCGACACGCGAGGAATTGACGGGATCGACGATCACCATCACCTCGCTCGGCGCGCTCGGCGGCCTTGCGACCACGCCGGTGATCAACCACCCCGAGGTCGCCATCGTCGGCGTCAACAAGATCGCCGTGCGTCCGCTCTGGGACGGCGCGCAGTTCGTGCCATGCAAGATGATGAACCTCTCCTCCAGCTTCGATCACCGCGTCGTCGACGGATGGGACGCGGCCGTCTTCGTGCAGAGGCTCAAGGAGCTGCTGGAGAACCCGGCGACGATCTTCGTCGATCCCTGAGGCAGAACAAGCCATGACCGAAATCACCTGTCAGCTCGTCGTCATCGGTGGCGGCCCCGGCGGCTATGTGTGCGCGATCCGCGCCGGCCAGCTCGGCCTCGATACCGTCCTCGTCGAACGCGGAAAGCTGGGCGGAAGCTGCCTCAACGTCGGCTGCATTCCCTCGAAAGCGATGATCTATGTCGCCGAGGAATTCGAGAAGCTGACCGAGGCGGCACACGGCAAGACGCCGTTCGGCCTGACGGCGGCAGCGCCCGCACTGGACTTCAAGCAGGCGATCGCCTGGAAGGACGGGATCGTCCATCGGCTGAACAACGGCGTCGCCGCGCTGCTGCGCAAGGCCAAGGTCAAGATCGTTCAGGGCCATGGACGCTTTCTCGACGGCAAGACGATCGTTGTCGAAACCGAAACGGGTCCGAAGACGATCAAGGCCGAGACGGTCGTGATCGCAACCGGCTCGGCGCCCATCGAGCTGCCGTCGCTGCCGTTCGGCGGCAGGGTCATCTCCTCGACCGATGCGCTGTCGCTCGCAGAGGTGCCAAAGTCCCTCGTTGTCGTCGGCGGCGGCTATATCGGGCTCGAGCTTGGAACAGCTTTCGCCAAGCTGGGCAGCAAGGTGTCCGTGGTCGAGGCCCAGGACAACATCCTGCCGCTCTACGATGCCGAATTGACGGCTCCGATCACAAGACGCCTGAGCGGGCTCGGCGTCGAGGTGCTGACCGGCGCCCGGGCGCTCGGCCTGACCGCGCAAGGCGACGGATTGCGCGTCGAGACGGCCGACGGCCAGGAGCGCAGCCTGACGGCTGACAAAATTCTCGTCACGGTCGGGCGCGCACCGGTTACCGCCGCGTTGGGGCTGGAGCAACTCGTGCTCGACATGGAAGGCCGCTTCATCCGGATCGGCCAGCATTGCGAGACCTCGATGCGCGGCATCTATGCGATCGGCGACGTCACGGGCGAGCCGATGCTGGCGCATCGCGCCATGGCGCAGGGCGAGATGGTGGCGGAGATCGCAGCCGGCATGCCGCGCGCCTGGGACAAGCGTTGCATTCCGGCGATCTGCTTCACCGATCCCGAGATCGTCTCGGCGGGGCTGTCACCGGACGAGGCGCGCGAGGCCGGCATCAACACCAAGGTCGGACAATTTCCCTTTGCAGCCAATGGCCGCGCGATGACGCGCCATGGCGAGACCGGCTTCGTGCGCGTCGTTGCCAGGGCCGATAATCAGCAGGTGATCGGAATCCAGGCGATTGGACAGGGAGTCTCGGAGCTCTCCGCAGCGTTTGGCCTCGCCATCGAGATGGGCGCGGTCCTGCAGGACATCGCCGGCACGATCCACGCCCATCCCACGCTGGGCGAGGCCGTCCAGGAAGCCGCCCTCAAGGCCCTCGGCCACGCGATCCACGTCTAGACCTATCGCCGGAATTACGCCACCCAACGACTCTGAAAGCTCCGATGAGCAATCAGGCACCGATGACCTCAGCCATCGGCGCCAGCGTGACGCCGGCCGCGGTAAGCCGCGCCTTCAGGCTCTGCGCCATCGCAATCGCGCCCGGCGTATCGCCGTGGACGCAGACGCTGTCGATGCGGGTCGGCAGCCGCGTTCCCGACAGGCAGGTGATCGCGCGGTCCTCGATCATGCGAATGACACGCTCCGACGCGACCTCCGCATCATGAATGACGGATCCGGCAAGACGGCGCGACACCAGATTGCCGTTATCGGCATAGGCGCGATCGGCATAGATCTCGCGCACCAAAGGCAGACCGAATTTCTCGCCGGCCCGCTCCGTCTCCTGGCCGGGCATCACCACGAAGATCAGGTTGCGATCGATGGTGCGGATCGCGCGCGCCACGGCTTCGGCGAGATCGCGATCCTCCGCGGCGATGTTGCCGAGCGCGCCGTGGGTCTTGACATGACGGACAATGTGGCCGGCATCGGATGCCAGCGCCATCAGCGCGCCGACCTGATAGAGCACGATCTTCTCGATGTCGGCGGGACGCTCGCCCTGGATGGGCCTGCGGCCAAAACCCCAGAGATCGAGGAACCCTGGATGTGCACCGGCCTGCACGCCATTGGCCTTCGCCTCGGTCAAGGTCCGATGCATCACGAGCGGATCGCCGGCGTGAAAGCCGCAGGCGATGTTGGCCGAGGTGACGGTGCGCAGCATCTCGGCGTCGTCACCGAGCGTATAGACGCCGAAACCTTCGCCCATGTCGCAGTTCATATCGATCAGAGTCATCGTCGTCCTCTTTTGCCGTGCAGGTTCGATATATCCATGATACGCGGTGCGCGTCACGGAAAATTCGGCTCCTGCATGGGCGTTGTCGCTTTTCGAGGAGCATGCATACGTCCGACGATCTCACCAGGGCATCCATGAGCAGGGCCAATGATGCACTCTACGCGATGCCGCGCTTCCGCCGATCCGGCGACGCTGCGCTGACCGTCGAGGTCGGAGATGGCATCGACGCCGATGTCAACGCGCGCGTCGTCGATCTCGACCGCGCACTAACCGAGCGCGCGGTGCCCGGCATCGTGGAGATCGTACCAACCTACCGCACGCTGCTGGTCTGTTTCGATCCGACCATGCTGTCACGGCGCGATGTCGAAGCCGAGATCATGGCGCTGTGGCCGCCGGTGGCTCCGGAAGGACAGGTCCGTCGCCGCTGGACCGTTCCGGTCGCCTATGGCGGCGACAACGGCATGGATCTAGACTGGCTGGCGCAACGGCTCGACACCACGACAGACGAGATCGTGGCGCGGCACAGCGCAGCCGAATACCGCGTCTACATGATCGGCTTCATGCCGGGATTTGCCTATCTCGGCGGGCTCGATCGCACACTTCATGTCGACCGCCGCCCGGAGCCGAGGCTCGTCACGCCGCCATGCAGCGTCTCGGTCGGAGGCCAGCAGGCCGCGGTCGCGCCGCCGCTCGCCGCGCCGAGCGGCTGGCACATGCTCGGGCGCACGCCGGTGCGCTCCTACGACCCGGCTCGCACGCACGAACCTTTCCTGTTCCGCGCCGGCGATCTCCTGCGCTTCCATCCCATCGGTGTCGCCGAATTTGCCGCGCTCGCGCGCGCGGCGGAGGCGGGCGCGATCATCGCCGAGTGCGAAGAGTTGAAGGTCTGAGCGCCGCGATGTCTGTCGATCTCGAAATCGTCGAGCCTGGTCTTGCCACGACCCTCCAGGATCTCGGCCGCCGCGGATTTCAGCGCTACGGCATCTCGGCCTCGGGCGCGATGGATCCGATTGCGCTCGCAACCGCCAATGCGCTGGTCGGCAACAAGGCCGAAACGGCTGCGCTCGAAATCACCCTCGCGGGGCCGACGCTCAGTTGCGCCGGTGCCGATATCCGCTTCGCGCTGGCGGGCGCGGACTTCGCTGTCAGTATCGACGGCCGGCCGGTTTCGTCGCACGAAACGCATGATCTGAATGCCGGCCAGCGCCTTACGATCGGCACCGCGCGCGACGGTGCGCGCGCCGTACTCGCCGTCGCCGGAGGTTTTCAGGTGACGCCGATGCTCGGCAGCGTCTCGACGCATTCACGCAGCCAGCTCGGCGGGCTCGACGGCGGTGCGCTGCGTGCGGGCGATCGGTTGCCGCTGGCAGCTCCCGGATTGCCGGCGCGGCCGCATCTGATGGTGTCCCCGGCACATCGCCGCCGCGCGCGAGGCGCCATTCGCGTCCTCCTCGGCCCGCAGGACGATGCCTTCAGCGCCGAGGGGATCGCAACCTTCCTCAGCTCCGACTACACCGTCACGCCACTATCCGATCGCATGGGATGCCGGCTCGAAGGGCCGCGCGTTCAGCACGCCGGCGCGGTGGGCATCGTCTCCGACGGCACCGTGTTCGGCAGCATCCAGATCCCCGGCAACGGCCAGCCGATCATCCTGCTCGCCGATCGCCAGACCACCGGCGGATATCCCAAGATCGCCACCGTGATCTCGGCGGACCTGCCGCGGCTCGCTCAGCTCCGTCCCGGGGAACGCGTGCGCTTCGAGGCAATCGAGGAGGACCTCGCCGTGAAGCTCGCGCGGGAGGCGCGCGAGCAGATCAGGCGCATCGATACATCCCTGATCGAGATCGAGCGCGCCGCCGTTCCCACGGTCGAGCATTTGCTGGCGTGCAATCTCATCGACGGCATGATCTCCGCGTTCGACTGAACGAAATTGGCACCAGCCGCGCCTCGTAACTCGCACGGCGCGCGCGTCACTCCTTCAGACCACTTGCAGCCACGCCACGCACGAAATTCCGACGCATCAGCGAGAAGAACAGCGCGCTGGGAACCAGCGCCAGCGCGGCGGCCGCGCTGAGACGACCGGTATCCACGGTGAAGCCGGTCTGAAACAGGGCGAGCCCGACCTCGAGCGTATAGGTGTCCTTGTTGGTCATGACGACGAGCGGCCAGGCGAAGGCGGTCCAGGCCTGGAAGAACGCCAGCACGGCGAGAGCGCCCAACGGGCCGCGCATCAGCGGCAGCACGATCCGGAGGAAGATCCAGAGCTCCCCTGCCCCATCCACGCGCGCAGCCTCCAGCAGCTCGTCGGGAATCGAGGTCATCACGTATTGCCGCACCAGGAAGATGCCGAAACTCATGATGAGATAACCGACCAAGAGCCCCGGCCAGGTGTTCAGCAGTCCGGCGGACTGGACGTTGAGGTAGAGCGGGATCATGTAGACTTCGAAGGGAACGACCGCGGTCGCGATGATGATGCCGAAGATGACGGGGATCCCCGGCAGGTCGAACTTGCCGAGCACATAGCCTGCGATCGCCGACGTCGAGACGATGCTCGCGGTCGAGAGCGTCGCGAAGATCAGCGAGTTGCCGATCCAGCGAAACAGCGGCGTTTCACTGAGGACGCTGATGATGTTGTCCAGCGTCGGCTGGTGCGGGATCACGGTCGGTGGCCAGGCCAGCAGCTCGGGCGGCGTCTTGAACGCATTGCTGATCAGAAACACCAGCGGCAGCAGCATCATCAGGCTGACGGCGCCCAGAACGACGTCGATCGCGAGGCCGACGGCACCGCTCTGACCGACGACGGACGGATGCTCGCGTTCATGCTCGCTCATGCGCGGCTCCTGTCGCGGAACAGCCTGAACTGCGCGCCGGTCAGGATGAGGACGATCACGAGCAGCACGACGGCTTCGGCTGCGGCGTAGCCGACCCGGTAATTGCGAAAGCTGTTTTCGAGCATGTCGAGGACGAGGACACGGACGAGATGTCCCGGCGCACCCTGGACATCAGACGCCAGCACGAAGGCCTGCGCGTAGATGTTGTAGGACGAGATCAGCGTGATGACCGACACGTACAGCATGACGGGCTTCAGCAGCGGCACTGCGATGTAGCGGAAGGCCTGAAGCGACGAGGCGCCGTCGAGGCGCGCCGCCTCGTAGAGCGCCTCCGGGACGTTCTTCAGTCCGACCAGGAAGATCAGGACCGCATAACCGATCGCCTGCCAGGAGCAGAGAACGATCAGGCACACCAGCGACAGCACGGGATCGAACAGCCACGACTGGGCCGGAATCCCGAACATCCCGATCAGGGCGTTGAGCGGTCCGAGCCTTGCGTCGAAAATCCACTTCCAGGCCATCGCCGCCGGAACCAGCGAGACGACGTGCGGCAGGAACACCGAGGCCTCATAGACGCCGCTGCGCCGCAGCCCCTGCCTTGTATTGATCAAGGCGGCGAGCGCGAGCGCGACGGGAATGGTGATCGCCACGACGCTGAAGGCGATGATGGTGGTGTTGAAGATCGCCTCGAGAAACAGCGGGTCGCTCGAGAGCTCAACGAAGTTGGCGAAGCCGACGAACGGCTTGCGCCGCGAGATGATGTTCCATTGAAACAGGCTCAGCCGCAGCGTCTCGATGATCGGATAGACGCGGATACAGCCATAGAGGGCGAGGACCGGAAGCAGCGCCAGAACGGGAAACAGCCATTTCGGCGTGGTGCGCATCGATCCTCCGGCAGGCGCCGGTCTGCGGCCGGCGCCTGGATTGAGTGGGTCCCTGTCGGAAGCTTTACGGTTTGGCCAGCAGATCTTCCCGGGCGAGGATCTTGTCGCTCTCTTCGGCCGCAGACTTCAGGAAAGCATCGATCGCGGCGTCGTTGCCGGCCAGCGACTTGTCGGTAAAAGCCTTCTCCAGCCGCGCCGCAAGCCGGGTGAGGATTTCGCTGGCCGGGCTGATCGCCGGGACCGTGAAGAAGACGTGGCCGGGCGGCGTGTTGACGAAGGCGTCGAGCTGCGGGATCTTCTTGAGGACTGCGGAATAGTCGAGGCCCTTGCGGTTGGGGACCCAGGCCGTGTTCTCGAGCAGCCAGAGCAGATTTTCCGGCTCATTGGCCTTCTGCACGAAATCCCAGGCGATCTGGCTCTTGGCTCCCTTGTTCGGCACGTAGAGATCGACCGGGACCATCAGCGTGCCCTTGGGCAGCGGCGCCGTGGCGTATTTGAGATTGGGCGCCTTCTTGGCGACGTCGCCGATGACCCAGGATTCCCGGATGAACATCGCGGTCTGGCCGAGCTCGAACGCTTCGGCATCCGCCTTCATCTCGGGCGTCACGGTCCGGTAGACCACGGTGTTGTCGAGATACTGCTTGAGCGCGGCGCGGCCCGCCGCGCTCGCATAGGCGGCGCGCCATTTTCCGCCCTTCTCCTCGAGCAGCGTGCCGCCGTGGTTATAGAGGATGGTCCAGTACTTCTCGGCGATGCCCGAGCCGCCGCCGCTGAGACGCAAGCTCCATCCGCTCACCGTCGGCACACCGGCCGCGTCGCGCTGCGCGAGCTTCTGGGCATAGGCGGTGTAGTCAGCCATGGTCTTGGGCGGGCCGTCGAGGCCGGCCTTCGCGAACATCTCGGTGTTGTAGAACAGCGCGCCCTGCCCCTGAAACAACGGCACACCGTAAATCTTGCCCTCGTACATGGCGGTCTTCACGCGCGTCATGTCGTAATTGGCTTTGACGAAATCGACGATCGACGCCGGCGGCTCCGGAATGAGGCCGGCCTCGAGATATCGTGCCGCCTCGACCTCCATCTCGATGACGTCCCCGGCCGCGCCCGACGGAAGCGACAGCGCCAGCCGCTTCTCGTGCTCGCGCAGCGCAATCGCCTCGACGCTGATCTCCAGGTCCGGGTATTTGCTCTTCAGCTGATCGCCGACGCGCTTGTAGAACGGGGCCAGATCAGGCCACCCGCTCCAGATGGTCAGCTTCTCCGCCGATGCAGGCGAGGCAAACACGGGTGCGGCGACAGCCAGCGCCAGCGAGAGCGCGGCCGACCTCCATGACCGACGCACCGGTTTCCCCGAGCGAATGCTGTCCTCGGGACGCGTGATGTAGCCGAACCTGCCGACGGGTTTCACCATGAGGGTCATTCTCGCAATACGGAATGGGACAAATCCTGCGAAAAAGCTCGCATGCAACCGGTTGCGTGTCAATTGCGATCCATTGCCGCTTTCGAAGGCCATTGATTAAATCGTCAGCGGCTCCGCCGCTTCACCGGGGCCGGACCGGTCGAGGCGCGAATGACGAGATGGGAATTCAGCTTGTGGCGGATCTCACCCGACACGCCGCCATTCATCTGGCTCAGCAGCAGACCGACCGCGACATCGCCGGCGTCGGCGCAGCGCGCCGACACGGTGGTCAGCGGTGGGTAAGTGGTTTCGCCGAGCACGTCGTCACAGCCGACGACGCTGAATGATTTCGGCACCTCGACGTCGAGCGCAGCGAGCCCCGCCATCAGGCCTTGCGCGACGAGGTCGTCGAACGCGATCGCCGCGGTGACGCCGCTGGCGACGATCTGGGTGGCGGCGAGCCGGCCGGTGTCATAGGACGGCGGACGCGCGGGCACGGCGATCACCTTGAGCCCGCGCTTCTCCGCCTCGCGCCGCACGGCGTTGCGCCGTTGCTGGTTCGACCATGACGTCGTCGGGCCGCTGACATAGGCGATGTGCCGGTGCCCCAGCTCGGCCAGATGCGCGATCGCGGCCGCCACGCCCGGGGCCGTGTCGATCAGGACCCGCGTAATACCTTCGATATCGCGATTGATGAGCACCAGCGGACGGCGCGTCGCATGACGGCGGATATGCTCTTCGTCCAGACGGGACGAGGCGAGGACGAGGCCCTCCACCTGGCCGATGAAGCGGCCGACCAGCAATTCCTCGCGCGCGGGATCCTCGTCCGAATTGCCGAGGAAGACGCACAGCCCGGCCTGGTCCGCCCGCAGTTGCGCCGCCCTGATCAGCGGCGGAAAGAACGGGTTCGCGACATCGGAGACGATCAGAGCGACATTGCCATGGCGTCCGGTCGAGAGAGCGCGCGCGACCTGGTTCGGCACGTAGCCGAGCTTGACTGCGACCTCCTTGACGCGCCGGACGGTCTCCTCGGTCAGCATCTCCGGCCGCGAGAAGGCGCGCGAGACGGTCGCGCGCGAGACGCCGGAAGCCTTGGCGACCTGGCTGATCGTCGGCACGATCGATGGACGCCCCTTTCCGCCGCCGTCAGAATCGCGCTTCACCGCAGGCCGCCTCCTCTGCATCGCATCCAACTACATGCCTTGGTCGGGTCCGGGGCGCAAGCTTGACATGCAACCGGTTGCATTACATTCTGGTCGCCGGGGTGACGGACAGGCCCGGCAGACCCATGGATAAGCATGACGGCTTCGGTGGCTCCTTCAATCGCAACATTTGAAACGCGGGATGCGATGGGCCGTGCGGCTGCCGCCGACATCGCGGTCGCGCTCCGCGACCGCCTCGCGCGGCAGAGCACGGTGCGGATGGTCTTCGCCGCGGCGCCGAGCCAGGCGGAGATGCTGGACGTCCTTGCGCACGAGCGCGATATCGACTGGCGGCGCGTCACCGCCTTCCACATGGACGAATATATCGGGCTTCCCGCGGATGCGCCGGAGCGTTTCGCGGCGTGGCTGACGCATCATTTGTTCTCGCGCATCGCTTTCGGCGCCGTGCACCTGATCGGGCAAGAGCCGGATCCCGAGCGCGAAGCCGCGCGCTATGCGGCCCTTCTCGGCGAAGCCCCGATCGACATCATCTGCCTCGGCATCGGCGTCAACGGTCACCTCGCGTTCAATGACCCGCCGGTTGCCGACCTGCACGATTCGAAACCGGTCAAGGTCGTCGCGCTCGACGCGATCTGCCGGCAACAGCAGGTCGACGATGGGTGCTTCCCGACGATTGCGGACGTCCCGACGCACGCGATCACGCTGACAATTCCGCGGCTGCTGGACGCCGGCCAGCTGTTTTGTGTCGTGCCTGGCGCAGCCAAGCGCGCTGCCGTCGAGCGCTCGCTGTACGGTCCGATCGGGACCGAGTGCCCGGCGAGCGCGCTCCGCACGCACCCGCGCTGCGCGCTGTATCTCGACCGGGATTCCACGCCGCCGCAGCTTTCACCGCAAACACCGGTCCGCGCATGACGGATCCGGCAACGCGCGTCTCGGGCCGCGATCCGGAGACCGGACGGAATCGCACCATCGTCATCCAGGACGGCCGGATTTCGGAGATCGTTCCCGGCGGCGATGATGACGGGCAGTGGCTGTCGCTCGGCCTGTTCGATCTGCAATTGAACGGCTTTGCGGGCTACGATCTCAATGCCCGCCCCGATCCCCGGACGGTCCGCGACCTGGCCGGCGCCGTCCACAACAGCGGCGTGTCGCGTTTTGCTCCGACACTGATCACGGCATCGCACGATGCGATCGCCGACGCGTTGCGCGCCATTGTGCAGGCACGCGACAGCGATCCGTTTCTCAAGCATGCGATGCCCTTCGTGCATCTCGAAGGACCGCATATCGCGCCGGAGGATGGTCCGCGCGGTGCGCATCCCGCCCAACATGTGAGGCCACCGAGCCTCGACGAATTCGACGCGTGGCAAGCCGCCTGCGGAAACCTCATTGGCCTCGTGACGCTGTCGCCGCACTGGCCGGAAACGGAGGCCTATGTGCGCGGCCTTCGGGCGCGCAGTGTTCGCGTTGCGCTCGGCCATACCAGCGCGACATCGGCTCAGATCTCCGCTGCCGCCGCGGCGGGAGCAACGTTGTCGACGCACCTTGGCAACGGCATCGCAGCCACGCTGCCGCGGCATCCGAACCCGATCTGGTCGCAACTGGCCGAGGACAGGCTGTGGGCGAGCTTCATCGCCGACGGCCATCACCTCCCCCCTGAAGCCTTCAGGGCCATGCTGCGGGCGAAGGGGCTGGAGCGCTCGATCCTGGTGTCGGACGCCGCCGCGCTCGCGGGTTGCGCGCCCGGGCTCTATGACGCGCCGATCGGCGGCAAGGTCGAGCTGAAGGCGAATGGCCGGCTGGAAGTCGTCGGCACATCATTCCTGGCAGGCGCGGCCGTCGACCTCCTGTTCGGAATTGCGACCGCCAGACGCATGGCCGGACTGAGCCTGGCAGAGTCGCTGAGGCTGGCAACCATCAATCCACGACTGCCGTTCAATCTTCCCGCACTGACGGTAGGAGCGCCGGCCGATCTGCTGCGCTTCCGTCGCGACGAGGATGAGTCTCTGGTGCCCGAGACGGTCTATGTCGCGGGACGACCTTACCCGCTCACCCGCTGAGGACTGAGACATGAACCGGCTTCGTATCGGGTTGATCGGTCCAGGGGCAATCGGTGAAACGCACGCGCGAGCGATAAGGGCGCTCGACGAAACCGTCCTCTCCGCGATCGCCGGCGGCACGCCCGAGCAGATCGCGGCGTGCATGAATGGCGAATCCGTTCCGGCATTCCCGACCACCGAGGCGATGCTGGCACAGGCCGAGATCGACGCGGTCGTGGTCTGCACGCCGAGCGGCGCGCATCATGACGTCGCGCTTGCTGCGATCGAGGCCGGACGGCACGTGCTGGTCGAGAAGCCGCTCTGTGTCGATCCGGCCGAGGCTGCATCCCTGGTCCGCGCCGCCGAGCGCGCGCGACTGACGTGCGGCGTGGTTTCGCAGCGCCGTCTCGAGCCGCAGCACCAGGCGATCAAGGCCATGCTCGACGCGGGTCATCTTGGGCAACCGCGCCTGATCGAAACGGCGATCCATTGGTACCGCTCCGACGCCTATTACGCCGAGAAGCCGTGGCGCAGCGAAACCGAGCATGGCGGCGGCTCGCTGTTCAACCAGGGCGTTCACAATCTCGATCTGATGCTCTGGCTGTTCGGGCCTGTGGACAGTGTGCAAGGCAAAATGGCGACGCTCGGACACGCCCACGCCGTCGAGGACACGACGGCGGCGCTGCTGTCCTTTGCGTCCGGCACGCTCGGTGTGATCGTGACGAGCACGGCGCTGCCGCCGGGGCGGCCGGCCATGCTTCGGCTGTTCACGGATCGCGGCTGTTGCGAGCTCGCCAACGACAGCATCGTGCGCTGGGATTTTGCCGGCGTTACGGCGCCGCCGAGCGCGGCCGGGGTCGGAAGCGCCGCCAGCGATCCCAAGGCGATCGGGATCGACGGACATATCGCGCAATGGCGCGACTTCGTTTCGGCCGTCCGGGAGCGACGACCGCCCGCGAGCTCGTTCCGGGATGGATTCGAAGCTGCGCGACTGGTCGACGCCATCTATCGCTCGGCCGCGGAAGGCCGCGCGGTCAGCCCCAGCGAGATCGCACCGGAGATCCTTCATGCCGGCTAGCTCCGAGATGATAGACATCGCCATCGTCGGCGCGGCCCACCCGCATGTCGAATACGTGCTTGCGGAGGTTGCTGCCAGAACCGACGTCAGGGTCGTGGCCGTCGCCGATCATGACGCGGCACGACGCGTCGAGCTCGAACGACGTACCGGCGCGCCCGGCTATGCCGACGCGAATGCGCTTCTGGACGCGCATCCAATTCGCGCCGCAGCAATCTTCACCGAGTTCGGCCTTCGCGCCCCGATTGTCGCAAAGCTCCTGCGCCGCGGCATCTTCGCGATCGCCGACAAGCCGATGGCGGTGACGCTGGCCCAGCTTGCAACGATCGAGGAGGCCCTTGGCGGACGCAATCTGCTGACCCTCCTGCTGGAGAAGCGTTTTTACCCTGTTACGCTCGCACTCCGCGCGATCATCGACAGCGGTGAGCTTGGCGACGTCGTCTCCATCACCGCGACAGGGCCGCACAAGCTCATCCCCAGCCGTCGTCCGGCGTGGATGTTCGAGCCGGCGACTTATGGCGGCATCCTCGCCGATCTGACCGTCCACGACATCGATCTTGCGCTCTGGCTGACGGGGTACAGCAGCGGCACGGTCAGCGGCTGGGTCTCGCCGACACCGGCTGCCGGCACGACGGGCTTCCCCGCGCTCGGGCGCGCGATCCTCGCCTGCGACGGCGGCCCGCAATTCGCCATCGACGTCGACTGGATCCAGCCCGAGGCGTCACCGCGGCATGGCGACTACGCGATGCGGATATCAGGAACGAAGGGGCGCGCCGACGTTCTCTTCGCGGAAAATCGATTGCTGGTCGAGACGGCAACAAAAACCCGGCGCGAGGTCGACCTGCCCGCGGGCCGCTCGCCTGCGGCGTTCGCTTTCGATCATCTCGTCCGCGGCGACACCTTGCAAATTCCTTCAGCCGACGCCCTGCGCGCCACGCGCATCGCAATCCTTGCCCAGGAGAGCGCGGCGAATGGCGGACAAGCCGTGCGATGGGCCTGAAGGCGTCGATCTCGGGCATGGCCGGCGACGCTGGACACGCAACGGCCCGACAGCCGCAGCATGGCTGTAGCGAGAGATCCACAAGCTATTGAGAAGCTTGGTGGGCGCACCAGGGCTCGAACCTGGGACCCGCTGATTAAGAGTCAGCTGCTCTACCAACTGAGCTATGCGCCCGAAAGGCGGTCAATGCCTTGCGAGGCCGGTCGTTTAGCAAAGCGATCCGGGTCTGGCAAGCGATGTGGCGCATGTTTTCCAAGGTTCTTCCACAGGCCCCGGAATGCGAAAAAGCCGCTGGATTCCAGCGGCTTCGCCATGGCTCATCCAGGGCGGATCCCGAGGTTCATTGCTCGGGACATCCGGAGCGGCTCAGAGCCGGCCCTCGCGATCCCGCCCCTCGCCGCCGTCGCGGTCGAAACGGTCGCCGCGGAAGTGCTCCATGCCGCGCTCCATCATGCGGTCCATGCCGCGTTCCATGAAGTGGCGGGGCGGGCCGTCTTCGCCGCCCCCGAACGGACCGCGGTGGCGGGTCAGCACGGCGAGGCGCCGCTTCTGGCCCTCGTCCAGGGTCTTGTAGAGGGGATCGGCGGCATCGGCGATCTTCTTCAGGGCCGCAGAGCTGGCCCCCATGTCCTCGGCCCGCTGGCGCAGGTTGGCGACCGGATCCTCCGGCTTGTCGGCGGCGCCGGGGGCCGCGTTCATCCGCGCGTTGGCGCGGTCGATGCGCAGCTTGGCGAAGTCGCGCACGGCGGCCTCGACCGGCGGCCACAGCTTCTCCTGATCGGCATTGAGCTTCAGCCCGGCATGGACGGCGGCGATCCGCGCGTCGACGAAGGCGGCGCGGTCTTCAGGGTTCATGCGGACGTGGCGGAAGTGCTCCATCCACGGACGATGATATTGGGCATAGACCGCCCCCGAGCCGGCGATGCTGAGCACGGCGATGGCGGCGATGGTGAACTTCCTCATACGAACCTCCTTTGGAAGGGTGCGCTGAAGATGGGCGTCGCAGGCCTCGCATGCAACTTACAACTTGGACAGGGAGCGGATTCTAACCGAGATGTCACGCGTCTGAATGTTCGTTCACGTGCATTCGGAAATCATTCGCAACAAAAGGGCTTCCGTGCAGTACACGGAAGCCCTTTGCTCATGCATTATATAACCACGCGCGACTTGCTAGTTCGTCGTGCTTTTCGATTCCTTCAGGAACTCGTCGATCAGCGGCTGGCCGACGCGGCCAGCGGCATCCTTGTAGACCGGCTCCATCGCCTTGCGCATCGCCTCGTCCTGCTCGGCCGTGAGCTTGATGATCTCGCTCTTGCCGCTCTTCTTGATCTCGGCGAGCGCGTCGTCGTTTTCCTTCTGCGACTGCGTGTTGTTGAAGTCGGTGGCTTCCTTCATCGCCTTCGACAGCTGGTCGCGGATGTCGGCCGGTAGATCGTCCCAGAACTTCTTGTTCACGATCACGACGTAACCGATGTAACCGTGGTTGGTCTCGGTGATGTACTTCTGCACCTCGTGCATCTTCTGCGTATAGATGTTCGACCAGGTGTTCTCCTGGCCGTCGACGACGCCGGTCTGCAGCGCCTGGTAGACCTCCGAGAACGCCATCACCTGCGGCAGCGAGCTGAGCGCCTTGAACTGCGCCTGCAGCACGCGCGAGGACTGGATGCGGAACTTGACGCCCTGGTAATCCGCCGGCGTCACCAGCTTCTTGTTGGCGCTCATCTGCTTGAAGCCGTTGTCCCAATAGGCAAGGCCGGTGATGCCCTTGGGCTCGAGCAGCTTGAGCAGCCGCGTGCCGAGCGGGCCTTCCGTCACCTTCCGCAGCGTCTTCAGGTCGGGAAGGATGTAGGGCAGATCGAACACCTCGAACTCGCGGATGCCGAGCGGGCCGAATTTGGAGTTGGACGGCGCCAGCATCTGTACGCTGCCGAGCTGCAGCGCCTCGAGCTCTTCCTTGTCCTTGTAGAGCGTCGAGTTCGGATAGACCTCGACCTTGACCTTGCCGCCGGTGTACTTCTCGGCGAGCTCCTTGAATTTTTCCGACGCCTTGCCCTTCGGCGTGTCGGTCGCGACCACGTGGCTGAACTTGATGATGATCGGTGACTGGGCCGATGCCGGTCCGGTGAGGCCAAGATTCAAGCCAAGAGCCAGTACCGCGATGGACGCGGCGATCGCGAAGGTGCGCATAATCTCTCCCTGGTGTTATTTGGGCCGCCCGGCGCGCGGATGGCCGATCTTTATGCCGACAGCATCAATAGCGGCTGGGGAGCCGAGCCGCTA
>NZ_AKIY01000034.1 GCF_000282615.1 Bradyrhizobium sp. YR681 | reverse complement strand
GGCCGAGATGATCCGCCCCGGCGGGCTGCCGCTGCCTGAGGTGTTCGATCGCGTCCGCCTGCGCGTCAACGAGGCCTCCAAGGGCGCGCAGGTGCCCTGGAACGAGCAGAAGATATCCGCGCCATTCTCGTTCTTCGATCGCGGCCCCGACGCGCCGCCGCCGGAGGCCTCGGCCGATCAGGTCGCCGCGATCCGCAGCAAGCCGATCCGCGATCTCGGCGTGCAGGACGCCTACGCGGCCGCGCTCCAGCGCGACACGCTGCCGGCCTATGAGGAGTTTCTCGCGGCGTATCCGAACGATCCGATGTCCAGGCGCGTGATGGCGATCGTCGCGGCGCGCCGCGAGGCGATCACCTGGCGGCGGACCTATCGCACCGACACGCCGGAGGCCTATTGGTCCTATCTGCGCCGCTATCCGCGCGGGCCGCATGCAGGCGATGCGCGTCGGCGCCTCGCCATCCTCACGGCACCGGTCGAGCCGCCGCCGAGCTTTGCGATGATCGACTACGACGTGCCGCCACCGCCGCCGGAGGAGGTGGTCTATGTCGACCGTCCCGTGCTGTACTTCAGCGATCCCGTGTTCGGCTTCGCGCCGCCACCGCCGCCGCCGGTCTATTACCTGCCGCCGCCGCCGCCCGATTTCGTCGTGCTGGAACCGCCGCTGCCCGTGGTCGGCCTGTTCGTGCTGCCGCAGCCGATGTTCGTGCCGATCCCGGTGTTCGTCAGGCCGCCGGTCTATGTCGCGCCACCGCCGAACAACATCGTCTATGCCAACATCCACAACACCACGGTCATCAACACCGTGATCAACCGGCCGCCGGGACCTCCGGCGGGAGCGGGAGGCGGGACCGGGCCCGGCAATCTGACGCCGGCGATTGCCGGCCGCGCCAGCCCGGTCGCGCCGATGTTGCCGCAAGCCGCTACGCAGCGCGCCGCCCTGATCCAGCAGGGCAAGGCGCCGATGCCGCCAAGCGCAACGATCCAGCCGACGGCGAGGCCCGGGACGTTGCCGGCGACACCGGCCAACGTCGCGCCGCATGCGGCTCCAGGGGCCGGACCAGGTGCCATCCCGGGTACGGCGCCGAACGCTGCGCCGCAGACCAGGCTGCCCGCGGCCAACACGCTGCCGGTCCCCGGCGCCCATGGCGGTCCGCCGGCCCCGCCGGCAGGGGCAGGGCCTCTGCCGGGCGGCAGGCCCGTGCCGACCGCAACTGCACCCAACGCCGCGCCCCCGGTCCATCCGGGAGCGCCGACCGGTGCGGCTCCGGCGACGGCCGCGCCCGCCACGGCAAGTCCGGCAGCTGGACCTGGCCAACCGCCGAAGCCGCCGCTTGCCCAGACCCCACCGGGCGCCGGGCCTGCCGAGCGAGCCAAGTCCGCAACGCGCGAGCCGGCCGGCGCATCTCCGCCGGCAGCCGCGCCCGGTACGCCGCCCGCTGCCGTGGGAAAACCGGTCGTGCCGCCGCCATCGGCCGCGCGTGAGCCGACCCGGCCGCAGGCCCATCCGCCGGCTCCGCCGCAGGCGGCAAGACCGGCGGCACCCCCGCCGCGGCCCCAGGCTGTGGCCCGGCCCACACCGCCACCGCCGCCCCGGGTGTCGGCGCCGCCGCCAAGGATGGCGGCGCCTCCGCCGCCCCGACCCGCTCCCCCGGTCGCCGCCGCCCGTCCGGCACCGCCGCCGGTGGCCCGGCCGGCCCCTCCGCCGCCACCCCGGGTGGCGGTGGCACCCCCGCCGCGACCTGCAGCGCCTCCGCCGCGCCCGGCGGCGCCAGCGCCCAAGAGGTGCCCGCCGAACCAGCCGAAGTGCTAGGAAAGGGCGGTCAGTGTGATAGGGGCCTCTCGCGGGCGAAAGCCGCCCCCGAAAGGCCCTTATTTCCTTGCTTCTGGCCGAAATCGCGCTATATAGCGCCGCATCTCACACGGAAGCATGGCTCACAAGGCCGTCCGGTGGCAGCCGGGGCGACAACGCTCCGTCTTGCTCACACGCTTCCGGAGGAACCAACCGGAGAACTGGAACGATGGCACTACCCGATTTCACTATGCGTCAGCTGCTCGAAGCTGGCGTGCACTTTGGTCACCAGTCGCACCGCTGGAATCCGAAAATGGCTCCGTTCATTTTCGGCGCCCGCAACAACATCCACATCGTCGACCTCGCCCAGACCGTGCCGATGCTGCACACGGCCCTCCAGGCCGTCAGCGACACCGTCGCCAAGGGCGGCCGCATCCTGTTCGTCGGCACCAAGCGCCAGGCGCAGGACGGCGTCGCGGACGCTGCCAAGCGCTGCGCGCAGTATTTCGTCAATTCGCGCTGGCTCGGCGGCACGCTGACCAACTGGAAGACGATCTCGGCCTCGATCAAGCGCCTGCGTCACCTCGATGACGTGCTGGCCGGCGGCGAAGCCAATTCCTACACGAAGAAGGAGCGCCTGACGCTTCAGCGCGAGCGCGACAAGCTCGACCGCTCGCTCGGCGGCATCAAGGACATGGGCGGTCTGCCCGACCTGATCTTCGTGATCGACACCAACAAGGAAGACATCGCGATCCAGGAGGCCCAGCGCCTCAACATCCCGGTCGCCGCGATCGTCGACACCAATTCGGACCCGAAGGGCATCACCTATGTGGTGCCGGGCAATGACGACGCCGGCCGTGCGATTGCGCTGTATTGCGACCTGATCGCGCGCGCCGCGATCGACGGCATCTCGCGCGCCCAGGGCGATTCGGGCATCGACATCGGTGCCTCGACCCGTCCGATGGCCGAAGAGCTGCCGGCGGCATCGTCGAGCGGCTTCCAGGGCCTTGCCGGTCCCCGCGGCACCGCCGACGACCTCAAGAAGCTCCCGGGCGTGTCGGGTGCGATCGAGAAGAAGTTCAACGACCTCGGCATCTTCCACTTCTGGCAGCTCGCCGAGCTCGACCACGACACCGCGCACAAGATCGGCGAAGAAGTCGGTCTGCCGAGCCGTGCGGATGCCTGGGTGGCCAAGGCCAAGGCGCTGACCGCGGAAGCGGAATAGTCAAAGCGAGCGATGGGTTGGCCGGATCAACTCCGGCCACCATTTCATTCAGTTGACGCGAATTCCTGAGATGGACCGCGGCGGGGCGATTGGAGCCACGCCGCGGCAAACCGGCAGGCAAGAAGGATTTTCAACGATGGCAACGATCACAGCTGCGATGGTCAAGGACCTGCGCGAGTCGACCGGCGCGGGCATGATGGACTGCAAGGCCGCGCTGACCGAAAACGACGGCAACATGGAAGCGGCGCAGGATTGGCTGCGCAAGAAGGGCCTGTCCAAGGCCGCCAAGAAGTCGGGCCGCGTCGCCGCGGAAGGTCTGATCGGCGCGCTCACCAAGGGCACCAAGGGCGTCGTGGTCGAGGTCAACTCCGAGACCGACTTCGTCGCGCGCAACGGCCAGTTCCAGGGCCTGGTCAAGATGGTCGCGCAGGTCGCGTTCGACGCCGGCGCCGATGTCGAGAAGATCAAGGCCGCCAAGGTCGGTGACGTCACGGTGGAAGCCGCGATCAATGACGCGATCGCCACCATTGGCGAGAACATGACGCTGCGCCGCGCCGCTTCGCTCGAAGTGAGCCAGGGCGTGGTGTCGAGCTACGTCCACGGCGCGGTCATCGACGGTGCCGGCAAGATGGGCGTGATCGTGGCGCTGGAATCGCCCGGCAAGGCCGACGAACTCGCAACGCTCGGCCGCCAGATCGCGATGCATATCGCCGCCACCAACCCGCTGGCGCTCGATCCGTCCGGGCTCGATCCGGCGGTGGTCAAGCGCGAGAAGGACGTGCTCGCCGACAAATATCGCCAGCAGGGCAAGCCGGAGAACGTGATCGAGAAGATCGTCGAGTCCGGCCTCAAGACCTATTACAAGGAAGTCTGCCTGCTCGAGCAGGCCTTCATCCACGACACCGGCAAGTCGGTGGCGCAGGCGGTGAAGGAAGCCGAAGGCAAGGTCGGCGGCGCCGTGAAGATCGCGGGCTTCGTGCGCTATGCTCTCGGTGAGGGAATCGAGAAGCAGGAAAGCGACTTCGCGGCCGAGGTCGCGGCGGCCAGCGGCAAGAAGTAAGCGCCGGAACACCTCCTTCCGGCGTGCCGCCGGAAGCGGCGCCCGGACAAGGAAACGTGCTCATGACTGATCCGGTCTATCGTCGCGTCGTGATCAAGCTGTCCGGCGAATATCTCGCGGGACAGCAGGGTTTCGGCATCGATCAGCCGACCGTCGACCGGGTTGCGGACGATCTGATCGCCGCCCGCCATCTCGGAACCGAGGTTGCGGTCGTGATCGGCGGCGGCAACATGGTGCGCGGCGTCGAGGTGTCCTCACGCGGCGTGTCACGCACGACCGGTGACACCATGGGCATGCTCGCCACCATGATGAACTGTCTCGCGCTCGAATCGGCGATCGAGCGCAAGGGTACGCCGGCGCGCACGCTGTCGGCCTTCGTCATGCCCGAGATTTCCGAGCTGTTCACCCGCACTGCGGCGCACAAATACCTCGCCGAGGGCCGAATCGTGCTGCTCGGCGGCGGAACCGGTAATCCGTTCTTCACCACCGACACGACCGCGGTGCTGCGCGCCGCCGAGATCGGCGCCGAGGCGGTGCTGAAGGCGACCAATGTCGACGGCGTCTACTCGGCTGACCCGAAGAAGGATCCGACCGCCACGCGGTTCGACCGCCTGACGCATTCGCAGGCGATCGAGGGCGGCTACAAGGTGATGGATGCGACCGCCTTCGCGCTTGCCCGCGAGACGTCGCTGCCTATCATCGTGTTCTCGATCGCGGAGCCGGGCTCGATCGGCGCTGTACTGCGTGGCATCGGCCACGGAACCATCGTCGCCGGCTGACGGCTCGTCTGGCGCGCCCCAAAGGGAGGGCGCGGAGAGGTCGCCGGGATATTGAAGGAGAAACGTGATGGCCACGGGTAATTTCGACCTCAACGAAGTGAAGCGCCGCATGCAGGGCGCCGTTTCGTCGCTCAAGCACGAGCTTGGCGGCCTCCGCACGGGCCGCGCGTCGGCCTCGATGCTCGATCCGGTGCAGGTCGAGGCCTATGGCAACCACATGCCGCTCAACCAGCTCGCCACCGTCAGCGTGCCCGAGCCGCGCCTGATCTCGGTGCAGGTCTGGGACAAGTCGATGGTCAAGGCGGTGGAGAAGGCGATCGTCGATTCCAATCTCGGCCTGTCGCCCGCGACCGAAGGCCAGGTGCTGCGCCTGCGCATCCCCGAGCTCAACGAGGAGCGCCGCAAGGAGCTGGTGAAGGTCGCGCACAAATACGCCGAGGCGGCCAAGGTTGCCGCGCGCCATGTCCGCCGCGACGGTCTCGACGTTCTCAAGAAGCTCGAGAAGAATCACGAGATGTCGGAGGACGACCAGAAGCGTCACGCCGACGAGGTGCAGAAGGCGACCGACGGCACCATCACCGAGATCGACCAGCTGCTGGCCGCCAAGGAAAAAGAAATCCTCACCGTCTAAGGCGCGATGAAGCGCGCTTTGGGTTATTGTTCGCGCATGATCTTCTCGGAAAACCGCTTCGCACTTCGCGCTCACGCGGCCCTTCGGGTCCGGATCATGCTTTGAGGCCGCCTCCATGTCCAACGCCGCCGCGCCCGCAACGGAAGGACCCGACCGGTCCGACGCGCCTGCGCATGTCGCCATCATCATGGATGGCAACGGGCGTTGGGCGGCCGCGCGCGGCCTGCCGCGGGCGGAGGGGCATCGCCGCGGCGTCGAGGCCCTGCGCCGCGTGGTGCGGGCCTCGCACGAGCTCGGCATCCGCTATCTCACCATCTTCTCGTTCAGCTCGGAAAACTGGTCGCGTCCGGCGAGCGAGATCGGCGATCTCTTCGGCCTGCTGCGCCGCTTCATCCGCAACGATCTGGCCAGCCTGCACCGCGACGGCGTCAAGGTCCGCATCATCGGCGAGCGCGACGGGCTCGAGGGCGACATCTGCGCGCTGCTGAACGAAGCGGAAGAGCTGACGCGCGACAACACGCGCCTCACGCTGGTCGTCGCCTTCAATTACGGCTCGCGGCAGGAGATCGCGAAGGCGGCGCAGAAGCTGGCGCGCGAGGTCGCCGACGGCACGCGCGACGCAGCTTCGATCGATGCCGAGACGCTCGGCGCGCATCTCGATGCGCCCGACATTCCAGATCCCGATCTGATCATCCGCACCAGCGGCGAGCAGCGGCTGTCCAACTTCCTGATGTGGCAGGCCGCCTATAGCGAGCTCGTCTTCGTGCCGATCCACTGGCCCGACTTCGACAAGGCGGCGCTGGAAGGGGCGATCGCCGAATTTGCCAGGCGCGAACGCCGTTTCGGCGGCCTGGTCGCGAAAACCGCCTCGTGAGCGAACCCGACGCCGCATCGGCGGGCGCAAGGCCTGCCCCGAGTAATCTGGTGATGCGAATCCTCGCGGCGCTGGTGCTGGCGCCGCTGACCATTGCGCTCGCCTACGCCGGTGGCTGGCTATGGGCGCTGCTCGTCACCCTGGTATCGATCGGGCTGTTCGCCGAATGGCTGATGGTGGTGGGCGCGGGCTCGACCGCGCTGACCGGGGCAGGGACCTTCGTCATCGCCGCGATGGGCTTGTGCGTTGCCGCCGGAGCGCTCAAGACCGCAATCATCGTTGGCTGTGTCGGCGGCGCGATCGTGACACTGATCGCACGCGGCAAGTTCGTCTGGGCGGCGACCGGCTTTGCCTACGCGGCGGCGGCGCTGCTGGCCTCGATCCTGCTGCGGAAGGATCTCGTCAACGGCTTCTCCGCGCTGATGTTCGTGCTGCTGGTGGTGTGGGCGACCGATATCGGCGGTTATTTCGCCGGACGCAGCATTGGCGGTCCGAAACTATGGCCGCGCGTGAGCCCGAAGAAGACCTGGTCCGGCGCGCTCGGCGGGTTCGTGGCGAGCCTTGCGGTCGCCGCCGGCTTTGCGGCTTGCGGGATCGGGAAGCTGGTTCCATTGCTGCTGGTCAGTGCGGCCCTGTCGGTCGTGTCGCAGTCAGGCGATCTCTTCGAATCCGCGGTCAAGCGGCGCTTCGGTGTCAAGGATTCCAGTCACTTAATTCCCGGCCATGGCGGTCTATTGGACCGTCTGGACGGTTTTGTCGCGGCCATCCTGATGGCATGGATTATCGGTTTCCTCCGCCATGGTGTGCATAGCGCCGGAAGCGGTCTTATGGTTTGGTGAGGATATGAGCGCGGTCCCATTGCGTAACAACAAGGCTGCGGCGGCTGCCGTCCGCAGCGTCACGGTTCTCGGCGCCACCGGCTCGATCGGCGACAGCACGATGGATCTGCTGCGCGCTTCGCCCGAGCGCTATCGCGTCGAGGCCCTGACCGCGAACAGCAATGTCGAAGCACTGGCCAAGCTCGCCAGGGAGTTTTCCGCGCGCTTCGTTGCGATCGCCGACACCTCGAAGCTCGCCGAGCTCAAGGCCGCGCTGGCGGGAACGAGCACCGAATGCGGCGCCGGCGAAAGCGCGGTCATCGAGGCCGGCGCGCGTCCGGCCGACTGGGTCATGGCGGCCGTGAGCGGCGCGGCCGGCTTGAAGCCGGCACTCGCGGCGGTCGATCGTGGCGCGCATGTCGCGCTGGCCAACAAGGAATGCCTGGTCTGTGCCGGCGATTTCTTCATGCAGCGCGCCGCGAAAGCCGGTGCCTGCATTTTGCCGGCGGATTCCGAGCATAACGCGCTGTTCCAGGCGCTCGCCTCGGGCAATCGCGACGAACTGGTCCGCGTCATCATCACGGCCTCCGGCGGCCCGTTCCGGACCTGGAAGCCGGCCGACATCGAGCAGGCGACGCTCGCGCAGGCCCTGAAGCATCCGAACTGGAGCATGGGCCAGAAGATCACGATCGATTCCGCCTCGATGATGAACAAGGGCCTCGAGGTGATCGAGGCGTCCTATCTGTTCGCGCTCTCGCCCGACGAGATCGACGTGCTGGTGCATCCGCAGTCGATCATCCACGGCATGGTCGAGTTTTCCGACCGCTCGGTGATGGCCCAGCTCGGCTCGCCCGACATGCGCACGCCGATCGCGCATTGCCTCGGCTGGCCGGACCGCATCAAGGGACCGGCCGCCAAGCTCGATCTCGCCAAGATCGGCCAGCTGACCTTCGAGGCACCGGATTTCGAGCGGTTCCCCGGGCTGCGGCTGGCGTTCGATTCGCTCCGGACCGGGAAGGGGGCGACCACCGTCTACAACGCCGCCAACGAGGTCGCGGTCGCCGCCTTCATCGCCGGCAAGATCCGGTTTGGCGCCATCGCGCGCTTGGTCGAGGCGACGCTGGACGACTGGATCCGGGGCGGGAACCAGTCCCCCATGACCTCGGCGGATGATGCAATATCCGTTGACCATGTTGCGCGAAATAGAGCTGCCGCCCTATTGCCTCAAATTGCCTTAAAGGCATCCTAGATAGTTCGGGGCCAGGGCCTAGCGGCGCTGGGTGAGGGGAATCGATGATCGACTTTTTCGTCCATAGTTTCAATACGTTGAGCCATGGGCTCCTTGGCTACGCAGTTCCCTTCCTGTTTGTCCTGACCATCGTCGTGTTCTTCCACGAGCTCGGCCATTTCCTGGTTGCGCGCTGGGCCGGCGTTCGGGTGTTAACCTTTTCGCTCGGTTTCGGCCCTGAGCTGGTCGGCTTCAACGACCGCCACGGCACCCGCTGGAAGATCTCGGCGATCCCGCTCGGCGGCTACGTCAAGTTCTTTGGCGACGAGAGCGAGGCCTCGACGCCGTCGTCCGAGACCCTCGCGGCCATGACGGCCGAGGAGCGTGCCGGCAGCTTCCACCACAAGAAGGTCGGCCCGCGCGCCGCCATCGTGGCGGCCGGACCGATCGCCAATTTCATCCTGGGCGCGCTGATCTTCGCCGGCATGGCGCTGTATTACGGCAAGCCGAGCACGATCGCGCGGGTCGACGGCGTCGTCGCCGAGGGCGCCGCGGCCGCGGCCGGCTTCAAAATCGGCGACGTCGTGGTCCAGATCGACGGCAAGCCGATCGAGAGCTTCGCCGACATGCAGCGAATCGTTGCGATGAACGCAGGTTCGGCGCTTGCCTTCCAGGTGAAGCGCGACGGCGCCATCGTGTCGCTGACCGCGACCCCGGCGCTGCTGGAGCGCAAGGATCCGTTCGGCAACAGCCACAAGGTCGGCGTGCTCGGCGTCGAGCACAAGTCGCAGGCCGGCGAGGCCTCGACCGCGCCGGTCGGCATCGGCGAGGCGCTCAAGATCGGAGTCGAGCAGGTCTGGTTCATCATCACCAGCACCTTCAAGTTCCTGGGCTCGCTGTTCGTCGGAAACGGCAATCCGAACGAGGTCAGCGGCGTTCTCGGCATTGCCAAGATGTCGGGACAGGCGGCCAGCGCCGGGTTCCAGTTCGTGATCAACCTCTGCGCGGTGCTCTCGGTCTCGATCGGCCTCTTGAACCTGTTCCCGATCCCGCTGCTCGATGGCGGTCACCTTATGTTCTACGCGGCCGAAGTGGTCCGCGGCCGGCCCCTGTCCGAGCGGACCCAGGAGATGGGGTTCCGAATCGGTCTGGGCCTGGTGCTGATGCTGATGGTGTTCGCCACCTACAACGACATCCTGCGGATGGCGGCTTCCTGATAGGGGCTTTTTTGTGGCGTGGTTTAGGGCGTTGCTGATCAGCAACGTCTTGGAATGAAATTGAAATTACGGTGTCTGCTGCCGTTTGCGGCACCGAGGAAATTGGCTACAAGCGGCTTCGAACTTGGGGAATCTCCGGACCGGCGTTGGGGTTGGGTCTGGCACGGAATGATAAGGGCGCGTTGCGCATGAAGTTTGGACTGCGACTCCGGGGGGGCTTGCTCGCAACCCTGATCATGTTCGGCGCGCCGGTGCTTGCCCCGGTTGGGGCTGCTTTTGTGTCTTCGTCTGCGCTTGCTCAGACCGTGCAGTCGATTTCCGTCGAGGGAAATCGCCGCGTCGAGGTGGAGACGATTCGCTCCTATTTCAAGCCGGGTCCGGGCGGTCGCCTCGATCAAGGCGCCATCGACGACGGCCTCAAGGCGTTGATCGAGACCGGCCTGTTCCAGGACGTCCGGATCAACCGCGGCGCCGGTGGCCAGATCATCGTCTCCGTGGTGGAGAACCCGGTGATCGGTCGCGTTGCCTTCGAGGGCAACAAGAAGATCAAGGACGAGCAGCTCACCGCTGAAGTCCAGTCCAAGGCGCGCGGCACCTTCTCCCGCGCCATGGTGCAGTCCGACACGCTGCGAATCGCCGAGATCTATCGCCGGTCGGGCCGCTACGACGTGCGCGTCACCCCCGAAATCATCGAGCAGCCGAACAACCGCGTCGACCTGGTCTTCACGGTCGAGGAGGGCGCCAAGACCGGCGTCAAGTCGATCGAGTTCATCGGCAACAACGCGTTCTCGTCCTACCGCCTGCGCGACATCATCAAGACGCACGAATCGAACCTGCTGAGCTTCCTCGCCAGCAGCGACATCTACGATCCCGATCGCGTCGAGGCCGACCGCGACCTGATCCGCCGCTTCTACCTGAAGAACGGTTTTGCCGACGTCCAGGTCGTCGCCGCGCTCACCGAATACGATCCGGAGAAGAAGGGTTTCAACGTCACCTTCAAGATCGAGGAAGGCTCGCAATACCGCGTCGGCGCGGTCGACTTCCGCTCCAGCATTCCGAACTTCGATCCCACGTCGATGCGCGGCTATTCGCGCGTCAATGTCGGCTCGCTCTACAACGTCGAATCGGTCGAGAAGTCGGTCGAGGAGATGCAGATCGAGGCCTCGCGCCGCGGCTTTGCCTTTGCCGTGGTCCGTCCCGGCGGCGACCGTAATTTCGAGGCGCACACCGTGGCCGTCGTGTTCAACATCGACGAGGGCCCGCGCACCTATATCGAGCGCATCAACCTGCGCGGCAACACCCGCACGCGCGACTACGTGATCCGCCGCGAGTTCGACGTCTCCGAAGGCGACGCCTACAACCGCGCGCTGGTCGATCGTGCCGAGCGGCGCCTGAAGAACCTCGACTATTTCAAGAGCGTGAAGATCACGACCGAGCCGGGCTCCTCGAGCGACCGCGTCATCCTGATCGTCGACATGGAAGAGAAATCGACCGGCGACTTCTCGATCTCGGGCGGTTACTCCACCACCGACGGTGCGCTGGCCGAAGTCTCGGTCTCCGAGCGCAATTTGCTCGGCCGCGGCCTGTTCGCCAAGGCGTCGGTGACCTATGGCCAGTACGCCCGCGGCTATTCGCTGTCGTTCGTCGAGCCCTATCTGCTCGACTACCGCGTCGCACTGGGCCTCGACCTCTATCAGCGCCAGCAATTGTCCAACAGCTACATCTCCTACGGCACCAAGACGCTCGGCTTCTCGCCGCGCCTCGGTTTCTCCCTGCGTGAAGATCTTTCGCTCCAGCTGCGCTACTCGATCTACCAGCAGGAAATCACGCTGCCGTACTACCTGGCGAACTGTAACAACACGGGGACGCCCGCGATCAATCCGAGCCCGGCCTTCGCCAATCTCAACGGCATCGACCTGAGCTCGACCGGCGGCCTCGGCTGCTACAGCGACGGCGAAGCTTCGCTGCCGGTCCGCAAGGAGCTTGCGAGCGGCAAGACCCTGACCTCGGCGCTCGGCTACACGCTGACCTACAACACGCTGGACAACAACAAGAACCCCACCGACGGTCTGCTCGTCGATTTCCGTCAGGATTTCGCCGGCGTCGGCGGCGACGTCTCCTACCTGAAGTCGGTGGTCGACGCGAAGTACTACACCCCGCTGGTGTCCGACATCGTCGGCATCGCCCGTGTCCAGGGCGGCATGCTGAACAAGATCGGCAGCGACGATCTGCGCATGCTCGATCACTTCCAGATGGGCCCGAACCTCGTCCGCGGCTTTGCCCCGAACGGCATCGGTCCGCGCGACCTGAACCCCTTTGGCACGCAGGACGCACTCGGCGGCACCAAGTACTGGGGCGCTTCGCTGGAAATGCAGATGCCGTTCTGGTTCCTGCCCAAGGAAGTGGGCTTGAAGGGCGCGGTGTATGCCGATGCGGGTGGACTGTTCGACTACCAGGGTCCGACGAGTTGGACGGCGACCAACGAGGTTAATGCGCCGGGCTGCATCCGCTCGACCGTCAACCCGCCCACGGCTGGAACCTGTACCGGCCTGGTGTATGACAACGGCAATACGGTCCGGTCGTCGGTCGGTGTCGGTCTGATCTGGCAGTCGCCATTCGGTCCGCTGCGTTTCGACTACGCCGTGCCGCTCACCAAGGGCAAGTACGATCGCACGCAGGAATTCCGGTTCGGCGGCGGTACCTCGTTCTAATTCGATCAGCAGGGCATGATCCGTCCCCCCAGGGTTTCCTTTGGATTTCCCTTGGGGGATTTCTCCTGGCGGATTTCTCTTTGGGGGCCGGTCTCCAAAAAGATCGTGCTCAATTCGTGAGAAAAGGCATGATGCGGCCTTTCCGCTTCATGCCGAAGCCGGACCGCGACGGGGTGGAATGGCGCAGCCGACCTTCTTCAAGAAACCGCCTGCCACGGCGCTGGCCGATATTGCAGCGCTGACCAAGGCGCAGCTGGTCGACCCTGCCAAAGGCGGCCATATCATCACGGGCCTGGCTTCGCTCGACGAAGCCGGCCCGATGCATCTGGCGTTCTTCGACAACCTCAAATATGCCGACGAGCTCAAGGCGACCAGGGCGGGGGCTTGCCTCGTGAGCCCGCGCTTCGAGGCCCAGGTGCCCGCGCATGTAGCCGTGCTGCGGGTGGCGCAGCCGTTCCGGGCCTTCGTCAGGATCGCGCGCGAATGGCACGGCGATGCGCTGCGCCCCCAGTCCTGGGTCGGCAATGACGGCATTGCGCCGTCGGCCATCATCGATCCCACGGCCCGGCTCGAGGACGGGGTGATCGTCGATCCGCTGGCCGTGATCGGCGCGGATGTCGAGATCGGCAGCGGCACGGTGGTCGGCGTCGGCGCCGTGATCGGCCCCGGCGTCAAGATCGGCCGGGACTGCAATGTCGGGGCGCGCACGGCCATCCAGTGCGCGCTGATCGGCAACGACGTGCTGATCCATCCCGGCTGCTCGATCGGCCAGGACGGCTATGGCTTCATCTTCTTCGGTCCCGAGGGCCATGTGAAGGTGCCCCAGACCGGCCGCGTCCTGATCCAGAACAATGTCGAGGTCGGTGCCGGCACCACCATCGATCGCGGGTCCCTGCGCGACACCGTGATCGGGGAAGGCACCAAAATCGACAATCAGGTCCAGATCGGCCACAATGTGACGATCGGCCGGAACTGCCTGCTGGCGGCTCAGATCGGGCTCGCGGGCAGCCTGACGATCGGCGACAACGTGGCGCTGGGGGCGAAGGTCGGCATCAACAATCACCTCAAGATCGGCGACGGAGCCCAGGTCACCGCGATGAGCGGCGTCAAGGACGACATCCCGCCGAACGGTCGCTGGGGCGGCTTTTTTGCCAAGCCGACCAAACAATGGTTCAAGGAAATTATCGCGGTGGAGCGCCTGGTACGCGACAGCAAGGCCGATCCGAAGAACGAGGGACGGGAATGACGGCGGAATCACCCATCAAGTTCGAGCTGGTGGACATCAATGCGATCCTCCGGACGCTGCCGCACCGCTTTCCGATGCTGCTGATCGACCGCGTGATCAACATCCGCGCCGATTACAGCGGCATCGGCATCAAGAACGTCACCTTCAACGAGCCGGCCTTCCAGGGACATTTCCCGGAGCGCCCGGTCTATCCCGGCGTGATGATGATCGAAGCGATGGCGCAGACCGCCGGCGTCATCGGCATCACCTCGGTCGAGGGCACCGAGAAGCCGCGCGCGGTGTATTTCCTCACCATCGACAAGTGCAAGTTCCGCAAGCCGGTGCTGCCCGGTGATACCATCGAATATCACATGCGTTCGATTGGCCGCCGCAAGGCGATGTGGTGGTTTCACGGCGATGCCAAGGTCAACGGGCAGGTCGTCGCGGAAGCCGACGTCGGCGCGATGCTGACGGATTAGAGCGCTTTCGCGCTCCCGCAGACGTAGCGGCCAGCCGCAACGTCGCGCTTGATCGTCTGGTTGAAGAACCGCCCCATGGACGGTGCGCCCAGCAGGCGCTCCACCGTGTCCGCGGTTACGCCGCAATAGCGGTCATAGGCGCCGCCGACCGCGACGATGAGGGCCTTCTGCGCAGGGTCGTAGCAGACGCGCTGAAGCACCGTGCTGCGGGTGATGTCGCGGCATTCGAATGTTTCGAGATCGACGAAGCGGTGTTCGCCGGTCTCGACCGTCTCGGACACGATCGGCGCGGTCGCCAGCTGGGCGAGCAGAAGTGCCAGGGCCCTGACCACGATGACTTCAAGCTCCACATGAACGCGCTGATGCGTTGGGACGGCCGGCTCATCCGGCGCCTGAAACAGGCCGATATGATACGTCACTGGACAGATCGGGCATAGTCGCGCTAACCAGCGGAAAACCGAGCGACTTCAACACCTAACCAGACCTTCTTGATGAGTCAGATTGCTTGATGAGTAAGATTGATCCCACCGCACGGGTCGCGGACGGCGCCGTGATCGGCGAGGGCACCGAGATCGGGCCCTTTTGCATCATCGGCCCTCACGTCGTGATCGGCACAAACTGCAAGCTGATCGGCCATGTGCACATTACGGCGCAGACCACGATCGGCGACCATTGCACCATCTATCCCTTCGCCTCGCTCGGCACCCCGCCGCAATCGCTGAGCTATCGTGGCGAGCTGACCAAGCTCCAGATCGGTTCGGGCTGCACGATCCGGGAATCCGTGACCATGAATGCCGGCACCGTCGCCGGCGGCGGTATCACGACGGTCGGCGACCGCGGCTATTTCATGAATTGCAGCCATGTCGGCCATGACTGCCATGTCGGCAACGACGTGATCTTCGCGACCTCGGCAACGCTCGGCGGTCATGCCGAGATCGGCGACTTCGTTTTTATCGGCGGCCTGTCCGCCGTGCACCAGTTTACGCGTATCGGGCCGCAGGTGATGGTCGGCGGCGTCTGCGGCGTACGCGACGACATCATCCCGTTCGGCCTCGTCAACGGTCAGTACGCCGTGCTCGAGGGCCTCAACATCATCGGCATGAAGCGGCGCAAGTTCACCAAGCAGCGGCTCGCGACCGTGCGGTCGTTCTATCAGAAACTCTTCCACGGCCCCGGCATGTTCGCCGAGCGGCTCGAAGCGGTGAAACCGCTTGCCGGCGAGGATCCGGCGATCGCCGAAATCCTCGATTTCATCGGCAAGGGCAAGCATCGCCCGCTTTGTCTTCCCGCCATCGCGAAGTGATTCCGGGATGGCCGCGGACATGACATCGGCGGCTCCGGAGAGTTCATCGCTGGTCGGCGTGGTCGCAGGCGGCGGCGCGATGCCGTTCGCGGTAGCCGACTCGCTCGCCGCGCGCGGCATCACGCCGGTACTGTTTCCGCTGCGCGGGGCCTGCGATCCGACACGGGTCGAGAAATTCCGCCATCGCTGGATCTCGGTCGGCCAGCTCGGCCGCGCCATGCGGCTGTTCCGCGAGGAGGGCTGCCGCGACCTGATCTTCATCGGCACATTGGTGCGGCCCTCGCTCTCCGAGATCCGGTTCGACGTCACGACGCTGCGCCTGCTCGGCAACGTCATCCGCGCCTTCCGTGGCGGCGACGATCATCTGCTGTCCAGCGTCGGCCGGATTCTCGAGCAGGGCGGCTTTCGCATGGTCGGCATCAAGGAGGTCGCGCCCGACCTGCTGATGCCCGAGGGCTGCATCAGCCGCGCCTGGCCGGCCGACAATGCCAAGGCCGACATCGAGCGCGGCCGTGCGGTGCTGACCGCGCTCGGTCAGTTCGACATCGGCCAGGCCGTGGTGGTGATCGACGGTCATGTGGTGGCGGTCGAGGATATCGAGGGCACCGATGCGCTGCTTGCGCGCGTGGCGCGTCTGCGCGAGGAGGGCCGGATCCGCGCCGCCACCGGACGGGGCGTGCTGGTGAAGGCGCCGAAGAGCGGCCAGGACCTGCGCTTCGACCTGCCGACGATCGGTCCGCGCACCATCGAAGGCGTCGCCAGGGCGGGCCTTGCCGGCATCGCCGTCATCGCCGGCAACACCATCGCCGCCGAGCCGCAAGCGATGATCGGGCTCGCCGACGCAAAGTACCTCTTCATCATCGGCCTGCCGGCGTGATGCAGTCCCGCGATCCCAAGCGAAAGATCTTCCTGATCGCCACGGAGGAGTCCGGCGACCGGCTCGGCAGCGCCTTGATGAAGGTGCTGCGCCAACGCCTTGGCGACGGCGTGCAGTTCGTCGGCGTCGGCGGCCGCACCATGGCGCGCGAGGGGCTCGAGACGCTGTTTCCGATCGAGGAGCTGTCGATCGTCGGCTTCGCCGCTGTGGTGCAGCAATTGCCAAAGATCCTGCGTTTGATCCGCCAGACCGTGGACGCCGTGCTGGAGGCTGCGCCCGACGCGCTCGTCATCATCGACAGCCCGGATTTCACCCATCGCGTCGCCCGCCGCGTGCGGGCGAAGAATCCCGCGATCCCCGTCGTCGATTACGTCTCGCCGCAGCTCTGGGCCTGGCGGCCTGGACGGGCGCGGACCATGCTCGGCTATGTCGATCATGTGCTCGGCCTGCTGCCGTTCGAGCCGGAGGAATATCGCAAGCTCGGCGGTCCGCCGTGCAGCTATGTCGGCCACCCCCTGATCGAGCAATTGGGCTCGCTGCGACCGAACGCGGAGGAGCAGGCTCGCCGCGACGGCGAGCCGCCCGTTCTGCTGGTGCTGCCCGGCAGCCGCCGCAGCGAGATCCGGCATCATCTCGACGTGTTCGGCGCGGCGCTCGGCCGGTTGCAGGCGGCGGGACACGCCTTCGACCTGATGCTGCCGACCATGCCGCATCTCGAAGCGACAATCCGCGAGGGCGTGGCGAACTGGCCGGTCAAGCCGCAGATCGTGGTCGGCGAAAACGAGAAGCGCGCCGCATTCCGCATCGCGCATGCCGCGCTGGCCAAATCCGGCACGGTGACGCTGGAACTCGCCCTGTCGGGCATTCCGATGGTAACGGCCTATCGCGTCAGCGCGATCGAGGCCTTCATCCTGCGTCGCGCCGTCCGCGTCTCCTCGGTGATCCTCGCCAATCTCGTGATCGGCCAGGATGTCATCCCGGAGTATTTGCAGGAGGACTGCACGCCGGAGAAGCTCGCGCCGGCGCTGTCGGAAGTTCTCACGGACACGCCGCTGCGCAAGCGGCAGGTCGAGGCGTTTGCGCGACTCGACACCATCATGTCGACCGGCAACAAGTCGCCAAGCGTGCTCGCGGCGGATGTCGTGCTCGCGACGATGCGGAAGGGCCGGCGGAGCTAGGCCAAGCCGCCGTCGACCCGAAAACACTGGCTGGTGATGCGCTGACTCTCGTCGGAGGCGAGAAACAGCGCCAGGTTCGCGATGTCCTCGGGCGTCACCGCGTCGGGAACGGCCTGTCGCGTGCGGCGAATCTCGGCGATGGTCCGCTCGTCCGGATACCACAGCCGGCGCTGGCGCTCGGTGATCACCATGCCCGGCGCGATCGCGTTGACGCGGATGCGGTCGGCGCCGACCGACCGCGCCAGCGAATTGGTGAAGCCGACGATCGCAGCCTTCGCGGCGGCATAGACCGGCAATGCCGGCGCGCCGCGCATCCAGGCAATCGACGACATGTTGATGATCGAGCCGCCGCCGCGGGCCTGCATCTGCGGCACCACGGCCTGGGCGGCGAAGAAGACGTGCTTGAGGTTGACGCCGATCATCCAGTCGAATTCGGACGGCGTCACATCCGCCAGCACCTGGCGCTGGTCGTTGGCGGCGTTGTTGACGAGGATCGCGGCATCGCCAAGGGCTCCGTGAACCCGTGCCATCGCGGCGCGCAAGGCATCGATATCGAGGAGATCGCACGGCACGAAAAGCGGCGTGGTGCCCGATGCCGCTGCCACCTCCGCGACCAGCGCGCTGCCGGCCGCTTCGTCGATATCGAGGAAGGCGACGCGGGCGCCCTGGCCAGCGAAAGCGCGCACGAAGGCGGCGCCGATGCCGCTGGAGCCTCCGGTGATCAGCACCACGCGGCCGGCGAGGCCGGCATAGGTCGTCTGGGTCATGCGATCAGTCGCTCCGTCTCGGGGTCGAACAGGCACAGGCGGCGGGTATCAAGGGCGAAAGAAGCCGGCGCGCTCGGCGTGGGGCGGACATCCGGCGAGATGCGCGCCTGCGCCGGCTCGCCGCCAAGCCGCAGCAGGACGATGGTCTCGGCCCCGGTGGGCTCAACCAGCTCGACAGGCGCGGTGACGATGACGGGCGCACCGGTGCTGCCTGAGAACACGCGGTCCCCCTCAGCGATGCATTCCGGCCTGATCCCGAGCACCACCTCGCGGCCAATGTAGGATTTGGCGGAATCGTAATCCTGCAGACGCAGTCGCACCTCGTCCGGGCGTCCTGCACCGATCACAGCCACCGGCCCCCCAGCGTCCGCCTCGAGCCGGGCCGGCATCGTGTTCATCGGCGGCGAACCCATGAAGCGGGCGACGAACAGGTTGGCGGGATAGCGGTACACGGTGTCGGGGTCGGCGAATTGTTGCACCACGCCGCGATGCATCACGGCAATCCGCGTCGCCATCGTCATCGCCTCGATCTGGTCGTGGGTGACATAGACGATGGTGGCGCCGATGCGCTGGTGCAGCCGCTTGATCTCCATCCGCATCTCGACGCGCAGCTTGGCATCGAGATTGGAGAGCGGCTCGTCGAACAGGAAGAGCAGGGGATCGCGCACCAGGGCGCGGCCCATCGCCACGCGCTGGCGCTGGCCGCCGGAGAGCTGCGACGGCTTGCGGCCGAGCAACGGCTCGATCTGGAGCAGCCTGGCCACATTCGCCAGCGCCTTCTCCTGCTCGGCCTTGGCGACATGCCGGCATTCCATGCCGAAGGTGATGTTCTGGCGCACGGTCATTGATGGGTAGAGCGCGTAGGACTGGAACACCATGGCGATGTCGCGGTCCTTGGGCGGGACGTCGTTGACGACGCGCCCGCCGATCTCGATCGTTCCGTCGCTCGCACGGTCGAGCCCGGCGACGATGTTGAGCAGCGTGGACTTGCCGCAGCCGGACGGCCCAACCAGCACGGTGAACTCGCCGCTCTCGATGTCGAGATTGATCCCCTTCAGCACCTCCAGATTGGCGTAGCGCTTCGACAGGTCGCGAATGCTTAGCGCTGCCATGACAACTCCATCATTTCACGGCTCCGGCGGTGAGGCCGCGTACGAAGTACCGGCCGCCGAGGAGGTAGATCAACAGGGTGGGCAGCGCTGCGATGATCACCGCGGCGCTCTGCACGCCATGCTGCGGAATATCGGCGATTGCCGCGGACAGCGCGATCAGCGCGGCGGTGACAGGCTGCTGCTGGCCGGTGGTGAAAGTCACACCGTAGAGGAACTCGTTCCAGATATGCGTGAATTGCCAGATCACAGTGACGATCAGGATGGGCGCCGAGAGCGGCAGGATGATGCGCCAGAAGATCCGGAAGAACCCGGCGCCGTCGATGCGTGCGGCCCTGATCAATTCATGGGGAATGGCGATGTAATAGTTGCGGCAGAACAGCGTGGTGAAGGACAGCCCCTGGATGGTGTGGATCAGCACCAGACCCGTCAGCGTGTTGATGAGGCCGGTGTCCCGCAGCACGATGGTCCAGGGCAGCAGACGCATCTGCTGGGGCAGGAACAGGCCGAGGGTCACGATGCCGTAGATCCAGTTGTCGCCGCGAAACCGCCAGAGCGAGACGGCGTAGCCGGCGACAGCACCGAGCAGGGTCGAGAAGATCGTCGCGGGAATCGTGACGAGCGCGGAGTTCAGCATGTACGGCCGGATCCCGGCGCAGGTCTCGGCCACGCAGAAACCGCTCCAGGCCTTGGCGTAGTTGCTCCAGGCCAAATGTTGCGGCCAGCCGATCATCGAACCCTGCGCGATCTCCTCATTGGTCCGGAGCGAGTTCAGCACGACGACGACCAGTGGCGCGAGGTAGGCTACTGCGATCAGTGAGACGCTGAGATAGATCAGAATTCGGCTTGGTACGAAGCTGCGGTCACGCATGGGTGGCCTGCCGTCGCTGGACGTAACGCCACGCTGCATAGGGCAGCAGCACCGCGAGCAGAATGAGCAGCATGAGCACCGCCGCTGCCGCACCCCGGCCGAGCTGGCCGCGCTGGAACATGAGATCGTAGACGACGAGGGCCGGCAGCTGGGTCGCTATCCCGGGCCCGCCATTGGTGAGCGCGCGGACGAGGTCGAAGGCCGAGATCGCGAATTGCAACTGGACGACGACGACGGTGATGGTGATCGGCCAAAGCGTCGGCAGGATGACGCGCCAGTAGGTCCTGACAGGCCCGGCGCCGTCGATCTGCGCCGCCTTGATGATGTCGCCGTCGACGGACCGAAGGCCGGCCAGGAACAGCGCCATGGCGAAGCCCGAGGATTGCCAGATCGCGGCAATCACGATGGTCCAGATCGCCATGTCGCGGTCGATCAGCCAGTCGAACCGGAAGGAGGTCCAGCCGAGATCGTGGACGAGCTTCTGAATCCCGATGCCGGGATTGAGCAGCCAGCTCCAGACCGTGCCGGTGACGACGAACGACACCGCCAGCGGGTACAGGAAGATCGACCGCAGCACGTTCTCGCCGCGAATGCGCTGATCGAGCAGGATTGCGAGCAGGAGGCCAGCGATCAGGCTCAGCAGCACGAATGCGCTGCCGAACAGCAGCAGATTGTCGAAGGCGATCTGCCAGTTCCGCGAGGCCAGGACCGAATTGTAGTTGCGCAAGCCGACCCAGCCGGAGACCGGAATGAGGGTGGACGGCGTGAACGAAATCCAGATCGTCCACAGCGAAAACGAAATGAGATGCGCGGCCGACAAGAGCAGCGGCACCCAGATCATCAGATATTCGGGCAGCCGGCGCACGACGTCAGACGTCGCCCGCCGGCCCGGCCGGCTTGCTGTGGAGACCACGTCGGTCAACGCGCGCCCTCGACCGCCTCGGCGAGGCGGGTGACCGCCTGATCCGGCGTGATCGTCTTGTTCTTCACGTATTCGGTAAACACGTCGATCATCGCGGCGGTCAGGCCGTTTTCCTGCGCCATGTTGTGCGCGAGGCTCAGGACGGCCTGGTTGTTGGCGACAGCGTCCTTGAGCGCGGCTGCGGTCCGCCGTTGACCGTCCGACCAGCCTTCACCGGAGAGGTCGACGTCGGTACGCACGGGGATCGATCCCGTGATCTGCGAATACATGGTCTGGATCGCCGGATCCATGACCAGCTGGGCCATCAAGGCCTGACCGGCCTGCAGATCGGGCTCTTTGCGCTGCCAGAAGATGAAGGCATCGGCGTTCAACAGGAAGACCGGCTTGCCGTTGTCGCTGGGGCCCGGTGCGATCATGAAGTCGTCGAACTTGAAACCGGCGTTGCGCAACACGCCCTGCGCCCATCCGCCCATGATCATCATGCCCATGTCGCCGTCGACGAAGCGCTTCAAATTGGTGGCATAGGGCTGGGCGCCGACATTGGGGTCCATCCAGTTGGTGATCTTGCGGACTTGCGCGAAGGCGGCCTTGATCTCGGGACCCTCCAGGGCCTTCTTGTCGAGATTCATGATGGCTGCGCGGTATGCCGTGGGACTGATGCCAGCGAGCGAGGCCTCGAATTTCTGACCGTCGTCGGCGCGGGTGCCACCGTTGGCGACGGGAAAGGTGACACCGCTGGCTTTCATCTTCTCGGCAAGATCGTTGAAGTCAGCCCAGGTGACGGGGACCTTGTCGGCCTTGGCCTTGTCCATGGCGCGCCTGGAGAGGAACAGCATGTTGGTGCTGTAGATCTGTAGCGGCAGCGCAATCCACTTGCCGCCGGGCTTGTGCAATTTTGCGAGGTCCGGAGCGACGACCTTTTCATAACCGGCGGCCGCGACAACGGCGTCGAGATCGACGGTCGGGGCAATCTTCGACCAGGCCGCGATCTCGGGGCCCTTGAGCTGCGAACAAGCCGGCGGATCGCCGGCAATGATCTGGGCCCGCAGCTTGTTCATCATCTCGGTGGTGAAGCCGGGGACTGGCGAGTGCTGCCAGACCCCGCCTTTCTCCTCGAATTTCTTGCCGAGCGCCGTGATGGCCGCCCCGTCGCTGCCTGCGGACCATTGCGAGATCGCGGTGAGCCGCGGCTTGACTGCGCCTTGCGCGCGGGCAAAGGCCGGCAGCGCGAGCGCGGCCGCAGATCCAGCGAGCAGACGGCGCCTTGTTGTCGTGATCGGCATGGCAAGTTCCTCCCGGTGTGAACTCTTTTGTTTGCGCGAGGGCCGCGCGGCTCAGGGCATGTCAGGCGGCCTCCGTCGATGCGGCCGGCATGCCGCCGCGGCAGGCGAGACAGAAAGCCGCGAAGGCCAGTGCGGCCTGCGGATCATTGCCATTCGACGGCGGCACGAAGGCGAGCGAGGCTTGCGCGTGCTTGCGGCCGCCGAGCAGGCTGGCATCGACGCCGTCGACCAGTGCCTTCCGATCGTCCCCGCCAAGCAGCGACGGCCAGCCGGAGATGGCGACGCCGTGACAGGGCTTGACGTTCAGCGTGTTGCCGATCGCAAGGCCGAGGCGATAGAGCCGATGCCGCAACTCCTGCCGCACGCGCGCAGAGATCGGAATCGTGGACACCCAGTCGCAGCCAAGCCGAAGCAGCTCCGGCTCCGGCACGCCGAGCAGTTCGGCGAGCGCCGGCAGCGAGGTATAGGCTTCGACACAGCCATGATGACCACAGCGGCAACGCGGCCCGTCGGCTTCGAACACCATGTGGCCGAGCTCGACCGGTTGCAGCGCGTCGGCCTCGATCGGATCGTCCATCCAGGCGCCCGCGACGCCCTGGCCGACGAAGACGAACAGATGCGCGCCGCTGAACGGATAGTTTTCGGTGCGGCAGCGATGAAAAATGGCGTGCGCCACCACCGAATTGGTGAACTCGACCGGGACGTTCGCAAACATCCCGCCAAGCATGTCGCCGATATCTTCGACATCGCACGGAATGATCGGATTGCCGAGCTCGCTCAGGCGGCCGAGGCCGGGAATGGTGATGCCGATCTGCGCGAGCCTGACCCGTCGCCGCCGCGTCCAGTCGCGCAGCAATGTCAGCGCCTCGCGAAACGCCCGGCCGACCGAGTCGGTTGTCGGCTTTGCCGGCAGCGACACGCGCTCGATGTAGCGCAGTTCGCCCGACAGGCTGCCGACGCCGACGCTGAGCCACTGGCCGGTGAGCTCGAGGGCCGCGAGCGCCACCGAACCATCGAGCGAGACGAGGCCCGTTGGACCGCCGATGTAAGGGGCAGGGCGCCTGATTTCCTCGATCAGGCCTTCGGCTTTCAGGTCGAACAGGATGCGCGACAGGCTCGCTTCCGACAGGCGCACGGCCTTGGCCAGCGGCGGCCGAAACGAGCCGCCGGACTGAAGCAGATGAGTCAAAATGGCAGCACGCGTCTGCCGCCGACTTCGCGGCTGCTCCGGCATTTCCATCCCTGTCGTCATTCTTACTTAGTGTAAGAATGCGCGCGGAGCATTTCGGCTGTCAAGCGATCGCGGGCGTGATGAGTCGACTTGTTGTTGTGCGCGGCAGCAAGATCGGCGCGTGCGATAACGTCAGGAGAGATGCGCGACGTCGACGATGATCCGTTTGCGGTTGTCCGGGTCGACAAGGACAGGCAGTTCGACGCCGACGGCGGTGCGGCTCTCGCGGCGGCTCGGGCTGCTGAACGACATCCGCGTGACGGCTTCCGAGCCCGGCCCGCCATTCAGATAATTCACCACGATGGCGATGTCCCATGTCCCGCTCCGCGGTGATTACTCCGTCAATGTCGCACCGGGGATGAAGTACCAGCTCGCCGGCCGCGTCGGGGAACGGCGAGCAGGCCACGACCTGCAACCATCCATCCACCGCGTTCGCGATCCGCATCCGCTCGCCCTTGCGCTTTGCTCGCTCTTCGTCGTCGTGCCAAACAAAAGCGGCACCATCATGAGATGGCGCCGTTTCTGGACTGCTGGCGGTTTCGCCGGTCAAGGGGCGGGTGGCTGGGTGCCCTCCGGCCATTCCGGCAGCTCGGCCTTCGGATCGTACCAGTCGGCGGCGTCCGATCGCCAGATGTGCACCTCGGGGCGTTCCGCGATCGGGGTGTCCAGACAGCCCATGCGCAGCAAGACCGTCGTCTTGCCTTCGCGCGAAGCCACGATGTGCGATCCGCATTGCGAGCAGAAGTAGCGCGTCTTGCCCGGCGAGGATTCGAAACCGCGCAGCAGGTCTTCGCCTTTGGTCCAGCGAAAGCGGTCGCGCGGCACGTTGGTGACGGTTGAGAAGGCCGAGCCGTGCGTCTTGCGGCAGGTCTGGCAGTGGCAGTGCATGATGAGGCTTGGAGCCGCATCGACCTCGTAGGCAACGCCTCCGCAGAGGCAACTTCCGCTCAGCATCAGATTTTTCCTATCGGTAGGGTGGGCAAAGCGCAGCGTGCCCACCAGTTTTTGTCACGCTCGCGGAGAGGTGGTGGGCACGCTGCGCTTTGCCCAGCCTACAAGGTCGTCGCAAAAACAAAAACGGCGCCATCCGGAGATGGCGCCGCTTCGATAGCCCCAAGGCTGAAGACTTACTTGCGATCCTTGATCGCGACGTAATCGCGGCGGGTGACGCCGGTGTAGAGCTGGCGCGGACGGCCGATCTTCTGCTGCGGATCCTCGATCATCTCGCTCCACTGGCTGATCCAGCCGACGGTGCGGGCGACCGCGAACAGCACGGTGAACATCGAGACCGGGAAGCCCATCGCCTTCAGCGTGATGCCCGAATAGAAGTCGACGTTCGGGTAGAGCTTGCGGTCGATGAAGTACTGGTCGCTGAGCGCGATCTTCTCGAGCTCGAGCGCCACCTTCAGCATCGGATCGTCGCCATGGCCGGTCTCCTTGAGCACGGCGTGACACATCTTCTGCATGATCTTGGCGCGCGGATCGTAGTTCTTGTAGACGCGGTGACCGAAGCCCATCAGGCGGACTTCGGAGTTCTTGTCCTTCACCTTGGCGATGAATTCCGGAATCTTGTCGACCGAGCCGATCTCGGCGAGCATCGCGAGCGCAGCTTCGTTGGCGCCGCCATGGGCCGGGCCCCAGAGGCAGGCGATGCCGGCGGCGATGCAGGCGAACGGGTTGGCGCCGGAGGAGCCGGCGATACGCACCGTCGAGGTCGAGGCGTTCTGCTCGTGGTCGGCATGCAGGATGAAGATCTTGTCCAGCGCGTCAGCGAGCACCGGGTTGATCTTGTAGTCCTCGCACGGCACGGCGAAGCACATGTTGAGGAAGTTCTCGGCGAAGGAGAGCGAGTTCTTCGGGTATACGAAGGGCTGGCCGACCGTGTACTTGTAGGCCATCGCGGCCAGGGTCGGGATCTTCGCGATCATGCGCATGGAAGCGATCATGCGCTGCTTCGGATCGTTGATGTCGGTGCTGTCGTGATAGAACGCGGCGAGCGCGCCGACGGACGCCACCATCACAGCCATCGGATGGGCGTCGCGGCGGAAGCCCTGGAAGAAGCGGGCCATCTGCTCGTGCACCATCGTGTGATGGATCACGCGGTCGTCGAAATCCTTCTTCTGCGCGGCGGTCGGCAGGTTCCCGTACAGCAGGAGATAGCAGGTCTCCAGGAAGTCGCCGTTCTCGGCGAGCTGCTCGATCGGGTAGCCGCGGTATTCCAGCACGCCCGCGTCACCGTCGATATAGGTGATCTTGGACTGGCAGCTCGCGGTCGAGGTGAAGCCGGGATCGTAGGTGAACAGGCCGGACTGGCCGTAGAGCTTGCCGATATCGATGACATCAGGCCCGACGCTTCCGCTGTGGATCGGGAGATCGTAGTTCTTGTTTCCGACCGTCAGCGTGGCGGTCTTATTGCTTGATTTTGCGTCCATCAGAGGTCCCCGATGTGTGGTGAAACGGGCCGGACCCGGAAGGCCCCGATGACATAAGGGGGCAGGCCGGATGTTCCAGAAGGTACGGCTGAGATGGGTATATTATTGCTGTGTGCGCTGCAAGATGGCGCCGCGCATGGTCGACTTACGTCTAGCCTAGTCCGTGGCCTGATCCTTAAGCCGGCCCAGACTTTCCTGGCGTCCCAGGACGTCCAAAACCTCAAATATGCCAGGCGACGTGGTGCGGCCGGTGAGCGCCGCCCGCAGCGGCTGGGCGACCGCGCCGAGCTTGAGACTATTTTCCTCGGCAAAGGCGCGCAGCGCGGCTTCCGTCGCGGCGCCGCTCCACGTCTCGACATTCTCCAGCGCGGAATGAAGCTGGCCGATCAGCTTGCGATTTTCCGGCGTCAGCAACGCGGCCGCCTTGGGATCGAGCTCGAGCGGCCGGTCGGCGAAGATGAAATAGGCGCTGTCGATCAGCTCGATCAGCGTCTTGGCGCGCTCCTTCAGGGCCGGCATGGCCTTGAGCAGCTGCGCCCGCGTGGTGTCGTTTAACTTGGCCTTAAGCTCGTCGCGAGCGGGCACCACATGGTCGAGCACGTCCTCGAACATCTTCACGAGTGATTGATCGTCGGCGTGGCGGATGTAATGGCCGTTGAGGTTTTCCAGCTTGGCGAAATCGAAGCGGGCGGCGGCGCGGCCGACGCTGGCGAGATCGAACGCGGCGATCATCTCCTCGGTCGAGAAGATCTCCTGGTCGCCATGGCTCCAGCCGAGGCGGACGAGATAGTTGCGCAGGGCGGCTGGCAGGTACCCCATGGCGCGGTAGGCGTCGACGCCGAGCGCGCCGTGCCGCTTCGACAGTTTTGAGCCGTCCGGGCCGTGGATGAGGGGGATGTGGGACATGCTCGGCAGCGCCCAGCCCATCGCATCATAGATCTGCTTCTGGCGGGCGGCGTTGATCAGATGGTCGTCGCCGCGGATGACGTGGGTGACGCCCATGTCGTGGTCGTCCACGACCACCGCGAGCATGTAGGTCGGGTTGCCATCGCCGCGCAGCAGGACGAGGTCGTCGAGGTTCTCATTCTGCCAGACCACGCGGCCCTGAACCTGGTCCTCGATCACGGTCTCGCCGGTCTGCGGCGCGCGCAGGCGGATGGTCGGCTTGACGTCAACAGGGGCGGTCGCGGGATCGCGGTCGCGCCACATGCCGTCATAGAGGCGGGTACGACCCTCCGCGCGCGCCTTCTCGCGCATCGCGGTGAGCTCCTCGGCGGTGGCATAGCAGCGATAGGCCTTGCCGTCGGCGAGCAGCTGCTCGGCGACCTCGCGGTGCCGGGCGGCGCGGCTGAACTGGTAGATGACGTCGCCATCCCAGCCGAGCTCCAGCCATTTCAGCCCGTCCAGAATGGCGCCAATCGCCGCCTCGGTGGAGCGCTCCCGGTCGGTGTCCTCGATCCGGAGCAGCATCTTGCCACCGTGCTTCTTGGCATAGAGCCAGTTGAACAGCGCCGTGCGGGCGCCCCCGATATGGAGGAATCCGGTCGGGGAGGGAGCAAAGCGGGTGACGATGGGAGAGGTCATTCTTGGCAGGGCCTATGCATTGGAGGCGGTGGTATATAACAGGACCGGAGCATAACTAAAGCCCGGCAGCGGACCGCTTAAGGCCTCGCTTAAGCCCTTGGCTCAGCCAAGGGAATTTGGCAGAAGGACCGCTGATTTCCCTACAGGATTTTCGTAATGACAGAACCGGTGGCTGCTGAGGTTGGGCGCGATTTCATTCGTGACATCATCCAGGCCGACCTCGATCAGGCCAAGTACAAGGAGATCGTGACCCGGTTCCCGCCGGAGCCGAACGGCTATCTCCATATCGGCCACGCCAAGTCGATCGCGCTCAATTTCGGCATCGCCCAGGAGTTTCCGGGCCGCTGCCATCTGCGCTTCGACGACACCAATCCGGTCAAGGAAGAGCAGGAATATATCGATTCCATCCAGGCCGACGTGCACTGGCTCGGCTACGACTGGGGCAAGAACCTGTTCTACGCCTCGGACTATTTCGACCGCCTGTACGAATGGGCGGAGAAGCTGATCCGCGACGGCCTGGCCTATGTCGACGACCAGTCCCAGGAGGAGATCCGCACTTCGCGCGGCACGCTGACCGAGCCGGGCAAGAACTCGCCGTTCCGCGACCGCAGCGTGGACGAGAATCTCGACCTGTTCCGCCGCATGAAGGCGGGCGAATTCCCGAACGGCGCGCGCGTGCTGCGGGCCAAGATCGACATGTCCTCGGGCAACATCAATCTGCGCGATCCCGTGCTCTACCGCATCCTGCATGCGCACCATCCGCGCACCGGGACCAAGTGGAGCATCTATCCGAGCTACGACTACGCGCACGGCCAGTCGGACGCGATCGAGGGCATCACGCATTCGATTTGCACGCTGGAGTTCGAGGACCATCGGCCGCTCTACGACTGGTTCATCGAGAAGCTGCCGGTGCCGTCCAAGCCCCATCAGTACGAAATGGCGCGGCTCAATCTGACCTACACGCTGCTGTCCAAGCGCGTGCTGACCCAGCTCGTCCGCGACGGCCATGTCGCCGGCTGGGACGACCCGCGCATGCCGACCATGGCGGGGATGCGCCGCCGCGGTGTGCCGCCGGCCGCCTTGCGCGAATTCGTCAAGCGCATCGGCGTGGCCAAGGCCAACAGTGTGGTCGACGTCGGCATGCTCGAATTCTGCATCCGCGAGGAGCTGAATCGCACTTCGCAGCGGCGCATGGGCGTGCTGCGGCCGCTCAAGGTCGTGATCGAGAATTATCCGGAAGGCCAGACCGAGGAGCTCGAGGCGATCAACCACCCGGACGATCCCAGCGCGGGCACGCGAAAAATCACGTTCGGCCGCGAGCTCTTTATCGAGCAGGACGACTTCATGGAGAACCCGCCCAAGAAGTTCTTCCGCCTGTCACCGGGCAACGAGGTGCGGCTGCGCTACGCCTATTTCGTCAAGTGCACCGGCGTGATCAAGAACGACGCTGGCGAAGTGGTGGAGCTGCGCTGCACCTACGACCCCGCGACCAAGGGCGGCAACGCCCCTGATGGCCGCAAGGTCAAGGCGACCATGCACTGGCTGCCGGCGGCGAATTCGAAGCCGGCAGAGATCCGCATCTACAACCAGCTGTTCGCCAATCCGAGTCCGGACGCCTCGAACTTCGCGGCCGATCTCAATCCGAACTCGCTCGAGATTCTCAGCGATGCCCGGATCGAGGCCTCGGTTGCCGAGAGCAACGCGACCGAGCCGATGCAGTTCGAGCGCCAGGGCTATTTCGTGCGCGACAAGGACTCGACGCCGGGCAAGCCGGTATTTTCGCGCACCATCGGCCTGCGCGACACGTTCGCGAAGGAAGTCGCCAAAGGTTGAGCCGCCCATGAACAGTGAAGCCGACGCCATCGTTTCCGCCATCATCGCGAAATGGTGCGCCGGCTTCGCGACGCTCGACGCCGCGGCGCTGTCGTCGCTCTATGCGAAGAACGCGTTCTTCTTCGGCTCCAACCCAAAGCTCTATCGGGGAAGGGATGGCGTCGCCGATTATTTCAACGGCCTGCCGCGCTGGCGCAAGCCGGCTGCTGTCTTCTCCGAGGTGAATGCGGCGCAGGCCGGTCCTGATATCATCAACATGGGCGCGACCATCACGTTCGACCTCGCCGGCGAACGGGACGATCTCGTCGTCAAGATGAGCTGGGTCATCATGCGCGAGGACGGCGACTGGAAGATCGTCAATCACCACGCTTCCTCAAAGGCGCCGCTGATCTAGCGGTCGCGCCCGTTAATCAGTTTTGTCATTCCGGGATGGCCCGAAGGGCCAGGTCCGGAATCCATAACCCCGGCTCGTGGTTATGGATTCCGGGCTCGCGCCAAGTGGCGCGCCCCGGAATGACAAAAGAATACGAACCGAAGCTCTCCCCGCGCGTTGGGTGGGTCCAGAAGAGGATCCCACCATGCAAGACATCGCAGAGCATATGGAAGTCATCGGCGCCGACGGCGTTCATGTCGGCACCGTCGACAAGGTCGAGGGCCACCGCATCAAGCTGACCAAGAAGGACAGCGGCGAGGGCAGCCACAAGGGCCATCACCATTTCATCGATAAGGGCCTCGTCGCCGGCGTCGAAGGCAATAAGGTCCGGCTGTCGGCCAAGGCGGATGTCGCCGTGACGATGGAAGAGGAAAAGTAGGGGGCGATAGGCCTCGTTCCTGATTTGTGCCGCTTTTCGCCGACCTGCACGTTCCGGTAGCCTCGGCCTCCGTTGCGTATCGCAAGGTGCAGGGAATGGCGGAGCCGGGCCGGCCGCAGCGTCTCTCGCAAGGGATTGCAGGCACGTGGCCGACGGGCCGGGCTGCGCCCGCCGGCAGCCTTGTGCCGGTCGGCTTTGGCCTTTGGCCCGTGCTCGTCGGCACGCTGCACGAATGGGTCCGCGCCGAGGCCGGCGCGGGGAGGCTGCTGCCGTGGGTACCTGTCGCCTTCGGCTGCGGCATCGCGCTCTATTTTGCGGCCGATCATGAGCCGGTGCTGTGGGTCGTTGCCACGACGGCTAGCGCGCTCACGCTCTGTGCGGTGCTGTTGCGGCGGAGCCAGCTGTTTGCACCGGCGATCATGATCGCGGCGATCGCAGCCGGCTTTGCGGTGGCGACCTGGAAGACGGCCCGCATTGCTCACACGGTGCTCGCAAAGCCGCTTTATTCCGTCTCGCTGTCGGGCTTCGTCGAGACCCGCGACATCCGTGAGCGCACCGACCGCTTTGTCCTGCGCGTCACGTCGATGGAGGCGCAGCGCAGCGACGTCAAGCTCGAGCGCGTGCGGCTGTCGGTGCGCAAGGGGACTGCGCCCGAGGTCGGCAGCTTCGTGCAGTTGAAGGCGCGGCTGATGCCGCCGATCTCGCCGGTGCGCCCCGGCAGCTACGATTTCTCGCGCGACATGTTCTTCCAGGGCATCGGCGCCTCCGGTTTCGTGATGGGTGCGATTGCAGCCGTGGCGCCGCCTGATACCGGCGGCCTGCGGCTGCGCTATGCCGCCTTCACGCAGGGCCTGCGCGATGCGATCGACGCGCGCATCCGCGCCACGCTCGAAGGCGACAACCGGGCGATTGCGACAGCGCTGCTGACCGGCCGGCGCGATGCGATCACCACGCCCGTCAACGATGCGATGTTCGTCTCGGGCCTCGGCCACGTGCTGTCGATCTCTGGTTATCACATGGCCGTCGTCGCGGGCGTCGTGTTCTTCGCGGTGCGCGCGCTGCTCGCTCTGGTCCCGGGACTGGCGGTTGGGTTCGCCATCAAGAAATGGTCGGCGGCAGCCGCACTGGTGGCGG
>NZ_AKIY01000033.1 GCF_000282615.1 Bradyrhizobium sp. YR681 | reverse complement strand
TGCGCCCGCCGGCGGCCAGGCGCTCCTGCCGAGCGGCGGCGCCAGCGCGATCGACGTCGCCACCATTCAGGGCCAGGTCCACGCCCAGTCCGTTCATCGCGTCGGCGAGCTCGCCGAGCGCAACCCCAACGAAACCGTCGCCATCATCCGCCAGTGGCTCTCCGAGCCGACCAAATGACCCGAGCCGACTAACTTACGCCCCGTAACTTACGCCAAGTACCTCAAAGCCAACTGAATCAAGAAGTGATCTGACATGGCCGCCGCATTGCAAAACGCCAATTCGAACGACATCACGAGCGTGATCTCCACGCTCGGCCAGCGCGCCGGCGACCGCGCCAAGAACGGCAAGGGCGCCGAGCAATTGGCCGGACCGCGGCGCGCCGCGATCCTGATGCTGGCGCTGGGCGAGCAATATGGCGGCAAAATCTGGTCGCTGCTCGACGATGACGAGGTGCGCCAGCTCTCGCTGGAGATGTCGACGCTCGGCACCGTCGAGGTCGACACCGTCGAAGACATGCTGCTCGAATTCGTCTCGCGCATGTCGGCTTCGGGTGCGCTGATGGGCAATTTCGACGCCACCGAACGGCTGCTGCAGCAATACCTGCCGCCGGAGCGCGTCAACGGCATCATGGACGAGATCCGCGGCCCGGCGGGGCGCAACATGTGGGAGAAACTCTCCAACGTGCAGGAAGAGGTGCTCGCCAACTACCTCAAGAACGAATACCCGCAGACCATCGCGGTGGTTCTGTCGAAGCTGAAGCCGGAGCACGCCGCACGCGTGCTCGGCATCTTCCCCGAAGACCTCGCGCTCGACGTCGTCAACCGCATGCTGAAGATGGAAGCGGTGCAGAAGGAGGTGATCGAGAGCGTGGAGAAGACGCTGCGCACCGAATTCATGTCCAACCTGTCGCAGACCCGCCGCCGCGACGCCCACGAGGTGATGGCGGAAATCTTCAACAATTTCGACCGCCAGACCGAAACCCGCTTCATCACCTCGCTGGAAGAGGACAACCGCGAATCGGCCGAGCGCATCAAGGCGCTGATGTTCACCTTCGACGACCTCGTGAAGCTGGATTCCGGCTCGGCCCAGACGCTGATGCGCAATGTCGACAAGGACAAGCTCGGCGTCGCGCTCAAGAGCGCCAACGAGGACGTCCGCAACTTCTTCTTCGGCAACATGTCCTCGCGCGCGGCAAAAATGCTCCAGGACGACATGGCCGCGATGGGCCCGGTCCGCCTGCGTGACGTCGACGAGGCCCAGGCCCTGCTGGTCAACCTCGCCAAGGACCTCGCCGCCAAGGGCGAGATCATGCTGACCAAGAACCGCGCCGACGACGAACTGGTGTATTGATGGGCGCACCGGCAAAATTCCTGTTCGACAACGACTTCGCGGCGCCCGACCGGACGCGCGAGAAGGCGGCGACCGCGGCCGAAATCGCCCAGAAGGTCGCCGAAGCCGAGGCGCGCGCCTATCAGGACGGCTTCGCCGCCGGCCAGCGCGAAGCCAAGGCCGAGAGCGACCGCCGCGTCGCACTCGCCATGGAAGAGATCAACATCGCGATCCGGGGCGTCGCCGCCGGCATCGGCAATATCGAGACCAAGATGGAGACCGAGGCGGTCGAGGTCGCGATCGCGGTCGCACGCAAGCTGTGCGCCGATCTGGTTGCCGCCGAACCGCTCGGCGAGATCATGGCGCTGGTCAAGGACTGCTTCTCGCATCTGGTCGCGACGCCGCATCTCGTCGTCCGCATCAACGATGCGCTGTACGACAGCGCGCGCGAGAAGATCGAACGGCTCGCCAAGCAGAGCGGCTTCGAGGGCCGGCTGGTGATCCTGGCCGAGCCCGAAATCGCCACCGGCGACTGCCGGATCGAGTGGGCCGATGGCGGCGTCGTGCTCGAGCGCGGTGCCATCGCGGCCAAGATCGACGAAATGGTCGGACGCTATATCGCGTCCCGGAGGGGGAGCTAAGCCATGAGCGACACCGACGGACAGGTCCCGCTGCCCGATCTCAACGGCCCGCTGCCGCCCACCGGCACCGACGTCGGCTACAACGAGGACGAATATGCGGCGCGCGCCGCCGCCGACCTCGAGGCCGTGTTCGACGTACCGGTGCAGGTCTCGGCCGTGCTCGGCCGCTCCAAGATGGATGTCGGCGAGCTGTTGAAGCTCGGGCCCGGCACCGTGCTCGAACTCGACCGCCGCGTCGGCGAGGCCATCGACATCTACGTCAACAACAAGCTGGTCGCCCGCGGCGAAGTCGTCCTGGTCGAGGACAAGCTCGGCGTGACGATGACCGAAATCATCAAGACCGAACGTACGTAACACGAATACAGGGAATGACGCGCGGCAGCGCGACCAGACGGACAGGAGACTGACATGCGGCTTCTCATCGTTGGCACATTGAAGGGCCAGCTCACCACCGCCACCAAGATCGCGATGGAGAACGGCGCCACCGTGACCCACGCCGAGGATCACGAGCAGGCGATGCGCGTGCTGCGCGGGGGCAAGGGTGCCGACCTGCTGCTGGTCGACGTCGCCCTCGACATCCGCGACCTCGTGATGCGGCTGGAAGCCGAGCACATCCACGCCCCGATCGTCGCCTGCGGCATCACCAACGACGCCCGCGCCGCGGTCGCCGCGATCCATGCCGGCGCCAAGGAATACATCCCGCTGCCGCCGGATCCGGAGCTGATCGCCGCGGTGCTCGCCGCCGTCGCCAACGATTCCCGCGAGCTGATCTATCGCGACGAGGCGATGGCGAAGGTCGTCAAGCTCGCGCAGCAGATCGCGGGCTCCGACGCCTCGGTGATGATCACCGGCGAATCCGGAACCGGCAAGGAAGTGCTGGCCCGCTACGTCCACACCCGCTCGGCCCGCGCCAAGCGCCCGTTCATCTCGATCAACTGCGCCGCGATCCCCGAGCATCTGCTGGAATCCGAGCTGTTCGGCCACGAGAAGGGCGCCTTCACCGGCGCCATCGCCCGCCGCATCGGCAAGTTCGAAGAGGCGACCGGCGGCACGCTGCTGCTGGACGAAATCTCGGAGATGGACGTCCGCCTGCAATCCAAACTGCTGCGCGCCATCCAGGAGCGCGTGATCGACCGCGTCGGCGGTACCAAGCCAGTGCCGGTCGACATCCGCATCATCGCGACCTCGAACCGCAATCTGGCGGATGCCGTGCGCGAAGGCACGTTCCGCGAGGATCTGCTGTTCCGCCTCAACGTCGTGAACCTGAAGATCCCGCCGCTGCGCGAGCGTCCGCTCGACATCCTCGAGCTGGCCCAGCATTTCGTGAAGAAATACGCCGAGGCCAACGGCGTGCCGGTGCGCCCGATCTCGGCGGAAGCGCGCCGCGTGCTCTCGACCAACCGCTGGCAGGGCAACGTCCGCGAGCTCGAAAACACCATGCATCGCTCGGTGCTGATGGCGCAGGGCGACGAGATCGGCCCCGAAGCCATCCTCACTCCGGACGGCGACCGCCTCGACCTTGCCAAGACGGTCCCGGCCGTGGCGCATGCGACCATGGCCGCCGAGCAGGTGACGCGCGCCCTCGTTGGCCGCACCGTGGCGGACGTCGAGCGCGACCTGATCCTGGAGACGCTCAAGCACTGCCTCGGCAACCGGACCCATGCCGCGAATATCCTGGGCATCTCGATCCGCACGCTGCGCAACAAGCTCAACGAATATGCCGACGGCGGCATCCCGATCACGCCGGCGGGCACGCCAGGCGAGTATCCGCGGATGCCGATGGTGGGGGCGTAAAGGCCTCAGCGTGAATTGGGAGAATGCGAATGCCCGGGCTGGTCCCGGGCATTTTCTTTTGCCAAGTGCGCCAACGCGCGCTCCGCCATCCTTCGAGGGCCGCCAAGCGGCGCATTTGCGCCGCTCAGCTCGCACCTCGGGGTGACGGTAAACGAAGGGTCGTAGCCCGCATGAGCGCAGCGACGTGCGGGGCGCTCCTGGCGAGAGCGCTCCCGGATATCGCTTCGCTCATCCGGGCTACCGGAGCGAAACACATGGCCGCACCGCATCGGGCGACTAGGTCGCGCCTGCGCAACGCCCTATAACCCCGCGCGAGAACCACACGAGGATAAACATGTCTGAAGCTCAAATCACGGACTGGCTGGCGTCGCAGCGGCAGGCGATGATCGATCTGCTGCGCGACGTCGTGAACATCGATTCCGGGTCCTATGACAAGGAAGGCGTCGATGCGGTCGGTGCGCGGTTCGAGCGGCATTTTGCCGAGCATGGCATTCCGTTCCGGCGCGAGGCCGACGGCGCCTTCGGCGACGCGATCCATGCCGACGTGGCAAAGCCCGGCAGCAACGAGAAGCCGGTGCTGTTGATGGGGCACCGCGACACCGTATTCGGCAAGGGCGAGGCCGGACGGCGTCCGTTCACGATCAAGGACAACCGCGCCTATGGCCCCGGCGTCGCCGACATGAAGTCCGGCCTCGTCATGAACGTGTTCGTTGCGACCGCCTTCCACAAGTTCGGCGGCTCGCCGCATCCGATCAAGGTGCTGATCACCTCGGACGAGGAGATCGGCTCGCCCTCCTCGCGCCCCGTGATCGAACGCGAGGGACGCGCCGCGCGCGCCGTCTTCAATTCCGAGCCGGGGCGCCCCACAGGCAATGTCGTGACGGGGCGCAAGGGCGGCATCTTCATGCACATGACGATCACCGGCAAGGCCGCGCATTCCGGCGCCAATTTCGCCGCCGGAATCAGCGCGATCGGCGAGCTCGCGCACAAGATCGTGCAGATCCATGCGTTGACCGATCTGGACAAGGGCATCACGCTCAACGTGGGCCTCGTCTCTGGCGGGCAGTCGGTCAACACCACGGCGCCCTCCGCCGAGGGGCAGATCGACCTGCGCTATGTCGATCCGGCCGATCGCGCCAGGATCATGGCCGCGATCGATAAGATCGTTGCGACCTCTTACGTGCCGGGCACGAGTGCGACGCTGACGATCAAGGGCGAGTTCGTTCCGGTGGTGCAGAGCGAGGCCTCGAAGACGCTGTTCGAAGGCTACCAGGCCGCCGCCAGGCAGGTCGGCCTCACCACGCTCCAGGGGGAGTTCTCCGGCGGCTGCGCCGATTCCGGCTTCACCGCCGCGGTCGGCACGCCGACCATCTGCGGCCTCGGGCCGGTCGGCGGGCTCGCGCACACGCCGGAGGAATATCTGGAGATCGACAGCATCGTGCCGCGCGCACAGGCGCTGGCGCTGGCGATTTTGCGGGGGTGAAGACAGGTGCCGTAGGGTGGGCAAAGCGAAGCGTGCCCACGTCTTTGCCTGCTTGATGGAAAGACGTGGGCACGGCGCAAATGCGCCTTTGCCCACCCTACGAGACCGACCAAGCTCTACGAATAACTCGGTGCGTCCGGCTTGCGAAAAATGTGGATGGGGTCGCCCGGCACGATCGGCTGGCCTGAGAACATCGCATAGGCGTAGAGCGCGAGATAGGCGATCGCCAGCGCGCCGATGGCATAGAAGGCCCAGGTGGCGACGCGCTTCATCGTTCGGCTCCATTGCCGTCCCGGCGGGACGGCTCAGGCAGCGCTTCTAGAGCGATGACGGGAAAAAGGCCAGCCTGAGCGACGCCTCTTTGCGGCGGTCAAACGCCGCGCCGGACGCGCGCGGGAACGCTGACATCGGCGAGCCTTGCCGCGTCTTCGTCCTGGTCGACCGCCACATACTGGCCGTGCCAATAGGCCAGCGCCGCGTTGCGGGTCGAGCTCCTGATGTCCCTGACACGGCCGATGACGATGCCGTGCGAGTGCCGCTCGACGATCTCCTCGACCTCGCAGTCGAAGGCCGAGAGCGCGCCGACCAATAACGGAACGCCGGAAACCGACGTCACCCACTGGCTGCCTGCAAAGCGATCGGCGCCCTTCAGCCCGCCCTTGCCGGCAAAGCGTTCGGCAATTTCGAGCTGGTCGGCGTTGAGGATGTTCACGCCGAAAGCGCCATGGCGCCGGATCAGCGGGAAGGACGAGGCATCGCGGTTGATGCTGACCAGCAGCGTCGGCGGCTCGACCGACAGCGAGGTGACCGAGGTCACCGTCATGCCGGTGATGTCCTTGCCCCGGCCGGCGGTGATGATACTGACGCCGCCGGTGAGGTGGCGCATGGCATTACGGAAATCGGCAGACGAGAGGGGGATTTCGGTCATGAGGTCGCGGGGCACTACATTCATGGCATGCTCCCCCGAAGCGGGGTCCTCTCTATTTAGGTACGATCGTCCGCGGACAAAAGGTGGCTCAGGATCGAGCCTTCGAGGCCGGCGAGCTCGGCCGAGCCGCGCTCGCGCGGCCGGGCGGCGTTAACCGTAACGTCATGGGCGATGCGGCCCTCGTCGATCACCAGTACCCGGTCGGCCAGCGCGACCGCCTCGGAGACGTCGTGGGTGACGAGGATCGCGGTAAAGCCCTGGTCGCGCCAGACGCGCTCCAGCAGCCGCTGCATCGAGATCCGGGTCAGCGCGTCCAGCGCGCCGAGCGGCTCGTCGAAGGCGAGCACGCGCGGCCGGGAAACCAGCGCGCGGCCGAGCGCGACGCGCTGTTTCTGGCCGCCCGACAGCACCGAGGGCCATTGGTCGCGCTTGTCGGCGAGGCCAACCTCGGTCAGCGCCTTCTCGGCACGGGCGTGCGCATCCTTTGACGCACGATCGCGGCCGAGACCGACCTCGACATTGGAGAGCACGCGCGCCCAGGGCAGCAGCCGCGGCTCCTGGAACATCACCCGGATGTCCTCCGGCTTGACCGCCGCATCACCGAAGCTGATGCTGCCAGCATCGATCTTGTCCAGACCGGCGATGAGGCGCAGCAGCGTGCTCTTGCCGCAACCGCTCTTGCCGACGATCGCGACGAACTGGCCGGCGGGGATATGCAGGTCGATACCGCGCAGCACCTCGTTGTCGCCGAAGGATTTTCGCAAGCCACGGATGCTCAGCGGCAGCCCAGAGGTCTGCGCCGGCCGCTCCTCGCGCACCACACGGGCGTGAGGCGCGAAATTGGCGCGGCTGGCGAGCTCGGTTTCGGGAAGGGACGTACGAAGCGCTGTCTGCATGTGATTCCCAGTATTTCTGCTCAACGTTTCTGAAAGGCGGGGTGCCAGGAGAGCGTGAGGCGCTCCAGCACGCGGGAGGCGCTGTCGGCGAGCTTGCCGAGCAAGGCGTAGATCAGGATCGAGAGCACGACCACGTCGATCAGCATGAACTCGCGTGCCTGCATCGCCATGTAGCCCAGCCCCGAGGACGCCGCGATGGTCTCGGCGACGATGAGCGTCAGCCACATGATGCCGAGCGCGAAGCGGATGCCGACGAAGATCGAAGGCAGCGCGCCCGGGAAGATCACGCGGCGGAACAGCTCGCCGTCGGTCATGCCGTAGATGCGGCCCATCTCGATCAGTTGCGGATCGACGGTGCGGATGCCGTGCAGCGTGTTGAGGTAGATCGGGAAGAACACGCCCAGCGCCACCAGGAACAGCTTGGCGCTCTCGTCGATGCCGAACCAGAGGATGACCAGCGGGATCAGCGCCAGATGCGGCACGTTGCGGACCATCTGCAGCGTGGTGTCGGTGAGCTTGGCCGACAGCTGCGACAGGCCGTTGGCGAGCCCGAAGGCGAAGCCGATGCTGCCGCCGATCAAAAAGCCGATCGAGGCGCGCCAGAACGAGACCCAGATGTTGCGCGCGAGCTCGCCCGACAGCAGCAGCTTCCAGCCGGCGAGCGCGACGTCGGTCGGGGCCGGCAGCACCCGCGTCGGCACGAAGCCCGTGGCGCAGGCGAGCTGCCAGATCGCGATGATGGCAAGCGGCACGATCCACTGGACCAGGCCGTCCGCGCGCGGCAGGCGAATCCTGCGTGGCAGGGAAATACTGTCGATGAGGCTCATGACTGCGATACCAGTTTATGCGGACGGTAGTCGTTGCCGACGGTTTCACCGAACGGACCGCTGTTGTGATGCAGCCGCGTCACGTTGCTGCCGTGATCGAGCGAGAGCAGCGGGAACACCAGCTCGGCGAAGCGATAGGCTTCCTCCAGATGCGGATAGCCCGACATGATGAAAGTATCGATGCCGATGTCCTGATACTCCTTGATGCGCGCCGCGACGGTCTGGGCGTCGCCAACGAGCGCGGTGCCGGCGCCGCCGCGGACGAGGCCGACACCGGCCCACAGGTTCGGGGCGATCTCGAGCTTGTCGCGCTTGCCGCCGTGCAGCTGCGCCATGCGCTGCTGGCCGACCGAGTCCATGCGGGCAAAGTTCTTCTGCGCGGTCGCAATCGTGTCGTCGCTGACATGCTTGATCAGCTCGTCCGCCGCCTGCCAGGCCGCCTCATTGGTCTCGCGGACAATCACATGAAGGCGGATGCCGAAGGACAGCTTTCGCCCGCGCGCGGCGGCGACGTCCCTCACCTTCGTGATCTTCTCGGCAACCAGCGCCGGCGGCTCGCCCCAGGTGAGGTATTTGTCGACGGCGTCGACGGCGACATCGATGCCCGCATCCGACGAGCCGCCGAAATAAAGCGGCGGGCGCGGCGACTGCACCGGGTGAAACAGCAGCTTGCCGTCCTCGATGTGGATGTGCTTGCCCTCGACATTGACGGTCTTGCCCGCCAGCAGGTCGCTATAGACGTTGAGGAACTCGCGGGTGACCTCGTAGCGCTCGTCGTGCTTGAGGAAGATGCCGTCGCCCTTGTTCTCGACGGGATCGCCGCCGGTGACGACGTTGATCAGGAGCCGGCCGTTGGTGACGCGGTCCAGCGTCGCGGTCATGCGCGCCGCCACGCTCGGCGATTGCAGGCCGGGCCTGACGGCCACGAGATAGCGCAGCCGCTCGGTGAACGGCGCGACCGATGAGGCGACGATCCAGGAATCCTCGCACGACCGCCCGGTCGGCAACAGCACGCCGAAATAGCCGAGCTGGTCGGCGGCCTGCGCGACCTGGCGCAGATAGTTGAAATTGACCTCGCGGCCGCCGATGCCGGTGCCGAGATAGCGGCCGTCGCCGTGGGTCGGCAGGAACCAGAGGATGTTGCTCTTGCTCATGGACGTGCTCCTAGCCGTAGGTCGTGCCGACGGCGGCGGCGACGATGCCGACCGACATGACGATGGCCGCGATCACGCGTTGAAGGATGCGCCTCATGTTGACACCTTTTGAATGGGGAAGGCTGGTGGGCACGATCAGGCCGCCGGGTTGCGCCAGACGATGTCACGAATGACGATCGGCTTCGGAATCAGGCCGAGCTTGGTGAACCGGTCGGCCACGCCCTGCTGGGTCGTGACGATGTCGTCGGTGACGGGGCCGATCACGAAGTTCGCGCGGTCGGCCGCGACGGTCTGGATGTCGAGCGGAACGCCGGTGATCGCCGCCAGTGATCGGGCGACCTCGTCGCGGTGCTGTTCGGCCCATCGACCGGTGGCGGTCGTCACATCGACGATCTGTTGCAGGATGGCGCCGTGGTTCTTGGCGAAATCGCGGTTGGCGATGTAGAAGGAATTGGTCTTGGTGACGTCGCGCGCATTGATCAGGATGCGGCCGTTCTGCCTGGTCTCGCCGATCGCGAAATACGGATCCCAGATCGCCCAGGCCTCGATACTGCCATTGGCGAACGCCGGTCCCGCATCCGGCGGCGTCAGATAGACCGGGGTGATGTCGGCATAGGTGAGCCCCGCCTTCTCCAGCGTCTGCACCACGACATTGTGGGCGCTGGACCCCTTGGTGAAGCCGATCCGCTTGCCCTTCAGATCGGCGATGGAGCGGATCGGCGAATCCTTCGGCACCAATATGCCCTGGCCGTTGGTGATGGGCTGGCCGGCGGCATAGACGATCGCGGCACCGGCGGCCTGCGCGAACACCGGCGGGGAATCCCCGACCGCGCCATAATCGACGCTGCCGACATTCATCGCCTCCATCATCGGCGGACCCGAGGAGAACTCGATCCATTTCACCTCGATGCCCTGCGCCTTGAAATGTTTTTCCAAGGTGGCCTGCTGACGCGCGATCACCAGCACGCCGGTCTTCTGGTAGCCGATACGAATTTCCTTCACGGCGCCCTGCGCGTTCGCGCGCGACCCGAATGCAGCTGCCGCTGCTGTTCCAACAGAGAGTCTCAGAAAGTCACGACGCTGCATTCCACACTCCCGGCCGGATGCGGCCGTCATTCATTCGTGTTCGAGAATGATGGTGCGGAGCGGGAGGAGTGTCGAGACGCCCGGGAAAATAGCGATGCGAGCGCTGTGCGCAGGCCGCCGCGCATGATTAATCTTTCGAGCGGCCGAGCGAACGCAGATGGAATTTTTCCGCACGCGGATGTGAAGGCGGCGCGCGATCCGTCTCGGACGCGCGGCCGGAACAAAAAGCGCGAAAACAACCCCATGCACAGTAGCCGGGGCGTGCGAAAACAATGACTTGCGATTTATCCGAAAAAGTCGTTGACACGTCGGGCAAAACAGGGCCAGGATGGCATCATGGCGGAGTGGGGGTTGGCAGGGCGCGAGGCCACTCCACTCTCCGCTGTCATTCCCCGCGAAGGCGGGGAATCCAGTATTCCGGAGACGTCAACGCTTCACACGACTGCCGCGGCGTACTGGATCGCCCGCCTTCGCGGGCGATGACACCGAGTGTGTGGCGACCGCTCGCCGGCCGTTGGCGCAAAGCACAAATGCTTCGCGAGCTAATGCCACTTCACCGGCAAATTCTGCAAGCCCCTGAAGGCCCAGCCGCCGATCCGCACCGGCTCGTCATCGGCGATCTCGAGTTTTGCGGCGCGCGAAAACACCGTCGGCAGCGCGACGTCCGCGATCATGGCGCGTGAGGCCCAGGCGCCGGCGCAGAAATGCGGGCCGGCGCCGAAGGCGACGCTCTTGGAGGTGTCGCGCCGCACATCAAACTCATCGGCGCGCTCAAAATGCTTCTCGTCGCGATTGGCCGAGCCGAACATCAGGAACACGCGCTCGTCGGTTTCGAAGCCAACGTCGCGGATCATCCACGGCTTTGCGATGCGCCGCGGCGACATGCCGATCGGCGAGATCCAGCGGGCATATTCCTCGAAGGCGTCGAGCCAGCTCACCTCGCCGTTGCGCACGAGAGCGAGCTGTTCGGGATGGGTCAGCAGCGCCCACACCGTGCCGGCGATCGCTTTGCGTGGCTCGTTCTGCCCGCCTGAGATCGCAAGTTTTACATTTGCGCGCACGCTCTCCATCGGCATGCCCGCAGTGAGGAGTACGCCAAGAATGCTCTGGTCAGGGTTCTTGCGCATCACGGGCAGGATGTCGTCGATCGCAGCGTCGATGCCCGACGTCGCGGCATGGCAGCGCGCCTCGACCGCGGGATCGCCGGCGTAATTGGCGATGCCCTCGATCATGCCCTGCGACCATGCATCCATATCGGCGAAGCCGATATTGGTAAGGCCGGTGATCGACTTCAGGCATTCGCCGGAGAACGGCAGCGCGAAGTCGCGCATGAAGTCGATGCGGCTGCCGGGCTCGATGGCGTCGATGATGCGATCGGCATGGGCCTGGAACAGCGCGGTCCAGTGCGCCTTCACCGTCTTCGGCGACACCGTCGGAAACATCGCGCGCCGCTCGATTTGATGCGCCTCGCCGTCCTTGCGCATCATGTTGTGGCCCATCAGCCGGTTCATCAGGCCGGCAGGCTGGTGCGAGGAGAACACGTCGATCTGTTTCTCGGAGATCGAGATGTCGTCGCGGCTGGTGAGCAGCGTCGAGCCGAGCTGCGGCACGAAGGCGATCGGCGCCTCCTTGCGCAGCTTTGCGAGCATCGGATAGGGGTCGGCCCAGAACGCGGCAGGATCGATGTCGATGCGCGGCGCGGTGCTCAAGGCGGTCTCCTCCCGGATCTCGATTGATTCAGGCGAGACTATCGAAATCCGGCGCCGGCGTCTGTCCCTAGCGATAGGGACGGACGCATTGAGGCGTGTGTTCACAAGTCGGATGCGCAGAGGCACGATCGCCTCAACCAGCGGACATCGACAAACGCGATCGTGAACGTTCATCACTGGCCAATTCCGCACGTTCGCCGCCAATAGCCCAGCAACGATCTATTAATCGTGAGGGCAGACCTGACATGTGATTTGATCAATTATCGCTTAAGTTGCAATCGACGAGATCGAAAGCTTCGGTGCAAATCGCATGCAACCATCCGATTGGGCTGTTGTCCTGTACTACGCATGGCCTGTCATCTTGATACCCGCAGGATGGATCGTGTTAGGGCGATTATGCCGGGAACGCGCAGCTTCCGGAGCATCGATGATCGAGTTGCGGGAGCAGCACCTCACAGAAACATATGGAACGAGTGCTGCGATGGAGAGGATCGCTGCTGCTCTCGAGAAAAACCACAGAAACTGATCAACGTTACCGGGCATAGGAGGCTCTGAGTGACCCTGACCGATATTCTGCTTGCGATGTACTCTTGGTGGCCGTTCATCCTAATGGTGGGTGGATCGATCCTGGCGGTACGTGCGATGCGCCAACGTACCTCGTCCGGCGCCACAATGATTGATCTATATGAGCAGCAGATTGCCGAGACGCGCCGAACGAACGCAGGATTGGAACGGATCGCGGCGGCTCTCGAGCTTGGGATTGGCGGGGTACAATCCCAGGCCGATAGGCATGGCAAGACCGCTTAAATGCGCAAAGTATCGGCAAGACCACATCGATGATACGACAATGAAGCATCCCAATCCAAGGAAGCACCGATCCATCCGACGACTCCATTGGAGTCCGGATCGCGCGGGCATGGTATGGATGCTCGTGTCGGCAATTGTCGCCGTCGCTATCTTTGCGACGGTTGTGATTTATTACCCCTTCCTGCCACAACGGAACGCCAGCGCAGGCTTTGGACCCGACTGGGATTGCACACCTCACCCCAACAGCGAACCAACTTGCATCAAGAAGATCGGCCGGTAAATGAGCCTGCGCACGAAGGCGATCAGCGCCTCCTGGCGCACCTTCGCGAGCATTGGGTCGCAGACCGATGACAGAGGCTCGCGTTACTTCGCCTCGGCGACCTTCTGTCCAGACGGCAGCATCTGCGCGTTGGCCGCCAGCGGCCGCTTCGACGGCGATGCCGGGTCCGGCAACCGGAAGGCGGCGTCGGACGGCGCCGTCTGGGATGGCCGACGGACAGAATTTGGCAGCACGATCACCTTCGCGCCAACCTTCACCCGCTCGTAGAGATCGGTGACGTCGTCATTGGTGAGCCGGATGCAGCCGGAGGAAACCTTCTTCCCGATCGTATCGGGATTGTTGGTGCCGTGAATGCGATATTCGGTTTCGCCCAGATACATCGCCCGTGCGCCGAGCGGATTGCCGGGGCCGCCCGCCATGAACCGCGGCAGATAAGGCTGACGCCCGACCATCTCCGCGGGCGGATGCCAATCCGGCCATTCTGCCTTGCGGGCCACAGTCTGCTCGCCGGACCAGGTGAAACCTTCGCGGCCGACACCGATGCCGTAGCGCATCGCCTGCCTGTCGTTCAGAACGAAATAGAGGAATGTGTTTCCGGTATCGATGATCACGGTGCCCGGTGCCTGGCGGCTGGCGTAATCGACCACCTGCCGGACGAGTGCGCCGGGAACGCCGGCGTCGGCTTTTGGCGGTTCGACCAGAGCAGCCGGCGCGGCGGCCGGAATCGCAGCCGGAGCCGGGGCCACTGCCGCAGCCGCTGTCGGCGCTGCTGCACGAGCAGGCGTTGCCACATAGACCGGCGTTGACGATGCCCGCGCTTCGCGCGCGGAAGGCGTCCGTACCGGTTGCTCGTTCGCCGGCCCGGACAGCAAAGCGTATCCCGCGACAGCGACGGCCGCGGCGCCAAGTGCAACTCTCGCGGCCATGGGGATTGCGAGGGCCTCTGCCTTCTTACGTTTGGCCCGCTTGCTCATGTCGTACCCCAGGTCACCATGCCCAAAAGAGGTACCCAGCAACATTTAAGAAACTTCGAAGCGATGTCGCCTGGAGGGGAACCGTTGGCGATGGTTAACGCCGAACTCATGTTCGGCAACATGGCGATCGGCCGCATCGCTCGATGGTGAGCTCGTGAGCGCTTGGACGAGGATTACGAGCAGCTTCGGCAAAAGATATCCGCCAGCGCCTTGAATATCGCCGGCTTGCGTTCCACGCGGGCAATGGTTCGTGCGCCTTCGATGGCAGCGATCAATGCGGCTGCACTCGCGGAGGCGCGCGCGGGAGCGAAGCCGCAACCCCGGAGATGCTCTGCGATGATTTCGGTCAGATCGACAAATCCGCGTTCGACCCGTCTGGTCAGTTCGGCGTCGAGCGGGGACAGCTCATTCGCCAGATTTTGCATGAGACATCCATACTGGAAGTCGTCGGCAATCATTTCGGCCGCGATGGCCCCAAAAACCTGTTTGAAAAAATCCGGAGCGTTGCCTGTCGTATTCGCCGAGACTTGTCGGAACGCAGCCGCTCGCTTCGCGACATAAGGATCGATGGTTTCCTCCGCCAGTTGGGTCTTGCCGCGCGGAAAGTGAAAGTAGAACGATCCCTTGGGCGAACCACTTTCTTCGATGATCTGGTTCAACCCGGTCGCAGCATAACCCTGGATGCGAAACAGTCGTTCGGCGGTGGCGATCGCGCGGGCGCGGGCGTCAGTTTTACGTGGCATGGCGCAAACATACCCCGCCTCGCTTGACAGAGCTATGGTGATCGCCATACTATGGCGATCACCATAGTACGTGAATCCCGCAATGCCGCTCGAACGAGCGCCAATGGGGGTCACTCCGTCAGGAGATTTGCCTTGTCCCTCTCCATGTACGACGCCGCCGTTCCCGGCATGGTGCGCTCGCTGAAGAATCTCGACGCCATCCTCGACAAGGCAGTCGCCTATGCCGAGCGGAAGAAGGTGAACCCGGCCGTCCTAATCGGCAGCCGGTTGGCCATCGACATGCTGCCTTTCTCGACCCAGATCCATCGCGCCACGGAAACGGCGAGAGGCGGCGCAGCGCGCCTGGCCCAATTGGACACCCCGGGCTTCCCCGATGAGGACAGGACCGTGGCGGACCTGAAGGACCGCCTCGCCAAGGCCATCGCCTTCCTGGAGAGCGTGCCGACCGAGAATTTCACGGGAGCCGAAGACCGCACCGTCACCCAGAAGCTCGCCGGCAACGATATGACCTTCCCCGCCACGCAATATCTGTTCGGCTTTGTGATTCCGAATTTCTACTTCCACGTGACCTGCGCCTACGCGATCCTGCGCCACAACGGGGTGGAGATCGGCAAGGCAGACTTCATCCGCGGGCCCTGAGGCGAAGCTTGCCGAGCGCGCCGCGACGGCGCCATCTGCCCATGGCGTGTACTCATAAACTTCTGCTTGGCAACGCAAAGCGGAAGTCTACGATATTGAACGTGTTCGGCGGCTTGTGGGCCCGAAGCGGACGCCAGAGTTGCCATGAGGCCCACTGAGCCAAGCCGGCGAACTCCGCCTGAACGAGCAAGCGAGCGATCGTGCGTTTCAACGAGCCGCATCGATCAGTAAATCCAGATGGAAAAGCGAAGACAATTACTAGCCGCGTTGGCCGACCGCATTTTCCTGACGCCGCGAGATCGGACAGTTCGCGTGGCCATCGACGGCGTCGATGGGGCCGGAAAGACCACATTCGCCGATGAGCTCGGAGCCGTCCTTGCGACTATGGGGAGGCCTGTCATTCGAGCGTCAGTGGACGGATTTCATAATTCCAAGGCGGTCAGATATCAGCGAGGGCGGCACTCACCGGAAGGGTTTTTCGAAGATTCCTACAACTACTCGGCATTGAGGAAATATTTGCTAGACCCGCTCAGCCCCGGCGGTTCTCGCCGGTATCGTCGAACATTCTTCGATCATGAGACCAACGCAATTGTTCCTGCCGATGATTTGGAGGCACTGCCGTCCTCCGTCCTGCTGATAGACGGCATCTTTCTGCATCGCCCCGAACTGCTCGCCTACTGGGACGCTTCAGTCTTCCTCCGAACGAGCTTTGCTGTGTCCGTTGCGCGGTGCGCCGCGCGAGATGGATCCTCGCCCGACCCTGCGGCTCCATCGAACCGACGCTACGTTGAGGGACAGCGACTCTATCTTCGCATGTGCCAACCGGAAGCGAAGGCAACGATTGTAGTCGACTACAACGATCTCTCAGCGCCCTCGATCGTCATCTGAGCAGTTCAAGCCGCAAGTGAGCATCGGATCAAAAGCGTCGACCCGGCGCTCCACTGCAAACCTCCCGTCACTCCCTTTGAACCGACATGCAGCGCCCCTCAACGGAGCGAAGGGCCAGAACCGGACATCGCGAGCGCGGCGTGATATTGCCAGCCGCTACGAGAACGAAGATGCCTCGACCACATTGCGCAATTCCTAACTAAAGCGACGGAAACGGAAATGAGGTCCGGACGCTGTTTGGAATTCGGGGCCAGCAGGTGCAAAGCCCAGTCGCGCGTAAAAGGTCTTTGCGGCCGATCGTCCATCGCACCAAATCAACGAGGCACCACGCAGAAAACATGCTTCAATGCCAGTGGTAATCAGTTTGTGCCCTATACCTTTTCCCTGGAGGTCTGCTCGCGTTGCCGCGCCTCGAAGCTGATACGAGGCGAGATCGCGGTTTCCATCTTCTGCGAAGGGCGTGAATGACGCCACAGCTACCAATTGGCCTTGCACGTCAGCGCCGAGATGAACAGCACCTTCATCCTCATATTGAACTAGGCCGGCCGACACTTTGGCGGGGTTCGGCTTCAAGACAGCATATCGTAGGGAAATGCCATCAAGGTAGGTGATTGTGCGAATAGAGATATCGCGCGCCGAATACATAGAGATTCCCTCCAGTCCAGACGCGATTTAGCACCCCAAGCCGTTTTCGCTCAATCCTACCGTTTTTGCGACAGAAACGGCGTTCCTGAATCACAAGGGAAAAACCGACCGCTTCGGGTCAATCGCGTCAGTTTGACCTTACCCGCAAACTTCCGGTCTACCCCATCAACCGACCTGTGATTGCAGGTGACTCAATCGTCTGGCCAAATAGCGAGGAAGCGAACCGACTGGGACTTTGGTGGGAAAAAATGTACGCTCAAGGCAATGAAACCGATCGAGACGATTCTCTTCGACGCAGATGGCGTATTGCAACGGCCACAAATCAGATGGCGTATAGCATTTTCGCGGTTGCCGGCGCTTACGGAAGACGTGCTTCTCGATAGTTTCGCAAACGACGTCCTCCTTGTCGAAGCAGCGTTCTTGGAATGTGAGGACGATTTCACAGCTGCAATATCCGAACTCGCTGCGAGCGTGGGGCGCGGCTTGGATACGGCAACCATCCTGGCAATCCTCAACGCCATTGAAGTCGACGCAGCAATAATGGACGTCGTGCAGTCGATCCGATCATCGGGCGTCAGGTGCTATCTGGCCACTAACCAGCAGGTCCATCGTGCACGCCACATGTCAGAAACGCTCGGCTATGCTGGGCTGTTCGACGGCGAATTTTATTCTTGCCGGATGGGTGTGGCCAAGCCGAAGCGCGGCTATTTCGAGCACGTTCTCGCACACCTAGGACAGCCCGGAGAATCGATCCTGTTTTTCGACGACAGGTCCGAGAACGTGGCGGCGGCTATCCAGGTCGGCATGCGCGCGGAAGTGTTCGACGGGGTTTCTGGCGCCGAAATCCTGCTCGACCTCCTGGCTAAGCATGGCGTTCGCCCTCAGCCGAAAGCATCTTCTTGACTTTGTGAAGCCGTTCGGCAGCCTTCCGCTCGAATGCGAGCATCCGCTTCGGGGACACAACCCGACGGTCCCGGGGGAGCGCTTGCGCGCTTTGCTCTCGACAGGAGATCGCGGGCCAAGAAGCCCCTCAATTCAGGCCGCTTGCCCCCGCGAGCAGGCCCAGCACGATCGCGAACAATTCGTTCTGCGCGGAGATGCCGAGCCGCTGATAGGCGCGCTTGCGGTAGGTCAGGGTCGAATGCACGCTGATGCCGAGCGCTTGCGAGATCGCTTCGGAACTGAAGCCGAGCATGATGCGGCGGCAGACCTCCTGCTCGCGCGGCGTCAGCGCGGACAGCGGCGCACGCGTGGCGAACAACGCGGCGAGGTTCTGGTCCAGCGTCGCGGTCTGCTGGAAATGACGCGCGACGCTGGCGCCTATCGCCGGCGCGATGGCCTGGAGCCGTGCACGCTCGGCATCGCCGAAGCGGCCCTGGGACGTGATGCGGTAGAAGTTGACGTAGAAGCAGGTGTCGCCGGTCCAGATCGCGGTGGCGCATTTATCGACGATGTCGGAATCGTTGAAGAAGATCTTTCGGTAGCGCGCGCCATACATGCGCGGGGCGAACGACGGCAGCATGATCGGCGCACCGCCCTCGCCTTCGAACAGGGCGTCGCGGTTGGGATCGGATTCGTGGAACTGGCCGGCATAGGCGGCACCGAGATCGCTGCCGGTCGGGATATTGCCGGCATCGAGCAGGCAACGCGCGCTGCCCGCGCGCGTCAGGGCGAACACCATGCAATGGCCGACGCCGGCCTGCCGGCGCAGCGTGTCGATCAGGATGTTCGGGAAGTCGGGACGGCCGATCGCGAGCACCGCGGGCGTGACGTCGCCGGCCGCTGCATATGGGGCCGTCGCCTGGGGCCGCATGGGTGTCCTCCGCGAAAGTTCTTTTGGCGGAGGATATCAGCAGCGGGTGTTTACCGAAAGTCGGCGGCGGTGGGTTATGCCGCCTCATGGGTTCCGGCTCTGCGCAGCAGCGCTACGCGCTGCAGCGCGTCCGGGACACGAGAGGGTTGCCGCCGATGCAGAACACGGTCTCGTGCCCCGGACGCAGCGCAGCGTGTAACGATGCGCTGCTGAGCCGAGGCCCACGCCAGACGCGAAACGCTATCCCGCCGCGGCCTTTGCTGGGGGAACGTTGATCGCGAGCTTGCCGTAGCGATCCGTAAAAGCCTCGGTGTCGATCTCCTCCAGCTTGATCTCGCCGCTCATGACGCCCTGCTTCCAGGCGGCCTGGGCGGGATCGTTCTGGAACTCCGGCATCACCTCGCGGCCGAACAGCTCGAGCGATTCGCAGATGTGCTCGTGGCTGTTCTTGCCGGCCTGGTTGAGCAAAATGACCTGGTCGATGTGCGAAGACTGGAAGCGCTTCAGCTTCTTGCGGATGGTTTCGGGCGAGCCGATCAGGCCGCCACGCAAGGCCGCCTCCTGCGCCTCGGGATTGTCGCGCTTCCACTTGTTGTACTCGTCCCACATGTTGACCGTGTAGGGCGCGGGCCGCTGGCGGTTCTGCGAGGCGCCGTAGAAGCGCAGCGCGAACTGGAAGAAGGTGGCGCCGTCGGCGCGCGCGCGTGCCTCCTCGTCGGTCTTGGCGCACATGAAGAACGACACCAGCGCCATGTTCGGGTTGATCTCGTAGTCGGCCAATTTGTGCAGCCGTTTCGTCATTGCGTTGTAGTAGGCGTGCACCCAGGCGTGAGCCGCATCGGCGCTGACGAACTGGAAGCCGAGCGCGCCAAAGCCGTGGCGGCCGGCGCGCTCGATGGTCGGCAGCTGCGAGCAGGCCATCCACAGCGGCGGATGCGGCTTCTGCACCGGCTTCGGCACGACGTTGCGCAAGGGGATGTCGAAATATTTGCCGTGATGCTCGCTTCCTGCGTCCTTGAACATCGGGAAGATCGCCTGCACCGCTTCCTCAAAGACCTCCTTCTTGGTCTCCATGTCGCGGCCGAACGGCGTCAGCTCGGTGATCGAGGCGCTCTCGCCCATGCCGAATTCGCAGCGCCCGTTGGAGAGCAGGTCGAGCACCGCGACGCGCTCGGCGACGCGGGCGGGATGATTGGTGGTGAGCTGGAGGATGCCGTGGCCGAGCCGGATATTTTTCGTGCGCTGGCTGGCGGCTGCGAGGAAGGATTCCGGCGAGGGCGAGTGCGAATATTCCTCGAGGAAATGATGCTCGACGACCCAGGCGTGGTCGTAGCCGAGCTGATCGGCGAGCTCCATCTGCGAGAGCGCGTTCTGGTAAAGCTTCAGCTCGTCGCCGGCCACCCAGGGCCGCGGCAGTTGCAGCTCATAGAAGATGCCGAACTTCATGACGCTTCTCCCGCTTATTCTTGTTGCGGGCATCTTAATATGTGAGGCGGCGCTGTCTACGCAGTCGCAATTCCGCCTTGCGGGAGAACGCGCTTTTCGGCACGGCGGCCATTCAGGATCGCGCCGATGAAGGTGAAGCGCACCAGCAGGTGATAGCTCGCCAGCATCGGCGGGGTCGCGACGAGGAGAATGATTGCGAACTTGGCCAGCCCGGGCCAGTCGAGCTGCGACAGCGCGACCTGCAGCGCCATCACGATCGGCATGTGGATCAGATAGAGCCAGTAGGAGGCATCGGCGAGGTAGCGCCGGGCCGGGCTGAAGCCGGACATGAAGCGGAGCGCCAGACCGAGCGCCGCGAAGGTCGATATCCATATGGCGGGCGCATAGAGGACGGCAGAGACAAGCCTGAGCGTGGCGAAGCTGACCTGCAGCTTGGGCGCACCGGGAGCGGAGAACATCATCCCCGTCAGCACGTAGCTGACCAGGATCAGACCGAGCGCGAGCAGGAGATGCGCCAGCCAGCGCCGCTCGAGCAGCCGCAGCAGATCGATCTGCCGATGCAGCATCCAGCCGACACCGAAGGCGGTGCCGAAGCCGATCCAGGCCTGCGCGTTGGTGATGAGCGATTGATCCGGTGTCCTCACCCCCATCACGTTGACCCAGCGTTGATCGAGGCAGAAAGCGATGCCGATCGGGATCGCCAGGACCAGAGGCGCCAGCGGATTGCAGATGATCCGCGCAAAGGCGCGGTCGATGAGCGCCCGCAGCGTACCCGATGCATCGAACCGGACGATCGCGCCGCGCAGCAGCAGCATGGCGACATAGAGTTCCAGCAGCACATAGAGAAACCAGAGATGGGTCAGCGGGAAATTCGGCAGCACCGGCGGCCAGCGAGGCGCGCCGGGAACCGGACCGCCATTCGGAAAGCCCGCGGCCCAGACGACCACCAGAGCCATCGGCGTGAACACGATCGGCCAGGCGATCGCGAGCGGCAGGGCGATCCGCTGCAACCGATCCCTGACGAAACCGAAGGCGCCGCGGCGATGAAGGCTCATGCGGGCGAAGAAGCCTGCCATCAGGAAGAAGGTCGTCATCCGGAAGACATGGATGGCGAAGGACAGCAGGCCCAGCGTCATGCTTTGATGGGTGTCCTGGATGATCCAGAACCGGGTCGGCGACGGGACGAACGACAATGTCGCATGCAGGACGATGCCGAGCAGCAGCGCGATACCCCTTAGCGCATCCAGCGCGTGGAGCCGTTCGGTTGCGGGAGTGACAGTCGTCGAATAGGACATGGGCGGGCTCGGCTTGCTGGAGACGCTTCTCTGCAACAATCTGCCTGATCGTATCGAGGCTCTCTCGCCCAATCCAAAAATCGGCTAGCCGATTTCTCGGCGCGGCGGGCTGATTTCGAGAGGCCGGTCGATTTCAAGTCGGCTCAAGGCTTCGCGCCGGAATTCGGTCGGGGTCATGCCGGTTTCGGCCTTGAAGGCGCGATTGAAAGGTCCGATCGACTGGAAACCCGCATCCATGGCGATGGTCAGCACCGGGACATCGCGCTGCGTCCCATCGGACAGCGCCAGCTTGGCATCCGCGATGCGATAGCGGTTGAGGAACGCGTTGAAGTTCCGGTAGCCCAGCCCTTCGTTGATGGCCTGGCGGAGCCGATGCTCGGGAACCCCTAACCGCGCCGCAAGCGCCCCGATCGCAAGACCTTCCTGCCGATAGGCCCGCTCCACGGTCATGAGATGGTCGAGGCGCCGCAGCAGGATGGGATCGAGAGCGACCCGGGGATCGAGAGCGACCCGGGGATCGAGGACGACCCGGGGATCGACGGCGACCCGGCCGGTGGGAGCGAAGCCGGCCTTGCGCACCTCGCCGGATGCAATCGCGGCCGTGGCGTCGTCGACAGCCTCTGCTGGTGCGCTGAACAGGCCGATGCCGGCAAGCATGGCCACGACGAACAGGCCGAGCGCGGTCGGCAGACTGCCGGGCGCACCGGGAACCGCGACGGGAATTGCGGCGAAGCCGGCGACGGCGACGGCCGCGATGAGCACGACATTGATCACAAGCATCGCCAGCCGCAGCCGGCGGCGCCGCGCGACCAGATCGGCGCGCCAGGTCTTGACCGTCTGAACCGCGGCAGCGAGGGCCAGCACCAGGGTGGCCAATGCCAGCCCCCGACCGCCTGCGCCAGCCAAAGCAGGCCAGTGCGCCCAGCCCAGCGTGATCGCGAACCCATAGGCCACGATGCTCAGCCAAAGGGCGCCGTGCCACCGCTTCAGCACGAAATCGTCGTCGAACGCCGCGCGCGCCCACAGCCAGAATATTGCAGGCTGCGCCCACAGGATCGGCAACGTCCACCACAAAGCCGCTTTGGGGAAGTTGGGCGCGGTCGTGATCGCATAGAAGATGCCGCCTGCGCACATCGCAACGCCCAGCAGAACCTGTTGGCCGGTCGCACGACGCAGCAATGCGATGACAACGATCAGCAGGAACACGCCGCTTGTCGCGCCGCGCAGCCCGAGATCGATGGCCGTCAGCCCCATCGCGTTCACAGCTCGTATCCCCGTTCGAGGTCAAACTGTCGCACCACCTCTGCGCGGGCACAACCCAAACTTGCGGCTGTCGTCACGGCCCCGGCGATCGCTGCAAATCGACGAATTGATCCAGATCAACGCCGCGGCGGTCCAGATGCATCAAAACTGCAGCAAGGCAACGGCCCGGATGCCGTCCCGATTCCCAAAATCCTGAAGAGACCGAATATGTCGGCCCCCGACGACGCGACCACGCGCGTGCGCCGTAAGCGCATGGAGATTTTCGCTTTCCTGTTCCTGACCGCGGTCGTGATGCCCGTCCTCGCGGTCGGAACGGTCGGCTCCTATGGGCTCGGCGTCTGGATCTACCAGATGTTCGCCGGCCCGCCCGGCCCTCCGCCCTCCCCGCATTGACCGTCCGGACAGCGAAAGACAGGCATCATGGCCCAATCCACACTCAACCGCCGCGCATTGATCACCGGCCGGGTGCTTAGCGCCGAGCGCGTCGTCTCGCCGCCGGGCTGCGAGATCGCCAGCATCATCGTGCAGGCGCGCCCCGAGCGCCTCGACGCGCTGGAGGCCGCGATATCGGCGCTTCCCGGCTGCGAAATTCACGGACGAGATCCGCGCGGAAAACTCGTCGTCGTGACCGAGGCACCGGACGCCGGCAGCCTCGGCACCATGCTCAATACCATCCAGTCGCTGGCAGACGTCTATTCCGCCGCGCTGGTCTTCCACGCCATCGAAACGACCTAAGCGCCCGGAGAGCCATCATGACATCGCCAAAGCTCGACCGCCGCCAGATGCTCAAGCTCGAGGCCGCCGCGATCGCGGCCGCCGCCGCGGGCATGCCGGCGCCGGCGCTCGCCGCAAACCTCGTCGCAGAGCGCGACGTCGCCGAACTGAAATGGGACAAGGCCGCCTGCCGCTTCTGCGGCACCGGCTGCTCGGTGATGGTCGCCACCAAGGACAACCGCGTCGTCGCCACCCATGGCGACACCAAGGCCGAGGTCAACCGCGGCCTCAACTGCGTCAAGGGCTACTTCCTCTCCAAGATCATGTACGGCCACGATCGCCTGACGCAGCCGATGCTGCGCAAGACAGGCGGCAAGTACGACAAGAACGGCGAGTTCACGCCTGTCAGCTGGACCGAAGCCTTCGACATCATGGAGGTGAAGTGGAAGGAGGCGATCAAGAAGCGCGGGCCGAACGGCGTCGCCATGTTCGGCTCCGGCCAGTGGACGATCTGGGAAGGCTATGCGGCGTCAAAGCTGTTCAAGGCCGGCTTCCGCACCAACAACATCGATCCCAATGCGCGGCACTGCATGGCCTCGGCCGTCGCCGGCATGATGCGCACCTTCGGCATCGACGAGCCGGCCGGCTGCTATGACGACATCGAGGCCACCGACGCCTTCGTGCTGTGGGGCTCCAACATGGCGGAGATGCACCCGATCCTGTGGACGCGCCTCGCCGACCGCCGGCTGTCCGCGCCGCATGTCCGCGTCGCCGTGCTCTCGACCTTCGAGCATCGCTCGTTCGACCTCGCCGACATCGGCATGATCTTCAAGCCGCAGACCGATCTCTATCTGCTGAACGCCATCGCCAACCACATCATCAGGACCGGACGGGTCGACAAGAACTTCGTCGCCGCGCACACCATCTTCCGGCGCGGGCAGACCGACATCGGCTATGGCCTGCGGCCCGAGCATCCGCTGCAGAAGAAGGCGACGGGCGCGGCGAAGGCCAACGACTCCACCGAGATGAGCTACGACGAGTACGTCAAGTTCGTGTCGGACTACACGCTGGAGAAAGCCGCCGAGATGTCCGGCGTGCCGCTCAATCGCCTCGAGGCGCTCGCCGAGATCTATGCTGACCCGAAGACAAAAGTGGTCTCGTTCTGGACCATGGGCTTCAACCAGCACACCCGCGGCGTCTGGTGCAACAACCTGATCTACAACATCCACCTGCTGACCGGAAAGATCTCCTCGCCCGGCAACAGCCCGTTCTCGCTGACCGGCCAGCCCTCGGCCTGCGGCACCGCGCGCGAGGTCGGCACCTTCTCGCATCGCCTCCCCGCAGACATGGTCGTCACCAACAAGGCGCATCGCGATCATGCCGAGCACATCTGGCAGCTGCCCGAAGGCACCATTCCCGACAAGCCCGGCGCCCACGCCGTGCTGCAAAGCCGGATGCTGAAGGACGGCCTGATCAACGCCTATTGGGTGCAGGTCAACAACAATTTGCAGGCCGGCCCGAACGCCAACGAGGAGACCTATCCGGGCTTCCGCAATCCCGACAATTTCATCGTGGTCTCGGACGCCTATCCGTCGGTGACCGCGCTGGCCGCCGATCTGATCCTGCCGACCGCGATGTGGGTGGAGAAGGAAGGCGCCTATGGCAATGCCGAGCGGCGCACGCAGTTCTGGCACCAGCTCGTCGCGGCACCGGGCGATGCCAGGTCCGATCTCTGGCAGCTCATGGAGTTCTCGAAACGCTTCAAGATCGAGGAGGTCTGGCCCGAGGAGCTGATCGCCAAGAAGCCTGATGTCCGCGGCAAGACGCTGTTCGACGTGCTCTACAGGAACGGTCAGGTCGACAAATTCCCTGTTGCCGACATCGAGCAGGGCTATCTCAACGACGAGTCCAAGGCGTTCGGCTTCTACGTCCACAAGGGCCTGTTCGAGGAATACGCCTCGTTCGGCCGCGGCCATGGCCACGACCTCGCGCCGTTCGACACCTATCACCGGGAGCGCGGCCTGCGCTGGCCTGTCGTCAACGGCCAGGAGACGAAGTGGCGTTTCCGCGAGGGCAGCGATCCCTACGTCAAGCAGGGAACGGGCGTGCAATTCTACGGCTATCCCGACGGCAAGGCGCGCATCTTCGCGCTGCCCTACGAGCCGCCGGCGGAATCGCCCGACGGCGACTATCCGTTCTGGCTCTCGACCGGCCGCGTGCTGGAGCATTGGCATTCCGGCACCATGACGCGCCGCGTTCCCGAGCTCTACAAGGCGTTCCCCGAGGCCGTCTGTTTCATGCATCCCGACGACGCGGCGGAAGCCAGGCTCCGGCGCGGCGACGAGGTGAAGGTGGTGTCGCGCCGCGGCTTCATCCGCGCCCGCGTCGAGACGCGCGGCCGCGACCGGCCGCCGCGCGGGCTCGTCTTCGTGCCCTGGTTCGACGAATCCAAGCTGATCAACAAGGTGACGCTGGACGCCACCGATCCGATCTCGCTGCAGACCGACTACAAGAAATGCGCCGTGCGCATCGAGCGGGTGAGCCTGTCATGATGAAACGATTTGGCATAGCCCTGCTCGCGGTCGCGATCGCCGCCGGCGCGAGCTCCCTGACCGCGCAGACCGTCAGCTCCGGCCTGCGCGGCCCGGCCCCGCTCAACGACGAGGGCCCGGCGCCGCCGATGCTGCCGAACCGCAACACGTCGGAACGGGAGGTGCGCAACTATCCGGAGCAGCCGCCTGTCATCCCGCACACGATCGACGGCTACCAGATCGACCTCAACGGCAACAAATGCCTGTCCTGCCATGCGCGGGCGCGCACCGCGGAATCGCAGGCGCCGATGGTCTCGATCACCCACTTCATGGACCGCGACGGCCAGTTCCTGGCTTCGATCTCGCCGCGGCGTTTCTTCTGCACCGAGTGCCACGTGCCGCAGAACACCGCCACGCCGCCCGTCAGCAACGACTTCACCGACATCGACACGCTGCTGTCGCGTGCAAGCCCGGGTGGCCGGCGATGACGACGGCGGCTGACGAGCCAGAAGCCAAGCGCGGCTTCATCCTGCGCTGCTGGGATTTCGCGCGCGAACTCTGGCAGGTGCTGATCCGGCCGAGCTCTGTGTTCGGTCTCGGCGTGCTGGTGCTGGCGGGCTTTGCGGCCGGCGTGATCTTCTGGGGCGGCTTCAACACCGCGCTGGAGCTGACCAACACCGAAAAATTCTGCACCGGCTGCCACGAGATGAAGGACAACGTCTTCGCCGAGCTGAAATCCACCATTCATTTCAGCAACCGCTCCGGCGTGCGCGCGACCTGCCCGGACTGCCACGTCCCGCACAACTGGACCGACAAGATCGCGCGCAAGATGCAGGCCTCCAAGGAAGTCTGGGGCAAGATTTTCGGCACCATCGACACAAGGGAAAAATTCCAGGATCACCGCCTCGAGCTGGCGGCGCACGAATGGGCGCGGTTCAAGGCCAATGATTCCCTGGAATGCCGCAACTGCCACAGCGCCGATTCCATGGACATCACCAAGCAGTCGCCGCGGGCCTCGGTGGCGCACCAGCGCTTCCTGTTCACGGGCGAGAAGACCTGCATCGACTGCCACAAGGGCATCGCCCACCATCTGCCCGACATGCGCGGCGTGCCCGGCTGGCAATAGGCTGGTCGGTTCTTGGCGGGGTCTGAGCAAGCGCCTCGTCCTTCGAGACGACCGCTGCGCGGTCTCCTCAGGATGAGGCTGACTGGCACCGTCGCCTGCCGAAAATGCCGCCGCGCGCGCCGCCCTCATCCTGAGGGCCCGCCAACGGCGGGCGTCTCGAAGGATGGCCGCAGGGAGCGGCCTCAATTGCGATTGCCCTGCGCTTGAACCCTTGGGCCGAATGGTTAGTTTTGGGGGGTGGCGAATCGCTCCGTTTCGCCCCTCTCAAAGCAGACATGGCCACTTTCACTCCGCATCAGGATGCCGCGCTCAAGGCCGTTGGCGACTGGCTCAAGGCAAAACCCGGTCGCAACGGCACGCCGCCGATCTTCCGGCTGTTCGGCTTTGCCGGCACCGGCAAGACCACGCTGGCGCGGCATATCGCCGAGGACGTCGACGGCGAGGTGAAGTTTGCCGCCTTCACCGGCAAGGCGGCGCTGGTGATGCGCAACAAGGGCTGCGACGAGGCCTCCACCATCCACTCGCTGATCTACCGCGCCCGCGAATCCGGCGAGGAGCAGCCGAGTTTTGAACTCTGGGACGACGCGCCGGCGTCCAAGGCCAAGCTGATCGTGATCGACGAATGCTCGATGGTCGATGCTGAACTGGGCCGCGACCTGATGTCGTTCGACTGTCCGCTGCTGGTGCTGGGCGATCCCGCGCAGCTGCCGCCGATCCAGGGCGGCGGCTTCTTCACCAACACCGAGCCCGACGCGATGCTGACCGAGGTGCACCGGCAGGCGCAGGACGATCCGATCGTGCGGATGTCTATGGACGTGCGCGAGGGGCGCGAGCTCGACATCGGGCGCTACGGCGAGAGCGAGGTGGTGTCGCGGAAAGAGCTCGACCCCGATCGTGTCATGAGCGCCGACCAGGTGCTGGTCGGCCGCAACAACACAAGGCGCGCCTACAACATGCGGGTGCGCCAGCGCCAGAACATCGAGGACGTCTTCCCGGTCGCCGGTGACAAGCTGGTGTGCCTGCGCAACAACCGCAAGAAGGGCCTGTTCAACGGCGGCCTGTGGCGCGTCAAGTCGCGCAACACTTCGCGCTCGAAATCGCGGATCCTTTCGATGCGGCTGTCGCCGGACGAAGACTTCGGCCACAAGGTGACGAAGGTGTCGGTGCGCGCCGACTGTTTCGAGGGCGGCGTCGAGGCGATCGCCTGGGAGCAGCGCAAGCCCTATGACGAGTTCGACTACGGCTACGTGCTGACCGTACACAAATCGCAGGGCTCGCAATGGGACGACGTCGTCCTGTTCGACGAGAGCTTTGCGTTTGGAGAGAGCCGCGCAAGGTGGCTGTACACGGGGATCACGCGGGCGGCGAAACGGTTGAGCATTGTCGTGTGAGGCTGCCGTAGCCCGGATGAGCGCAGCGATATCCGGGACCGGAAGACCCGCATGTCGCTTCGCTCATGCGGGCTACATTCTCCTCCCTCCGTCGTCCCGGACAAGCGAAGCGCAGATCCGGGACCCATACCCACAGGGAGAAGTTTGGCGAGGACTCGGAGTGGGCGCCTTGCCTCACATTTCTCCCTGTGGGTATGGGTCCCCGCCTTCGCGGGGACGACACCGGTTGTCAGGCTCCGCCGTCGCGTCTCACACGCGCCGCCCCTACTTCCCCGCCACGAAATAAAAATCCTCGCGTCCCGGCGGCGAGCCGTAGGAAAACGGCTGCTGCTCGTGCTTGGTGGCGGACCAGACGTCGTCGCGGATGATGTCGAACAGCTTTCGGATCTCGACCCGGGGCACCTTGATCTCGCGGGCGAGCGCGGTTGAGAACGGGCTGTCGGCGCCGCCCTCACCGTCCATCGCGGTCTCGCCATGCTTGGCGGCGTAGACCACCATGAAGCCGGCGCCCGGCTCGATGTTGGAAAAGCCCTTGTCGACCAGCTTCAACGACAATGTGCGCTGCATCGTCGGCGCGAACGGATTGTCGCGGCAGGCATCCAGTATCACCAGCCGCACTTTTCGCGCAGCGCCGACCGCCGCGATCACCTGCTCCAGGGCAACGGCCTGCGTCTCGGCGTCCTTGTCGGCGGCGAGCTTGGCGTCAACCGGGACGAGGTAATTCACCCCGCCGATCTCGAAGCCGTGGCCGGCGTAATAGACCACCGCCCAATCGGCCTTCTCCGCCTCGGCGGCGAAGGTCTGGAGCGCTTCGAAGAACTCGTCGCGGGTGAGGTCGCCAGCGGAGATCACGGTCTGGAAACCGACGTCGCGCAGCGCGCCCGCAATCAGTTTCGCGTCGCGCGGCGGATTGGGCAGGGCGTGGACGTTCTTGTAGGCGCCATTGCCGACCACGAGCGCGACGCGGCGCCCGGTCGCCCCGGTCGGCGTTTGCGGCGTCAGAGCGGCGAGCCGTTCCTGCGCGATGGCGCGGGCGCGCGCGACGTCGGGCTCGTCGAACTTCGTCAGCGAATAGGACGCCGCACGGTAGTCGGCGCGCGCCTGCGCGAGATCCTTGTTTCGTTCGTAGATCTGGCCACGGCCGGAATGCGCCCGCACGCTGTTCGGGTTCAGCTCGATGACGGCGTTGTAGTCCTTCAGGGCGGCGTCGAAATCGCCCTTCCTCATGCTGACCTCGGCGCGGTTGTTCATTGCGAACGCGTTCTTCGGCTGCTTCTCGATCAGACCATTGCAGTCGGCGAGGGCCAGATCGTACTTGCCCATCAGGCCGTAGGTGACGCAGCGGTTGCCCGCGATCTGCGGCGCGGTGGGATCGATCTTCTCGGCCTCCGCAAAATCGGCGATCGCGCCGTCATAGTCCTTCATCAGGGTGCGGACGCGGGCACGGTTGGTCCAGCCGAGCAGGAATTTCGGCGTGTACTTGATCGACAGGTTGAAATCGTCGAGCGCGCTCTGGAGCGCGCCCCGGCGCAGCTGGATGACGCCGCGATTGTTGTAGGGCACACCGTAGGTCGGGCGCTTCTGGAGCGCGAGGTTGTAGTCGGCCATCGCGAGGTCGTCCTGGCCCTTGCGCTCATTGGCGAGGCCGCGGAGATTGAGCGTGACGACGTTGTCGGGGTCGAGGTCCACCGCCATCGACAGGGTCTCGATGGCGCGGACATAGTCGCGCTTGTTGAGCAGCGTGTTGCCGCGCACGGTCAGCGCGATCGCCTTGTCCTTGCCGGCGAGGCGGTCGGCGTTGAGCAGATTGTCGCAGGCCGTGGCGCGGGCCTGGAGCTCTGCCTGCCGGTCACGGCAAATGGCGAGATCGTCGCCGGATTGCGGCTCGGCCGCGGCGATTGCGGCGCCGGCGACGAGGATGACGAGGGTCAGGGAAACGACGCGCAGCATGTTGTCAGGTCAGCTCCAGCCACCACTTTTTAAGTCGATCGTCGATCGCGCGGGTTCATCCATGGCTCGCGCATGCTCATTGCGCAAAACCGCTTCTCACTGTTGCGGATCATGCTCTTAGCGCGGAGTTCCTCCTGCCGCCAAGCCGGTCCCCGATGCGGCATTTTTCACGGACTCGTGTCCGTCCGCGCGTAACAATCCGCGCCTTTGCCCGTATCTCAGATGACCGAAAAGGCGGTCGGGCAGACTGTTCGCCCGGCGCCAACCGACCTAGAGTGTCCCATCTCCCGGAAAGAGGCCCCGCCATGCGCCGTCCTGCCCTCCTGACCCTGCTCGCCGCAACCACCGCCCTGACGCTGGCCTTTGCCGTGCCGTCCCGGGCTGCCGAGGATGCGGTCGTGATCCCTGCCCCGGCCATGGACGCCGCGCAGGCAAGCGGCATCCAGACCGCCGTGATTGCCGGCGGCTGCTTCTGGGGCGTGCAGGGCGTGTTCCAGCACACCGCGGGCGTCGTCAACGCGGTGTCCGGCTATGCCGGCGGCACCAAGGCGACCGCCGATTACCAGACCGTCTCGAGCGGCCGGACCGGCCACGCGGAATCGGTCGAGATCAAGTACGACCCGAAGAAGATCTCCTACGGCAAGATTCTCCAGATCTACTTCTCGGTCGCCCACGACCCGACCCAGCTCAACCGCCAGGGGCCGGACACCGGCACGCAATATCGCTCGGCGATCTTCACCACCTCCGACGAGCAGAAGAAGGTCGCGGAGGCCTACATCGCCCAACTCAACTCCGCAAAAGTGTTCAGCAAGCCGATCGTGACCAAGGTCGGCGCCTTGGAGGCGTTCTATCCGGCGGAGGCCTATCATCAGGACTATCTGACGCTGCATCCGAACCAGCCCTACATCGCCTATAACGACCTTCCCAAGGTCGAGAACCTGAAAAAACTGTTCGCCGATAACTACATTGAGAAGCCGACGCTGGTCAGTGCCAGCAAGGCCACCAACTGATCGCGAGATCCCAAGAGAAACGGGAGACCCATGCCCGACACCAAAATGAAGACCACCGACGACAAGGTCACCAAGAGCGAAGAGCAGTGGCGCAGCGAGCTGTCGCCGATGCAGTACGCGGTGCTGCGCGAGAAGGCGACCGAGCGTCCCTTCTCAGGCGAATATGAGCACGACCACCGCGCCGGCACCTATGTCTGCGCCGGCTGCGGCAACGTGCTGTTCGAGTCGGACGCCAAGTTCGATTCCGGCTGCGGCTGGCCGAGCTTCACCGCGCCCGCCGTCGAGAGCCATGTCGACGAGGAGCGGGACGTCAGCCACGGCATGATCCGCACCGAGGTGCTGTGCGCCAAGTGCAGCGGCCATCTCGGCCATGTCTTCCCCGATGGACCGGGGCCAACCGGCCTGCGCTACTGCATCAACTCGGCGGCGCTGAAGCTCGAGCCGAAATAACATTCCCGGCCGCCCGGTTCCGACGTGGAACCGGGCGGCCGGATGTGCTTTTTTCTCCTGGCGGTGCGGCCGATCATCGCATTCCGGCGGCCGCCAGGGAGGACGCCAATGTCACTCGGGACCATCCTGATCATCCTGGTGATCATCTACCTGCTCGGCGGCATGTCCGGGCGGGTCGGCGGCTATGGCTATGGCCTCGGCCATTCCGGCATGGGCATCGGCGGCGTCGTGCTGGTGGTGCTGGTCGTCCTGCTGCTGCTTGGCAAGCTGTAAACCACATAAGCCATTGAAAAATATTGGCTTATAGCCCTTGCGGGGCTGCCATGCGCGGATTCATCATCTCCCATCGCGGGGGTCGCAATTTTGTCAAAACGGCCTATATTAGAGAGCGAAAATGACATGTGCGGCGGGCCCACACGATCGTGGCCTCCTCCGCCCCAAACCCCACGCGCTTAAAGCCCCAGAGAAGATCACGAGGTCTTTGACCATGCGTCCACTGCGTCCGTTCAACTTCAACACTTCCGCCGAGCTCTTCCCCGCTGCGATCCGCAAGAAGAAGCGTGCAGGCTTCACCTATCGCCGGTTCGGCACCGCGGCCGAAGCCGTGCAGTTCGCGATGGAGCAGTTGCCGACGGATTCGCTGAACGGCGCCTATCTCCAGGTCGAGGAAGCGCGCTTCGACCAGAACGGCATCCGCTCGCTCTATGAGAGCGAAGCCTTCCCGCTGGAGCGCCACCGCAAGCCGGAGCCGGCCGCCGCCGAGACCGACGCCGACGCGGCGTAAGCTTTCGCAAAACTCCGATACGCAGAAGGCGCGATGATCAAAAGGTCATCGCGCTTTTTGCGTTTTTAGTTCCCCCTCTCCCGCTTGCGGGAGAGGGCTGGGGAGAGCGTATCTCCGCAAACGAGGACCCCCAAGAGGCGAGAACCCTCACCCGCCGCGCTTCGCGCGTCGACCTCTCGCAAGCGGGAGAGGTACACCGAGACTGACCTGCAAGCTTCAGACGCGCGGCTGCTTGTCGAGCCAGCGGCGGAGCAGGCGGACGTTGCGCATGTTGGCGCGGAACATGACGTCGAAGGCATCGCCCGCGAACGGCACGATGCCGACCACGCCGTCGACGGCGACATTGCCGAGCATGCGCGCGGTGATGTACCAGGGCGCGCCCAGCGCCCGCGCCTCGCGCACCAGCCACAGCGAGATCGCGGTGGTGATGATGTCGCCGACCACGGGAATCAGCCCGATCAGCCCGTCGATGCCGTAGCGGATGTTGGTGCCGGGCAGAACGAAGGCGACGTCGAGCAGTTTTGCGATCGCCTCGATCCGGGCGATCCGCTGCTCCCGCGTCAGATTGCCGAACGGGTTGCCGGCGAACTGACCGTCTTTGCCGAACTCGAAGCGAAACTCGCGAAACCCCTGCTCCAGCGTCTCGGGCCGGATCTCCTGGCCGTTCTGGTCGATGACGGGCCCGCGCGCCTCGGTGCCTGAAAAGGTCGCGCGCGAACGGCTCCCGGAACCGGATTTGCGTGGAACAATGATATCGTCGTCAGACATGGTCATGGCCCAGGGGAAACTCACCAACGCTGCGGAGGTTGCTGCGCTGCGCCCGAACGTCGCGCGGTCAGGTCGGGGCCGCCGCTGGCTGCGGCTCCTCGACATATCTATGCACGAGCCAGGAGGAAATCACCGACGGCACGAAGCCGACGAGGCCGTAGAGGATGAATTGAATCGCGCCCGAATCCGGCCCGCGCGAGCTGTAGGTCAGCGAGGCCAGGACGAAAGCGAACAGGCCGACCAGCAGCATCCGCAGCACCGGACCGATCCGGCGGACATGGATCAGGATGTCGTCGACCGCACCGATCATCAGCGAGGGCAGGAAGCCGAACAGATAGCTGTATTGCAGCGACTTGAAGAACACCGAGAACAGCTTGCCGACCTCGCCGAGATTGGTCTGGGCCCAATAGCCGGACTGGTAGGTCGTCGTCAGCAGCAGCAGGAACCCGCCCACGAACGGGCCGACCAGCGCGAACACCAGATAGCGTTTCATCAAGCACCCTCACATCTCGGCTGATTTATAGCAGCGCGGCGGGAAGCTTGGATAGCGGGTTCCGAGGGGTGTCCGGACCTGCCGTTTCGGGAACGTCTGGCAAATCGGCGAGTTCTCAGGGGACTGCAAATTCTTGCCTGTATCAGCACGATTGGACCCAATGATGCGTAATACAACCCTGCTTCTCGCAGCGGTCGCGTTGACCGCCGTCACCTCGAGCGTCTCCGCTTTCGCACAAGGCCATATGGGAACGTCGCAGGAGCAAAGCGCCTGCTCGCGCGATGCCTCGCGCTTCTGCCGCAAGGACCTCGGCAATGACGGCGCCGTGCAGGGCTGTCTGCAAGCCAACCGGTCCAAGCTGTCGAAGTCCTGCAGCAAGGTGTTCGAGAGCCACGGAATGTAAGATTGGAATCCAAGTGCCTCCGGCCGTTGCGTGACGTCCGCGCAACAATCGCGAATTCCTTTGCGCCGCCCATTGCAGCTCTTTGACAATGGCGCATACTTCACTCGGGCGGCGCAGCACTTTCCGATTCGAACAGCAAGAAATCGAGCGACCACATGCGGGATCGAGGTCCGGCATGAAGGCTGCGACGTGCGGCAGATCAAGCCGTGTGCGGCGCCCCAAAATCAAGTGGCCCAAGCCCACCGAACTCGGGGACGCATTTCGCATGTCAATCTACCGGACGACCGCAACTCTCTTCGCCCTCGCCACCACCGCCATCGCAGTCCAGACATCGCCGGGCCTCGCCTTCTCGTCCGAAGCGCAGCAGATGTGCTCGGGCGACGCGATGCGGCTGTGCTCCAGTGAAATCCCCGACATCCCCCGGATCACCGCCTGCATGGTGCGGAAGAAAGCAGAGGTCAGCCCCGGCTGCCGCGCCGTGATGGACCGCGAGCACGCCGCCGCCACGGGCGCATCGCGCAAGCGGGAAGCCGCGGCGCAGTAGGAGAAAGTCGCGACGCCTCTCTCCGCCGTCATTGCGAGGAGCGCTTGCGACGAAGCAATCCAGACTGCCTGCTCGGAAAGTTTCTGGATTGCTTCGCTACGCTCCGCAATGACGGAGCGTGTGGCAGCGCCTGAGGCCGAATCTCCCGGAGCGAAGCCTAATCGCCCCACTGCGCGAAGGCGTCGTTGAAGGCGCGCTCGCCGGGGGCGCCCTTCTCGATGGCGATGATGGCGCGGCGCTGGTTGGCGTAGACCAGGGGCACGTCGAACCAGGAGCGCTCCTTGAGGAGCTGGACGTTGCGGGCGCGGTCGGCGTCGACGTTGGAGAGGCCGACCAGGAAGAAGCCGTCGGTGACCTTGACCGCGAGGCCTGCGAGCGGCGTGCCGCGCGCCTGCTCGTTCGACTTCATCAGGATGCCCGGCACGTTGGAGACGCCGCCGCCCGGAAAATCCGGCGGCAGGACGAAGGTCAATTCCGCCGTGTGGCTCGCCGGCAGCGAAGAGTCCGTGTTGCGGCGGAACGACATCGTCATCTTGAACTTGCGATCGGGGATCTCGATGTCGGCGCGCACGGCAACGTCGGCCTTCTGGTTGCCCGACGCCTTGATCGGTTCGAGCCGCCACACCACCGAGCCGACATATTGCTTGCCCTTGGGATCGGACGGATCCTCGTCGTAGAGCACGACCTTCTGCGCCACCGGCGCGACCGGCTGGTCATTCGCCGACGGCTGGCCGACGCGATCGGGGATCTTCGGCTTGCTCTGCGGCTGGGACGGATCCTTCGGCGCCTCGGCCACCTGGGTCGGCGAGGGCTTGAACAGGCCGCTCGCGGTCTGGACCAGCGACTTGCCCCAGAGAATGCCGGCGCCGACCAGGATCAGCACGATGCCGACGGCGATCGCGCTTTTGAACGGGAAGCGGGAGCCGCCGCGCTTGGGCTTCTTCTTGGCGTCGCGGTCGAGGACGGGGATGTGCGGCCGCCCGGACGCCGGCCGCGGCGCATAGCGCTCGGCCTCCTCGATCGACTCGTCGTAGGAATAGGGCGCCTCGCCCTCGCCGACACGGTTTTCCAGGCTCGGCTCCAGCCGGTCGAATTCCGGCGAGGGCGAGGGCACGTTGGCGTAGGTGCGGCGCGCGGCGCGATTGGCCTGCGCAGCGGCGCCGCCGAGATCGTTGGCGTCGGCCGTGATGTCGCGGAAGCCGCGCACGCCCGGGGCGGGCGGCAGCGCCGGCGGCGGTCCGATATCAGGCGGACGGCGCCCGCCTTGACGATCGCCTTGACGGTCACTTTGGCGATCGCGTCCGGCCGGCGGAGGCGCCGGCGGCTCCGGCATCGGCGGTGACGCGGGCGGAGAGCCAAGCGGGCCTGGCTGGCGCGGCGCGTCGAAGCGCGGGGCGCGCGGCGGACGCTGGGCATCGGCCTGGTCATCGACGTTGAAGGACGGGCGGTCGGCGCGCGGCGGCGTCGGCGCCGGGCGCGCGCGCGGCGGAGCAGCCGGAGGGGCCGCGGCCGGATTGCCCTCGGTGGCACGGGTGCTGGCCCGGCGGAAGGCATCGCCGCTGCCACTGCTGCGGGGAGCGCCGCCCGGGCGCGAGGCGTCGCGGGCGCGCTGGGCGGCCTCCGATTCGACCTTGCGGACGGCCTCTTCCAGCGACAGCCGTTCGCGGGTGATCTCGGATTCGGAGAGCGGCGGCTGCACGCTGCGAAGCTGCGCGATCAGCGCCGTGCGCGCCCGCTCATAGAGCGCGCGACGGCTTTCGCCGGGAGCGTTGGGGTCCAGGGCGGCAATAGCGCGGGCGATCAGCGGATAGTAATCAGCCATTTCTACTCAATTATACGCGCGTCCCGGTAAGATATCGTTAAGCCTCAAACGGATTTTGCACCAGAATAGTATCCTCGCGTTCGGGGCTGGTGGAAAGCAGCGCGACCGGGCACCCCACCAATTCCTCGATCCGGCGGACATATTTGATGGCCTGGGCCGGCAGCTGCGCCCAGGATCGCGCGCCCGCGGTCGGCTCCTTCCAGCCCTCGATGGTCTCGTAGATCGGCTCGACTCGGGCCTGGGCACCCTCGCCGGCCGGGAAATAATCGATCTCCTTGCCGTCGAGCTTGTAGCCGGTGCAGACCTCGATGGAATCGAAGCCGTCGAGGATGTCGAGCTTGGTCAGCGCGAGGCCGTTGATGCCGCAGGTGCGGACCGCCTGGCGGACCAGCACGGCATCGAACCAGCCGCAGCGGCGGGGGCGGCCAGTCACAGTGCCGAACTCGTGGCCGACGGAGGCCAGGTGCTTGCCGACGCCTGCGT
>NZ_AKIY01000032.1 GCF_000282615.1 Bradyrhizobium sp. YR681 | reverse complement strand
GGCAGGTACCGTACCCGCCGCAAAAGTGTTCGTGATGGGCGTCGGCGTCGCCGGCCTCCAGGCGATCGCGACCGCGCGCCGTCTCGGGGCCGTCGTCACCGCGACCGACGTTCGGCCTGCGACCAAGGAGCAGGTGGAATCGCTCGGTGCAAAGTTCCTCGCCGTCGAGGACGAGGAGTTCAAGAACGCGCAGACCGCCGGCGGCTACGCCAAGGAAATGTCGAAAGAGTACCAGGCCAAGCAGGCCGCGCTCACCGCCGAGCACATCAAGAAGCAGGACATCGTCATCACCACCGCGCTGATTCCGGGCCGGCCCGCGCCGAAGCTGGTCTCGGGCGATATGGTCAGGTCGATGAAGCCTGGTTCGGTGCTGGTCGATCTCGCCGTCGAGCGTGGCGGCAATGTCGAGGGCGCGAAGCCCGGCGAGGTCGTCGACCTCGATGGCATCAAGATCGTCGGCTACACCAACGTTGCCGGCCGTGTCGCGGCGTCGGCTTCCAGCCTCTACGCGCGCAACTTGTTCAATTTCATCGAGACCATGGTCGACAAGGGTACCAAGGCCCTCGCCGTGAACTGGGACGACGAGCTCGTCAAGGCCACCGCCCTGACCAGGGACGGCGCCGTGATCCACCCGAACTTCCAGCCGAAAGCGTAAGGAGAGCCGCCATGGAGCATGTTGCACAGGTCGTCGACCCCTTCGTCTTCCGGCTGTCGATTTTCGTCCTCGCCGTCTTCGTCGGCTATTTCGTGGTGTGGTCGGTGACGCCGGCGCTGCACACGCCGCTGATGAGCGTGACCAACGCGATCTCCTCGGTGATCGTGGTCGGCGCGCTGCTCGCGGTCGGCGTCGGCATGATCTCGAGCGGCTCGGGCTGGGCGCGGGGCTTCGGCTTCATCGCGCTCATCTTTGCCAGCGTGAACATCTTCGGCGGCTTCCTTGTCACCCAGCGCATGCTGGCGATGTACAAGAAGAAGTCGAAGTGAGCGGCCACCTCGGGCTGAAGGGACAGATGGGGACCTGAGATGAACGCCAATCTCTCTGCATTCTTGTATCTCGTGGCGGGGGTGCTGTTCATCCTGTCGCTGCGCGGGCTGTCGAGCCCGGCGACGTCGCGCCAGGGCAATCTGTTCGGCATGGTCGGCATGGGGATCGCGGTCGCCACCACGCTCGCCAGCCATCCGCCGGCGGACGGCGTGGCGTGGATCCTTGTCATCCTTGGCATCGCCATCGGCGGCGGCATCGGCGCGGTGATCGCCCGCCGCGTGCCGATGACCTCGATGCCGGAACTGGTGGCCGCCTTCCACTCGCTGGTCGGCATGGCCGCGGTGCTGGTCGCCGCCGGCGCGTTCTACGCGCCCGAAGCCTTCGACATCGGCACTCCCGGCAACATCCATCCGCAGAGCCTGGTCGAGATGTCGCTCGGCGTCGCCATCGGCGCGCTGACCTTCACCGGCTCGGTGATCGCGTTCCTGAAGCTGTCCGCGCGCATGAGCGGTGCGCCGATCATCCTGCCGTTCCGCCATGTCATCAATATCGTGCTGGCCGTTCTGCTCGTCGTCTTCATCGTCGGGCTGGTGATGTCGGGCAGCGCGCTCGACTTCTGGCTGATCGTCATCATCGCGCTGGCGCTTGGCGTGCTCATGATCATCCCGATCGGCGGCGCCGACATGCCGGTCGTGATCTCGATGCTGAACTCGTATTCCGGCTGGGCCGCAGCAGGCATCGGCTTCACGCTCGGCAATTCCGCGCTGATCATCACCGGCGCGCTGGTCGGCTCGTCGGGCGCGATCCTGTCCTACATCATGTGCCACGCGATGAACCGGTCCTTCATCTCGGTCATCCTCGGCGGCTTCGGCGGCGAGACCGCCGCGGCCGGCGGTGGCGGCGGCGAGCAGAAGCCCGCCAAGCTCGGCTCGGCCGACGACGCCGCCTTCATCATGAAGAACGCGCAGAAGGTCATCATCGTGCCCGGCTACGGCATGGCGGTGGCGCAGGCCCAGCACGCGCTGCGCGAGATGGGCGACATCCTGAAGAAGGAAGGCGTCGAGGTGAAGTACGCCATTCACCCGGTCGCGGGCCGCATGCCCGGCCACATGAACGTGCTGCTGGCAGAAGCCAACGTGCCCTATGACGAGGTGTTCGAGCTCGAGGACATCAACTCCGAATTCGCGCAGGCCGACATCGCCTTCGTGATCGGCGCCAACGACGTCACCAACCCGGCCGCCGAAGAGGACAAGACCTCGCCGATCTACGGCATGCCCGTGCTCCAGGTCTGGAAGGCCGGCACCGTGATGTTCATCAAGCGCTCGCTGGCGTCCGGCTATGCCGGCATCGACAATCCGCTGTTCTATCGCGACAACACCATGATGCTGCTGGGCGACGCCAAGAAGGTCACCGAGAACATCGTCAAGGCGATGTAGCGCCGGAGGGCCGGCGCAGCGATGACATTCCTGAAATGGATCGCCATCGTCGCTGCCGCCCTCTATCTCGCCGGTCTCGTCCTGCTCTATGTGAAGCAGCGGGACATGCTGTTTCCGATTCCGACGACCGAGCGCAAGGCGCCCGCCGCGGCGGGATTTCCGCAAGCCGAGGAACACATCCTCACCACGTCCGATGGCGAGAAGGTCATCGTCTGGCACGTGCCGGCCAGGCCCGGCCGGCCGGTGGTGCTGTTCTTTCCGGGCAACGGCGATTTTCTCGCCGGACGCGTCAGCCGCTTCGATGGCATCGTTGCCGATGGCACCGGTCTCGTCGCGCTGTCCTATCGCGGCTATGCCGGCTCGACCGGTGCGCCGAGCGAGCAGGGCCTGTTGCGGGACGCGGCTGCCGCCTACGCCTTCACGACGGAGCGCTATGACGCCGCGCGTATCGTGGCCTGGGGGTTCTCGCTGGGGACCGGTGTCGCGGTTGCGCTCGCATCCGGGCATCCGGTCGGCAGGTTGATTCTGGAGGCGCCCTACACGTCGACGGCCGAGGTCGCCGGCGCGCTGCTTCGCATCGTTCCGGTTCGGCTCCTGATGCGCGATCAGTTTCGCTCCGACGAGCGCATCGCAGGCGTCGCGGTGCCGTTGCTGATCATGCACGGCACCGACGATCCGGCGATCCCCATCGCCTTCGGCGAGCGATTGTTTGCGCTGGCCCGCGAGCCCAAGAAGCTGGTGCGGCTTTCCGGCGGAGGGCACGAAAATCTCGACGATTTTGGAGCTCTGGCGATCGCGCGGCAATTCGTCAATGGCGGCTGAGGGCTGACGCGCGCGATCTTCTCGCGCATAATCGACCTCCCAGTTGAAGGAATCGCCTGCATGAGCGCACACGGACCGATGCCGCGGTCGTCATGGATCTTCCCCGCTCTGGCGGTGCTGCTGTTCCTGATCGTCACCGCGACCGGCTACGGCTTCACGCTGACGGCCGGCGGCGGCCTGTTTGCGATCGTGCTGCTGGTGATCCTGTTCGGCACCGTGTTCGCGGCCGTTCATCACTCCGAGGTGATCGCCGAGCGGATCGGCGAGCCCTATGGCACGCTGCTGCTCACGCTGGCGGTCACCATCATCGAGGTTGCGCTGATCACCACGATCATGCTCGGCGACAAGCCGGCGCCGGAACTTGCACGCGACACCGTCTTCGCGGTCGTGATGATCGTCTGCAACGGCCTCGTCGGCCTCTGCGTCTTCATCGGCGGGCTGCGTTACCGCGAGCAGGGCTTTCAGGTCTCCGGGGCCAACGTCTATCTCAGCGTGCTGATCGCGATGGCAACCATCACGCTGATCATGCCCAATTACACGCTGACGGCACCGGGCCCGATCTACTCGACGCTCCAGCTCGGCTTCGTGGATCTCGCGACCATCGTGCTCTACGGCGTGTTCCTCTATACCCAGATGGTGCTCCACAAGGACTATTTCGTCCACGAGCGGGCGGACGGCGAGGGTGGGGAGGCGCATCTGTCGGGCAGGATGCTGGCGCTCAGCATCGCACTGCTGCTGATCTCGCTGCTGGCCGTGGTTCTCCTCGCCAAGAAATTCTCGCTGGTGGTCGATGCCGTCGCGGTCCGGATCGGAGCTCCGCCGGCGTTCGCGGGCCTGCTGGTCGCGCTCCTGATCCTGATGCCGGAGGGTGTCTCGGCGATCGCCGCGGCCCGCAAGAACGACCTTCAAAAGAGCATCAACCTGGCGCTCGGGTCCTCGCTGGCGACCATCGGGCTGACCATTCCCGCGGTCGGGCTCGCCACCTATGTGCTCGACCAGCCGCTGGTGCTGGGCCTCAATCCCCAGAATACGGCGCTGTTATTCCTGACATTCTTGCTGAGCATGCTGACCTTCGGCACGGGCAGGACCAATGTGCTGTTCGGGCTGGTCCATATGGTGGTATTTGCGGTCTACGTGTTCATGGTTTTCGTGCCCTAGGAGAATGTCCAATGCTTGCCGCCAAGTCCGAAGTCCAGATCGACAATGACGAGGTCCGGGTGACCGAATGGCGGCTTGCCCCGGGCAGCGCGACCGGGCCCCACACCCACGGAATGGACTATGTGATTGTTCCCGTCGTCGCCGGCGAAATGACCATCGTGGCACCCAATGGCGAGCGCTCCAAGGCGCAGCTGGCGGCCGGGAAATCCTACTTCCGCAAGACCGGCGTCCAACACGACGTACTTAACGAAACCTCAACCGAGATCGTGTTCCTTGAGATCGAGCTGAAGCCGTAACGTCCGGCGTTAGCTTTGCCATCGATCCGTCGCAGTTGATCCCTTACAATGCCCCAAAGTTCCCGCATCTGATCGCGCGGGGAGTGGCCGAGAAATGCTGAAATACCTCGCTAAAATCTCGATGGATATTTTCCCCTCGGTGCTCGCGACGATCATCGGGGCGTACATCGTTAACCACTACATCAACGCCAGGCCGGCGGCCGATACCCCTGCGGCCGTGGTGGCGCCTGCCGAGGCCGGCAAGGACGCCAAGCCTGCGGATACCGCCAACATTCCCGCGCACGGCGTCAAGGCCAAAGGCGTCTCCGAGAAGGGCGTGACGGAGAAGGCGGCGGTCGAAAAATCCGCCGACAAATCCGACACCAAGGCGGCGGACAGCAAGGCTCAGGATACCAAGGCTCAGGATACCAAGGCCGCGGATCTGGCTCCCGCTGATGCCGCTTCGCACGGCCGCCCGGCGGCGCGTGAGAAGGCGGCCGCGAAGTCGGCCCCGGCAGCCGCGGCTCCAGTGGTGGAGGCCAATTCGGCGCCGGCCGCTGCATCCCCGGCCGCGACCCCCGATGCCAACGATCTGGCGCGGGCCGCCATCGAGCGTCTGCGCAAGTCGCCTGAGGGCAAAGCTGCCGAAGCCAAATCTGCCGAAACCAAGCCGGTCGAGCGGACCCCTGAGCCTGCGGTGCGCGAAGCCGTCCGCACCCCGGAGGCCCCGCGTGTCGTCGCGACGGAGCCGTCCACGGTCCGTCCGCTGCCGCCGCCGATCACGGTGTCGACACCCTCCCCCGAGGCCTATGGCAATGGCGGCTCGTCGCCGTCCTATACGGCCTCGGTCGGCAATGACGATCCGAACCGGATCACGCCGCCGGCTGACATCCCCGTGCCGGTGATTGCGCCGCCGCTCGATCTGCGTGCCGATGCCGGCGGAGCCATGCCGAGGCCGAAAAAGACCAATGTCGCCGACGAGATGCTGTCGGGCATGAAGTCGATGTTCCACTCTGTCCTGCCGAAGAACTCCACCCCCGATTAAGGCGGTTTCTCTTCCGAATCGTCAGCCGCCGACGCGGGCGAGGCCGCTGCGGGCGGCATCGTCGCGTGGACGCAACGAAACCGCCTTGTTGTAGGACGCTGCCGCCTTGGCCTTGTCGCCCAGCCGCTCATAGACCTGTCCCCGCGCGGTCCAGACCTGGGCGTTGTGCGGATCGGCCTCCGAGGCCTCATCGAGATCGGCCGCCGCTTCCTTGACCTTGCCGACGGCGAGATAGCTGCTGGCGCGGCCGAGCAGCGGCTCGACCTTTTGCGGATTGAGCCCGTTTGCGGCACTGAAATCGGCGATGGCGAGATCATGCTGGCTGTTGCCCTGATAGATCTGCGCGCGGCCATAGAGGGCCTGTGCATTGTAAGGATCGAGCTCGACCGCCTGGTTGAACTCGGCCAGCGCTGCCGCCGTCTCGCCTGACCTGGCGAGGGCTTGGGCCTTTACGGTGTGAGCCTGGGCCGCGTTGACATTGCCGGCGCTGACGGCGCTCTCCGTGGCGGCGGCCGCCTTGGGTGCCTCCTGCGGCTTGTCCTTCTCCGGCATCAAGGATCCCAGATCGAAGGAGCAGCCGCACAATGCGATCCCCATCAAGGCCAGCGCGAACGGCTGCTGCCAGATCTGGCGGAGCCGCGCCAAGCTGCGCTCGGGGAAAGGGGAGGCCATCTACGGTTCGCTCGCGCTAGAGCACGATCCGGAAAAGTGTGCAGCGGTTTTCCGAAAAGATCATGTTCGAACAACAACCTAAAGCGCGATGACAAACAATTCCAATCTCATCGCGCTTGAGTGCCGCATCGGCAGTGCCCCGTCCCAGAGAGGCGCCGCTACAAAATAATAACGCGGGCCGGGGGCCCGCGTCATCGAAAACTCAGCCTTGAAATTCAGTCTTGCAAGTTCGGCAAATCAGCGCGGTCCGCGCGGACCTGCACCTGCACCTGCGCCCGGGCCACCACGGCCGCCACGCTCGCCGCCGGGGCCAGCGCCGAACACCGGCTTCGGCTTCATCGGCAGCAGGCCTTCGCGCTGCAGCTTCTTGCGGGCCAGCTTGCGCGCGCGGCGCACGGCTTCGGCCTTTTCGCGGGCCTTCTTCTCGGAGGGCTTTTCGTAGTGACCGCGGAGCTTCATCTCGCGGAAAATGCCCTCGCGCTGCATCTTCTTCTTCAGCGCCTTGAGAGCTTGGTCGACATTGTTATCGCGAACGAGAACCTGCACGCGGCATCCTCTTCAGTGGACAGGATTTGAATTCTGGTAAGACAAAGGGGATGGCAAAACGCGCAAGCCCTTAACCTTGAGGGCGCCGATGTATCAGACAAAACCCGGGATGTCCACCGGCCAAGCGGGCTTTCGGGCCAAGTTCAGCCATTAAATGAGGCGAAAAGACCCCTGTGCGGCCCCGATTTGGGAGATTTGGCGTCTTTGGCGGGGCTGCGGCCGGAGCTTTGTTCCGGAAATTTGAAATCAGGGGACGATACATGGATATGAAGAAATATGCCGCCGAGGCCATCGGCACCTTCTGGCTCACATTCGCAGGTTGTGGCAGCGCGGTGATCGCGGCCGGCTTCCCGCAGGTCGGGATCGGTCTGGTCGGCGTGTCCCTGGCTTTCGGCTTGAGCGTCGTCACCATGGCTTACGCGATCGGCCACATCTCGGGCTGTCATCTCAATCCGGCTGTCACCGTCGGCCTTGCTGCCGGCGGGCGCTTTCCGGCCGGCCAGATCCTGCCCTACGTGATTGCGCAGGTCTGCGGCGCGATCGTCGCTGCCGAACTGCTTTACATCATCGCCAGCGGCGCCCCCGGCTTCGACGTCACCAAGGGCTTTGCCTCGAACGGGTACGACGCGCATTCGCCGGGGCAGTACAGCATGGTCGTCTGCTTCGTCACCGAGGTGGTGATGACCATGATGTTCCTGTTCGTCATCATGGGCGCCACCCACGGCCGTGCGCCGGCGGGCTTCGCGCCGCTCGCGATCGGGCTTGCGCTGGTGATGATCCATCTCGTCAGCATTCCCGTGACCAACACGTCGGTGAATCCCGCGCGCAGCACGGGCCCCGCGTTGTTCGTCGGCGGCTGGGCGCTGTCGCAGCTCTGGCTGTTCTGGGTGGCGCCGCTGATCGGTGGGGCGCTGGGCGGAGTGATCTATCGCTGGCTCAGCGAGGAGCCGAGCGGTGTGGTCGCAGGCGCGAAGACGGCCTGATCGAAAGGCGGGATCGCAGCAGACGCTGCGGTCCCGCTACTCGCCTTTCGGCGGCCTGACTTCAGTGACGTGGCCCATCTTGCGGCCGGGGCGCGGGGCGCCCTTGCCGTAGATGTGGATGGTCGCGCCCGGAACGGTCAGCCACTTCTCGTAATCGTTGATCTCGTCGCCGATCAGATTGGTCATGGTGACGATCTCGCCATGGCGCACCGGCTTGCCGAGCGGCCAGCCGGCGATGGCGCGGATGTGCTGCTCGAACTGCGAGACCGAGGCGCCGTCCAGCGTCCAGTGCCCGGAATTGTGCACGCGCGGGGCGATCTCGTTGACCAGCACCTTTGCTCCCGTGCCGTTGGCGAGCACGAACATCTCGACGGCGAGCACGCCGACATAGTCGAGTGCGCTTGCGATCTTGCCCGCGATGCTGCGCGCCTCTTCGGCGAGCGCGTCCGGGATCGGCGCGGGCGCGCGCGATATTTTCAGGATGTGGTCGCGGTGCTCGTTCTCGGTGACGTCGAAGCACTCGACCTGGCCCGATGCCGAGCGCGCCGCGATCACGGAGATCTCGCGCTCGTACGGGATGAAGGCTTCAAGGATCGCCGATTTGGTGGCGAGGCTGGTCCACACCTTGGCGATGTCATCGCCCTCGCGGATGATGGCCTGGCCCTTGCCGTCGTAACCGAAGCGGCGGGTTTTCAGCACCGCGGGGAGGCCGATCTTGGCGATCGCCTCGCGCAGCGAGGAGACCGAGGTGACGTCGGCGTAAGCGGCCGTGCCGATGCCGAGCCGCGTGACGAAATCCTTCTCGGCGAGCCGGTCCTGGGTGGTCTCGAGGATCCTGCGGTTGGGCAGCACCGGGCGGCGCGCATCCAGCACCATCGCGGCTGCCGACGGCACGTTCTCGAATTCGTAGGTGATGACATCGACGTCGTTGGCGAACATCTCGAGCGCCTCGACGTCGGCATATTCGGCGCAGGTCGCGTTCAGCACGACGTCGAAGGCCGGCGAGTCCGGATCGGGCGAGAACACCTGGCAGCGCAGGCCGAGCCGCGCGGCAGCCATGGCCAGCATCCGCCCCAATTGTCCACCGCCGAGGATTCCGATGGTGTCGCCGGGCTTCAGCTTCACCTGCTTTGCGTCAGTCACGCCTTGTCCTCCGGGCGCTCCGCAACCGCCTCGGTCTGCGCCTTGCGCCAGGCGGCGAGGCGATCGGACAAGGCGGGGTCGGACAAGGCCAGTACGGCGGCCGCGAGCAGGGCTGCGTTGATGGCGCCGGCCTTGCCGATGGCGAGGGTGCCGACCGGGATGCCTGCGGGCATCTGCACGATCGAATAGAGCGAATCGATGCCCTTGAGCGTCCTGGATTCGACGGGAACGCCGAAGACCGGGAGCTCCGTCAGCGCCGCCGCCATGCCCGGCAGGTGCGCAGCACCGCCGGCGCCGGCGATGATGACCTTGTAACCGGCTGCCTTGGCGCCCCTGGCGAAGGTAAACAGCCGGTCAGGGGTGCGATGTGCCGAAACGATGCGGGTGTCGGCGGCGACGCCGAGTGCTGCAAGCGTGTCGGCAGCGTGCCGCATCGTCTCCCAGTCCGACTGGCTTCCCATGATAATGGCGATCGGCGCGGTCATGACGTCAATTGTGCTCGGAAAACAGGAGGATAGGCCAGATTATCGGTTCCGGCCGGCGGCTCGCAAGGCGGTGGCAAGGAGAAGGGAATGCACTATCCTGTCTTGGTGAATCCCCGCAAGCCTTCATTGAGCAGGATGCCCATGAAGAAACCAAAAAGGGCAAGCGCTGCGAAGGCCAAAAAGGGCCGGAAGACCAGCGCCGGCCGATCCAGACCGATCTCCAAGCGTCCCGCCAGCCGCCCGGCCGCGCCTCCACGGCGTCGAGCGTCGACCGGCGACGACACCAGGGCGACCATCCGCAGCCTGCGGAGCAAGCTCAAGGCGGCGGAGCGGCGCGTGGCGGAACTCGAGGCGGCCGCCGACACCGACTTCCTGCTCGAGATTCCGAACCGGCGCGGTTTCGAGCGCGAGCTCACGCGCGCGATCGCCTACATGAAACGCTACCGCGCCAGCGGCGCGCTGATCGTGCTCGACGTCGATCGTCTCAAGCCGATCAACGATTCCTTCGGCCATGCCGCCGGCGACGAGGTGCTCAAGGCGATCGTGGGCGCGCTGACGCGGCAGGTCCGCGCCTCGGACGTCGTCGGCCGGCTCGGTGGCGACGAGTTCGCGCTGCTGCTGTGGAATCTCAGCGAGACCGATGCCAAGGCGAAGGCGGCAATCTTCGAGCAGGCGGTCGACGAATTGTCCTTCGTGTTTCGCGGCCAGCAGGTGACTGCGGGCGCCTCTGCCGGCGTCGCGCTGCTGGGCGCGCAGTCCGATGCAGGCCGTGCGCTGGAAGAGGCGGATGCCGCCATGTATGTGCGCAAGGCGCGCCGGCGGCACGAGCCGCGGATCAGGCTGGTGAGCAGCTGAGCATGATCCGGGCCCGACGGGCGGCGCCAGCGCAAAGTATGCAGCGGACTTCCTCGCGACAACGCGAAACGCGTTTGCGCGGAGATCATGCTCAAACAATAAATCCCCTATAGCGTGGCCAGATCTTCCGGCACGTTGCCGAATTTGCGCAGCAGCGTGGCGTCGCCGAATTCGCCGGTCATGGGATCGCCGCTGCGGCTGAACGCGACCGCGCCGATATGGCCGGTGCCACGCGCCAAGGCCTCGGCGCGTCGTAGCGCGGCCGTCGAGCTCTGGCATTCTTCCGCGGCGCCCGCGACGGGTGATCCGTCGGCATCGATCAGGAAGGGCATTGCAACGTAGTAGGTCACGTCCGACATGGTTGCGCTCCAGTGTTGAGCTCAGGCGGCGCTGCTCTTGCTCCGCATCTTGCTGCGTGAGGTCTCGGGAATGCAGCCGGCGGAAATCGCCGCCTGCAATTCCGCCAATTCGGCTTCCAGATATTCATTGGCCATGATCAGCGCCTTGATGGTGCTGCGCAGATTGCCGTCGCACATCGCGATCGCCTGATCGCAGGCCTGTTCATAATGGCTATTGTCGAGAAGGGCGTTTGCCGGCATCTGCGTTGTCCTTTGTGGTCGTCTTTGGGCGTTTCCTGGGGGCGCTGGGTACCCAAATGTTCCTATTTTGTTCTTTTCGAGTCAAGCGGATTCATCGGCGGCAAACCGCGCCGAAAGGTGCCTCGCGGATCAGGCGATGATGTCGGGCGTGATCTGGTCTTCGATGAACGCGATGCGGTCGCGCAACAACAGCTTGCGCTTCTTCAGCCGCTGCAACCGCAACAGGTCGGGGGCGGGCGATTGATGCAGTGCATCGATCGCCGCATCGAGATCTCGGTGTTCCTGCTGCAACCGGGTGAGCTCGGATTCGAGTTCACGCTCGTCTTCATTGGTCATGTCTGCGGTGGCCGAAAACCGATAGGCGTGAGATTAAGGCTGTGGATGCCCTGTGGAAATTATCGTCCTTGCGCGGCGTGATCGCAAGCGATCTGCGACCTTCGCCCGCCGATCTCCCGCAACATATTTCTGCGGTCGCTGCGACGCTGCGCAAGCGCATTGATATCATGGATTTTTCCTGCGTGGTTCCATTACTCACGCTTCGTTACATATGAATTTTCAAAAATGACGCTGCGACGACGGATACCCATCGACAGAACGAATCGGTGATGTACACTTCCTCGTCCGGATCGAATCCAAGGTTCACCCCTACCGAGGAGGTTTCGAATGACAATTCAGGCACATCTGGTTGAATTGGAACGGAAGCACAAAACTCTCGAAAACGAATTGCACGAAGCTCTCGTGCACCTTTCAACAGACGACCTGCAAATTGTTGAGTTGAAGCGCCGGAAGTTGATGGTCAAGGACCAGATCGAGCGTCTGAAGCACACCGGCGACACGCTTCACTAGTAACCCCCGTATCAGCGTAGAGTTTGATCGCATCCTTTCAGGCAGGGATGAGTGCTATTGCGCTCATCCCTGCGGGAAGGTGCGAAACCGCGCAAAGATCTTTGCGCGGTGGTTAGTCGTTTGCGAGCTCGGCGACGTGATCGGCGATCGCGAGCGAGGACGTCAGTCCCGGCGATTCGATGCCGAACAGGTTGATCAAACCTGCGACGCCGTGATCGCGCGGACCCTGCATCATGAAGTCCTGCGTGGCCACCGCCGGCGGCACGATCTTCGGTCGGATGCCCGAATAGCTCGGCATCAACGCACCATCAGGCAACGTCGGCCAGTATTTGCGGATCGCCGGATAGAAGCGCTCGGCGCGTGACGGGTCGACCTCGTAGTCGATCGTCTCGATCCATTCGACGTCGGGGCCGAAACGCGCCTGCCCTGCCATGTCCAGCGTCAGATGCACCCCCAGCCCGCCGGGTTCGGGCACCGGATAGATCAGGTGCGAGAACGGCGCCCTGGCGTTGCAGCTGAAGTAGTTTCCCTTGGCGAGATAGGCCGGCGGAATCCGGTCCAGCGGCATGCCGTCGATGTTGCGCGCCACCGTCGTCGCAGAGAGGCCCGCGGCGTTGACGAGGAGGCTGCATTGCAGCGTCATCGGCGCCTCGCCGCCGGCCTCGACCTCGATCGCGCCGGCCGCCGCCTTGGCACGGATCAGCGGGGTGTGAAACGCGAAGGCCGCGCCGGAGTCCTCGGCTTCGCCCCGCAGCGAGAGCATGTAGGCGTGGCTGTCGATGATGCCGGTCGAGGGCGAGAGCAGCGCAGCGTCGCAGGCCAGCGCCGGCTCCAGCGCGCGCGCGGCCTCGCCCGTGAGCAGCTGCATGTCGAGCACGCCGTTGGCCTCGGCATGCGCCTTGATCGATTGCAGCTTCTCGGTCTCTTTCGGACTGGTCGCGACGATCAGCTTGCCGCAGTTTTTATGAGGGATGCCCCGCTCGGCGCAGTAACGGTAGAGCGCGTGCTTGCCGTCGACGCACATGCGCGCCATCCAGCTCCCGGCGCGGTAGTAGATGCCGGCATGGATCACCTCGCTGTTGCGTGAGGAGGTGATGGTGCCGATGGCCTCGGCTGCCTCGAGCACGATCACCTCGCGCCCGGCCTGCGCGAGCTTTCGGGCCACCGCGAGCCCGACCACGCCGGCTCCGATGACGATGCAATCGACCCTATCCATGATTGTACAGGCTGTCCGCTGGAAGCGCCGGTGGCACTGGGGCTGAGAACGAGGGCGCGGGGCCGTTTTCCGTTAAGGAAGCGTTTATCATGTCAGGGCAATTGCCGTATTTGACGTCACATTTTTCTGTTGCGCGTACAGGCGTTTACCCGATCCAAACCGGCGAGGCCAGACAATCCGACGTTGAAATCGCGGGTGGCTGATGGCTGAAAAGAACTGGCACGCGGGCAGCATGCTTCCGATTGCTGTGCAGGCCGCCGTGTGCCTGGCCGGCGCGGTCGCGCCTGCGCGTGCCTTTGCGCTGTCGGACAGCCTGGAGGCGCCGAGCTATCTCGGCAGGCTCGATCCGAACCTGATTTGGGAAGCGCTGATCGCGGGCATCGTCGTCTGCGCGTTCCTGGCGGCGGTCGCGTTGTGGGTCCATTCCGCGCTGCGCCGGACCAGGCGGCTGCAATTGCGGCGCAACGCCTTCGTCTCCTCCGCCATGAACAATCTCAACCAGGGCGTGGTGATGACCGATGCGCAGCGGCGCATCATCTTCTGCAACGACCGCTATCTCGAGATCTATGGCCTGTCACGGTCGGATCTGTGGGCCGACATGGACGGCTACGACATCCTCGAGCTCAGGCGCAAGCGCGGGGTCCTCGGCGGTGTCTCCGACGACGAGTTCTACCAGAAGGCGGCAAGCCCCAACGGCCTGATCACCGAACTGCCTGACGGCCGGGCCATCCTGGTCAAATATTTCGTGCTGCCGAACGGCGGCTCGGTGGCGACGCATCTCGACGTCAGCGAGGAGCGCCGGCTGTCGCGGCAGCTCGCCTCCACCAAGCAGTTCCTGGAAACCGTGCTGGACAACGTGCCGGCCTGCGTCGCCGCCAAGAACATCGAGGACGGCTGCTACATCTTCGCCAACAGCGCCTATGAGCGGTTCTGGGGATTCTCCCGGGACCAGGTCGTCGGCAAGAACGCGCGCCAGCTGTTTGCGCCGGTCTCGGCGGCCAGCATCGAGGCAACCGACCGGGCCGCGCTCAATTCGCCGGACGGCCAGTTTCGCAACGAGTTCGAGGTCGACCGCAGCGGCACCCGGCGCATGGTGGCTTCGATCCGGATCGTGGTCCGCAACGAGAACAACAAGCCCGAATTCCTGCTGATCGTGTTCGAGGACATCACCGACCGCCGCTCGCTGTCGCAGGAGCTGGAGAGCACGAAGAAGTTCCTGGAGCTCGTCGTCGACAACATCCCGGTGGCGCTGATCGTCGAGCAGGTCAAGGACGGCCGTTATCTGCTCGCCAACCGCAGCGCGGAGACGATCCTCAACCGAAGGCGCGAGGAAGCCACCGGCCTGACCGCGTCCGACATCTTCAATCCCAAGGAAGCCAAGCTGATCATCGCGCGCGACGAGGCCGCGATCAAGAAGCGCGGGATGATCACCGAGGAGCATCCGATCTCCACCAAGGGTGGCCTGCGGCTGTTCCTGACCCGCCGCGCCACCGTGCTGAACGATGCCGGCGAGCCGCAATATCTGATCAAGACCCATGAAGACGTCACCGACCGGCGGCAGACCGAGTCGCGCATGGCGCACATGGCCTATCACGACGGCCTGACCGATCTGCCGAACCGCGCCGCCTTCCTTCAGGCGCTGACCCAGATGATCGAGGCCTGCGAAGGCACCGGCGAGGAGTTCGCCGTCCTCTGCGTCGACCTCGACGGGCTCAAGGAGGTCAACGACGTCTTCGGTCATGCGCTCGGCGACAAGCTCCTGGTCGAGGTCGCCCAGCGCCTCCAGGACTCCGCGCGCGGCGGCGTGGTGGCGCGCCTGTCCGGCGACGAGTTCGGCCTGATCATCGACGGCAAGCAGCCGGAGGCGGGTCTTGCACTGGCGCAGCAGATCGGCGACGCGGTCGCGCGGGAATTCCAGATCGACGGCCGTCCGGTTCGGGCCGGCGTCACCACCGGCATGTCGGTCTTCCCGCACAACGGCGCCGATGCGGCCTCGCTGCTCGCCAATGCCGGTGCGGCGCTGTTCCGCGCCAAGCAGAAATCGCGCGGCACGATCAGCCTCTACCAGCCGGAAATGGACCAGCAGATCCGCGATCGCCGCGTGCTGCATCAGGACCTGTCGATGGCGATCAAGAACGGCGAGCTCTCGCTGGCCTTCCAGCCGCAGGGGGCCGCCGGCCACAGCGTCGCCGAGAGCGAGATCATCGGCTTCGAGGCCCTGGCGCGCTGGCAGCACCCGGTGCGCGGCCAGGTTTCGCCGGCCGAATTCATCCCGATCGCCGAGGAGAGCGGCCTGATCGTCGAGATGGGCGAGTGGATTTTGCGGCAGGCCTGCCGCGAGGCGGCGTCCTGGCCAAAACCGCTCCAGGTCGCGGTCAATCTGTCGCCGGCCCAGTTCATGCACGGCGACGTGGTTGGCCTCGTCCATTCGATCCTGATCGAGACGGGGCTCGCGCCGGGCCGGCTCGAGCTGGAAATCACCGAAGGCGTGCTGATCGAGGACTTTGATCGCGGCCTGGCGCTGCTGCGCCGCCTGAAAGCTCTCGGGGTGCGCATCTCCATGGACGATTTCGGCAGCGGCTATTCCTCGCTGAGCTATCTCCAGGCGTTCCCGTTCGACAAGATCAAGATCGACCGCGCCTTCATCATCAATCTCGGCCGTAACCCGCAATCGGCGGCGATCGTGCGCGCCGTGATCGATCTCGGCCACGGCCTCGAAATGTCGATCGTCGCCGAGGGTGTCGAGACGATCGAGCAGCTCACCTTCCTCGCCAAGGAGGGCTGTGACGGCGTGCAGGGCTATCTGCTCGGCAAGCCGCTGCCGATCGGCAAATATGCCGACCTCGTCGGACGCACCGAGACCATGGAGCTTGCGCTCAAGACCGGCTAGGGATGAAGGCGTATCGTTTCGCTCCCTCTCGACGGTTTCATGGCGGATTACGATCTTGCGATCATCGGCGGCGGCCTGAACGGTGTCAGCCTCGCGCGCGATGCGGCCGGTCGCGGCCTGCGCGTCATCCTGTTCGAGCAGGGCGATCTCGGCGGTGCGGCCTCGTCGGCGACGCCGCGACTGATCCATGGCGATCTGTCGGTGCTGGAGCGCCGCGGCTTTTGGCGGGTGCGCCGGGCGCTTGCCGAGCGGCGGATCTGGCTCGCCATCGCGCCGCATCTGGTGCGGCCGATGCGCTTCGTGATCCCCGCCCATTCCGAGGAGCGTCCGCCCTGGCTGCTCCGTGCCGGACTGTATGTCTATGACGGCCTGACGAACCGCGGCGGCCTGCCGCCATCAGTGACCCTCGACATCACGCATCATCCGGTCGGCAACGCGCTGAAGCGCCCGTTCGGCATGGCCTTCGAATATTCGGACTGCGTCGTCGATGATTCCCGCCTGGTGGTGCTCACGGCGCTGGAGGCGACCGAACGCGGCGCTGCGATCAGGACCGGGGCGCGTTGCGTCCGCGCCGACAGGACCGACACCTGGCGGCTCGCGGTGGTCGATCGCGGCCACCGCCGCGCGATCACGGCGCGGGCGCTCGCCAACGCCACCGGCGGCTGGACGCCGATGGTCGCGGACACGGTGCTGCGGCAGCCG
>NZ_AKIY01000031.1 GCF_000282615.1 Bradyrhizobium sp. YR681 | reverse complement strand
GGCTCGGGCGGCGTGCTGCCGCCGCCGGTCGGCTATCTCGAGCGGCTGCGCCAGATCTGCGACCAGCACGGCATTCTCCTGATCTTCGACGAGGTGATCACCGGCTTCGGCCGGCTCGGCGCAGCGTTCGGCGCCAACGCCTTCGGCGTGACGCCGGATATCATCACTTGCGCCAAAGGCATGACCAACGCCGCCGTGCCGATGGGCGGCGTCATCGTCAGCGGCAAGGTCTATGACGCGCTGATGCAGGGGCCGGACAACGCGATCGAGCTGTTCCACGGCTACACCTATTCGGCGCATCCGCTCGCCTGCGCGGCGGGGCTTGCCGCGCTCGACGTGTACCAGGATCTCGGCCTGTTCGAGCGCGCCCGCCGCCTCGCGCCGGTGCTGGAAAACCATGCGCACGGCTTGCGCGACCTTCCCCATGTCGTCGACATCCGCAACATCGGGCTGTTGGCCGCCATCGACCTCAAGCCGCGCGAGGGCGCACCGGGCGCACGCGGCAGCGAATGCGCCAGCCGCTGCTATGAGGACGGCATCCTGATCCGCGGCAGCGGCGACACGCTGTTGATCTCGCCGCCCTTGATCATCACCGAGGAACAGATCGCCGAGATTTTTGCCGCGATCCGCCGCGCCTTGACCGCGGTCAACTAGCGGCACGGCGGGGCCTCCCCCCGCCGGCAATGCATCCAGGTGGCACGCGACCCATTGCTCGCCTTCGACCGCGCGGAGCTGCGGCTCCTCCGTGCGGCAGCGGTCGAACACGTACGGACAACGGGTGTGGAAGCGGCATCCGCTCGGCGGATTGATCGGGCTCGGCACGTCTCCCTTGAGAATGATGGGATTGCGCTGGGCGCCCGGCTCGGGCAGCGGCACCGCCGAGAGCAGCGCCTTGGTGTAGGGATGCCTTGGCGCGGCAAAGATCTCATAGCGCGGCGCCACCTCGACGATCTTGCCGAGATACATCACCGCGACGCGATGGGTCATGTGCTCGACGATGGCAAGGTCATGGCTGATGAACAGCAGCGCGAGGCCGAATTTCTGCTGCAGGTCCTGGAGCAGGTTGACGATCTGCGCCTTGACCGAGACGTCGAGCGCGGAAACCGCCTCGTCGCAGACGATCAGCTCGGGCTCGGCCGCGAGCGCGCGTGCAATGCCGATACGCTGGCGTTGGCCGCCTGAGAATTCATGCGGCCGGCGGTTCAGCGCCTCGCGCGGCAGCCTCACCGTATCCATCAGCGAGGTGACGCGGACCTCGAGATCCTCCGCGGATTTGGCGAGGCCGAAATTGCGGATCGGCTCGGCGAGAATGTCGCGCACCCGCATGCGCGGATTGAGGCTGGAGAACGGATCCTGGAACACGACCTGCACGCGCTGGCGCATCTGGCGCATCGTGCTCGGATGCGCGTCGTCGATGCGCTGGCCGTCAAGGATGACCTGGCCCGAGGTGATGTCGAACAGGCGCAGGATGGCGCGGCCGACCGTCGATTTGCCACAGCCGGACTCGCCGACCAGCGACAATGTCTCGCCACGCGCGATCTCGAAGGACACGCCGTCGACCGCATAGACCCATTCGGACTTTCGCGCGAACAGACCCTTGTTGACCGGAAAATGCTTCTTGAGGTCGTTGACCTGGAGCAGCGGAGGACTCATGCCGCGACGGCTCCCTTGGCCGCGTAGTGACAGGCGGCGATGTGGCGCGGACCCTTTTCCTCAAGTCCGGGCGCATATTGGCGGCAAAGATCGGTCGCAAGCGCACAACGCCCGGCAAAGACGCAGCCGGTGATCGGCTTCCTGAGATCCGGCACCTGGCCGGGAATCTCGGCAAGCCGCCTCGCGGTGCCGGTCAGCGACGAGCCGAGCCTCGGCACAGCGCCAAGCAGGCCCTGCGTATAGGGATGGCGCGGCGAACGGAACAACTCGCCGACCGGCGCCTCCTCGACCTTGCGGCCAGCATACATCACCATGACGCGCTCGGCGATCTCGGCGACGACGCCGAGATCGTGCGTGATCAGGATGATCGCGGCACCGACCCGGCTCTTGAGGTCGAGCATCAGCTTGAGAATTTGCGCCTGGATGGTCACGTCGAGCGCCGTGGTCGGCTCGTCAGCGATCAGGAGTTTTGGATTGCAGGCCAGCGCAATCGCGATCATCACGCGCTGGCGCATACCGCCGGAGAGCTGGTGCGGATATTCGCGCACGCGCCGCTGCGGCTCGGGAATGCCGACCAGGGTCAGTGCCTCGACCGCGTGGGCCTCGGCGGCCTGCTGGTCCAGGCCCTGATGGATCATCAGCGTCTCGCGGATCTGGCGGCCGACGGTCAGGACCGGATTGAGGCTGGTCATCGGCTCCTGGAAGATCATCGAGATGTCGTTGCCGCGGATCGCGCGCATCTCGCGGTCGGACAGCTTGAGGAGATCCTTGCCCGCGAAGCGGATGCTGCCCGCGATCCTGCCCGGCGGCTCCGGGATCAATCGCATCAGCGACATCGAGGTCACCGACTTGCCGCAGCCGGACTCGCCGACGATCGCGAGCGTCTCGCCCTCGTTGACATGGAAGGACACACCGTCCACCGCGCGGTTGATGCCGCTGGGCGTCCGGAAATGGGTCTGGAGATTTTCGACTTCGAGCAGCGCCATCGTGATCAGCCCCTTGACATCAGAGGCTCTTGGCCATGCGCGGATCGAGCGCATCGCGAAGGCCGTCGCCGAGCAGATTCACGGCAAGCACGGTGACGGACAGGAAGGCCGCCGGAAAGAACACGATATAGGGCTTGACCTGCCACAGCGCGCGGCCTTCGGCCATGATGTTGCCCCAGGACGGAATGGTGGGCGGCGTACCCGCACCGATAAAGGACAGGATCGCCTCCGTGATCATGGCGCTGGCGCAGATATAGGTGGCCTGGACCAGCATCGGCGCGAGCGTGTTGGGCAGGATGTGGCGGAAGATGATCATCGGCGTACGCGTGCCGCAGGCGACCGCCGCGTCCACATAGGGCTGCTCGCGCAGCGACAGCACCACGCTGCGGACGAGGCGCGAGACACGCGGTATCTCCGCGATGGTGATCGCCAGGATGACGTTGCCAACGCTGCCGCGCGTAAGAGCCATCAGCGCGATCGCCAGCAGGATCGGCGGGATCGACATCAAGCCGTCCATGAAGCGCATCAAAATGCCGTCGGCCCAGCGGATGAAGCCGGAGACGATGCCGATGGCAAGCCCCGCCGCCGAGGCCAGCATGGCAACCGACAGGCCCACCGTGAGGGAGACCCGTGCGCCAAACAGCACGCGCGAATAGATGTCGCGGCCGAGCACATCGGTGCCGAACCAGTAAAGCGCCGACGGTGCGCGCGTGCGCTTGGCGGGCGCCAGCGCGGTCGGATCGACCGTTCCGAGATAGGGCGCGAACACCGCGATCAGCACGAGCATCAGCAGCAGCGCGCCGCCGATGGCGACCGTCGGGTGGCCGCGCAGGAAGCCGATGAAGCCGCGCCGGATGATGACCGGCCGAAGGATCTCCGGCAGTTGCGGCGCGAGAACGAACCCGGCCGGGAGCGATTGCGGGTTGACGCTGGTATCGGTCAATAGCGGATCCTCGGGTCAACGAGCGTATAGATGACGTCGATCATCAAATTGACGAGGACGTAGACGAAGCTGAACAGCAGCACGATGCCCTGGATGACAGGGTAGTCGCGGCGCAGGATCGCGTCGATCGTGAGCCGGCCGAGGCCGGGAATCGCGAACACGCTTTCCGTGACGACGGCACCGCCGATCAAGAGCGCGATGCCGATCCCGATCACGGTCACGATCGGCACCGCCGCGTTCTTCAGGGCGTGAACGAACAGGATGCCGCCCTGCCCGAGGCCCTTGGCCTTGGCGGTGCGGATATAGTCCTGCTGCAGCACTTCGAGCATGGTGGCACGGGTGATGCGCGCGATCAGCGCGATGTAGACGCAGCCGAGCGCGACCGCCGGCAGGATCAGATTCTCCAGCCAGGGCCAAAAGCCCTGGGCGAGCGGCGTGTAGCCCTGCACCGGAAGCCATTCCAGTTCGAGCGCGAAGATGTAGGCAAGCATGTAGCCGACGACGAAGACGGGCAGCGAGAAGCCGAACACGGCAAAACCCATGATGACGCGGTCGATCAGGCTGCCGGCCTTCCACGCCGCCACCACGCCGAGCGGCACCGCGATCACGATCGTGAGCAGCAGCGTGACCATCATCAGCGACAGCGTCGGCCCGAGACGCTGCCCGATCATCGTCGAGACCGGCAGATTGGTGAAGATCGAAGTGCCGAGATCACCATGCAGGATGCGCCAGACCCAGCTTCCGAACTGGATCAGGAACGGCCGGTCGAGGCCGAGGCTCTGGCGGATGCGCTCCACATCCTCCGGGCTTGCCTGATCGCCCGCGATCACCACGGCCGGATCACCCGGCGCGATGTAAAGCAGGCTGAAGACGAACAGCGCGACAATCGCCATCACCGGCAAGGTGGCGGCGATGCGACGGAGGATGTAGGAGAGCATCTGGCTTTATCGCACGATCATGCGGACTTGGATACGCCCCAGAAGAACGGCAACGGTCCCTTGGCAATACCGGAGACGTTCTTGCGCCACGCGGTATAGCTCAGGAAGAAGCCGGTCGGCGCATAGACGACGTCGTCCATCGCCGCCTTGTTGAGGCGGCCGATCGAAGCCTTCTCCTCGTCGAGGTTCTTGGCCTCGAACCAGGACGTGACCTCCTTCTCGGTGGCGGGGCTGCTCGGCCAGCCGAACCAGGCCTTGTCGCCATTGGCGCGAATGCCGGTGTAGGGCGCCGGATTGATGCAGTCCGCGCCCGCGTGCCAGGTGTGGAACATGTTCCAGCCGCCCTGTCCGGGCGGCGTCTTCTGGGCGCGGCGGGAGCCGACCGTGCCCCAATCGGTCGCCACGAAGTCGACATTCATGCCGAGCTTCTTGAGGAGGTCCGCGGTCACGTCGCCCATCGCCTTGGTGATCGGCTGGTCCTGCGCCACGAGGCACGTCACCGGCTGGCCGGAATAGCCGCTCTCGGCGAGCAGCTTCTTGGCCGCGTCGAGATCGCGCTTGCCCTTCAGGATCTCGCCGCCCACCTCGGTGTAGAGCGGCGTGTCCGGCGTGAAGAAGCCGGGCAGCGGCTTCCACAGCGAATTGTCGTCGCCGACGATCGCGCGCATGTAGTCTTCCTGGTTCAGCGCCATCAGCACCGCGCGACGCGCCCGCACGTCGTTGAAGGGCGCGAACAGGTGGTTCATGCGGAACGAACCGATATTGCCGAGGGGATCGCCGATATCGACGCTGATGTTCTTGTTCTTCTTCAGGACCGGAACGAGATCCGCGATCGGATTCTCCCACCAGTCGATCTCGCCGTTTTGCAACGCCGCCGCCGCGGTTGCCGGATCCGGCATGATCACCCACTCGACGCGATCGACCAGGATCTGCTTGCCGCCGGCGAGCCAGGATGATTTCTCCTGCCGCGGCACATAGTCGGCAAACTTCTCGAACACGGCCTTGGCGCCCGGGACCCACTCGCCCTTGGCGAATTTCATCGGGCCGGAGCCGACATAGTCGGCGATCTGCTTGAACGGATCGGTCTGCGCGATGCGCTCCGGCATGATGAAGGCGCAAGGCGAGTTGCCCTTCGCGAGCGCGTAGAGCAGCTTCGGATAGGGCTGCTTCAGCACCCATTTGAAGGTGCGGTCGTCGACGGCGGTGAGCTCCTGCTGGATCGCCTTGAGCATCAGGCCCATCGGATCGCGCGCCGACCAGCGCGTCAGGCTCGCGACCACGTCCTTGCTCAGCACCGGCTCGCCGTCATGGAATTTGAGGCCCGGCCGCAGCTTGAACGTCCAGATGGTGCCGTCGTCGCTGACCTGCTCGGACTCGACCATCTGACGTTGCGGCTGAAGCGAGGAATCGACGCCGTAGAGGGTATCCCAGACCAGCGCCGCCGCATTGCGCACCACATATTGGGTGCCCCAGATCGGGTCGAAATTGGCAAGATTGGCCTGCGGCACGAAACGCAGGGTGCGGGCCGAGGCGCCCTGTGCGATCGCAGGGGCCGAGAGGCCACCCGTCAATGCCAGACCGCCCGCGCCAGCCAGTCCCTTTAATACGGTCCTGCGATCCATGAAGTCCTCCCAGTAGTGCCGTGATATCGGCCAATCGTTGGCCAAAGGCAGGTGAAACCGAAGCCCAATGGCTTGCAAATGGTATGCCAGTAAATGCAGCTTCGCCAGCGGGATCTCGTCGCGTTTTGGCGAGCTCACGGCCTCAAAGAGCGGCCGCAAGCACCTTGCCGCTCTCGATATGGGGAATAGCCTCGACCAGCTCGCGCGTGTAGTCGGTCTTTGGATTATCGAACAACGCCCGGCTCTCCCCCTGCTCCACGATGCCGCCATTGCGCAGCACGATGGTGCGGTCGCACAGCATGCGCACCACGTTCAGATCGTGGCTGACAAACAGCAGCGCGATGTCGTTCTCGCGCCGAAGGCGATCGAGCAGTTGCAGCACAACCGCCTGCACGGAGACGTCGAGCGCCGCGGTCGGCTCGTCCAGCACCAGAAGCCGCGGCCGGCAGGCGATGGCGCGGGCAATTCCGACGCGCGCTTTCTGGCCGCCGGAGAGCTGATGCGGGAAACGCGGCAACAGATCATGCGGCAGCCCGACCCGTTCGGCGCATTCCTCCACCCGTTGCCGCAACGCCTCGCCTGCACGCATGCCGTCGAGCCGCAGCAAGGGATGGGCGATGCAATCGAAAGCGGTGAAGCGCGGATTGAGGCTCTCGTTCGGGTCCTGGAAGACCATCTGGATGTCTTTGCGGAAACGCGAGCGATGGAAGTCGCGTGACGCCACACGCCCGATCGACTGCCCGTCGAACACGATGTCGCCTTCGCTGGGGTCGATCAGGCGGCAGATCATCCGCGACGTCGTGCTCTTGCCCGATCCGGATTCGCCGACGAGGCCGACGCTCTCGCCGCCGGCCATGGTCATGGAAAAATCCGCGACAGCCGCAGCGCCCTGGTCGAAGCGTTTTGCAAGTTTGCGCACCTCCAGGAGGGGCGGCGTACCATGCGCGGGCTCCAGCCTTGGCTTGCTGACCACGGCCGCGTGACGCTCCCGCTCCTCCTCCGTCACGAGATCCTCGATCCGGGAGGTCGCAGTCGGCGATGCCGCGACCAGGCGCCTGGTGTAGGCGTGCTGCGGCGCGCTGAAGAGCGTCTTGGGGTCGGCCTCCTCGACGATGCGGCCGCGCTCCATCACCGCGATGCGGCGGCAATAGCGGGCGGCGAGGCCGAGATCGTGCGTGATCAGGATCGTCGCCATGCCGCGTGCCGCGGCGATATCCGCGAGCAGGTCCATCACCACCTTCTGGGTGGTGACGTCGAGGCCGGTGGTCGGCTCGTCCGCAATCAGGAGCGCAGGATTGCAGGAGATCGCGATGGCGATCATGACACGCTGGCACATGCCGCCGGAAAGCTCGTGCGGATAGGCGTTCATCCGCGTCTCGGGATCGCGGATCTGGACCGCGCGCAGCAGCTCCAGCGCCTCGGCCCGCGCGGCGTCCCTGGAGATGCGCTTGTGGGTAAGGATCGCGTCCGCGATCTGCAGGCCGATCGCGCGGATGGGATTCAGCGCCGCCCGCGGATTCTGGAAGATCATCGACATCGCGGCGCCCTGGAGCTGACGGAGGTCGTCTCCCCCAAGCTTCGTCACGTCCTGCCCGCGAAACAGGATTCTGCCACCGATGACACGACCGGCCGCATCCAGCAGCCGGGTCGTGGCAAAGCCTGTCACCGACTTGCCCGAGCCGCTCTCGCCGACGAGGCCGAGCATCTCGCCGGGCGCGACCGTGAGCGTGACGCCGCGCACGGCCTCGACCAGTCCGCGCCGCGTCGAGAACGAAACGTGGAGGTCGTCGATCCTGAGCAGGTCCTCGCTCATGTGCGCATGCGGGGATCGAGAATGTCCCGCATCCCGTCCCCGAGGAGATTGAAGCACAGCACGGCCATCATCAGCGCAAGGCCTGGAAAGGCCACCAGCCACCAGCGCCCGGTCGAGATGAAGCGCGCGCCCTCCGCGACCATGATGCCCCATTCCGGCGTCGGCGGCTTGACGCCGAGGCCGATGAAGGACAGGCCGGCCGCGTTGAGAATGGCCCAGCCGAGATTGAGCGAGATCTGCACCGCCATCGCCGGCAGGATGTTCGGCAGCAGGAAGCGCAGCACCACCGAGAAATGGCTCTCGCCGCAGGCGCGCGCGGCTTCGACCCAGCCCACGTTGCGGCGGACGTTCACCTCGGCCCGCGCGAAGCGGATGTAGAACGGAAGATTGATGATCGCGGTCGCGATCACGATGTTCTCGATCCGGTTGCCGAGCGCTGCGACCATGGCCATCGCCAGCACGAACAACGGAAAGGCCATCATCACGTCGACGAAGCGGCCGACGCCACGGTCGAGCTTGCCGCCGGCATAGCCGCAGAAGGCACCGACGACGGCACCGATCACGAAGGAGATGCCGACAGCGGACACCGCAATGGCAAGATCGAGCCGCGCGGCGATGATGAGACGGCTGAACACATCGCGGCCGAGCTGGTCGGTGCCGGCAAGATGGGCCGCGCTCGGCGGCAAAAGAGCTTCCGAGACATTCGAGACCACGGGATCATAGGGCACGATCCACGGCCCGAAGATCGCAATCAGGACGAACAGCGCGACGCCGGCCGCGGCCACGGCGGTAAGCGGATTGCCGCGCAGGATCCAGACCGAATGACGGAGGGTTGCACTGGTCATCCGATCGACACCCTGGGATCGGCGATGCCGTAGCAGATATCGACCACGAGATTGACCAGCACGAACAGGCTGGCCATCAGCAGCACGAATCCCTGCACCGGCGCATAGTCGGAGGACAGCAGCGCATCGAGCGCATAGGACGCAACGCCCGGCCAGGAGAACACCTTCTCCACCAGCACGTTCGCCCCGAGCATGGTCGAGAACACGATGCCGGCGATGGTGATGACCGGCAGGATCGCGTTCCGGAGCGCATAGGTCACGACCACCTTGCGCCAGGACAATCCGACCGAGCGCGCGGTGCGCACGAAATCGCTGCCGAGCGAAACCAGCATCGAGGCGCGCGTGATCCGCGCCAGCGGCGCGATCACGAACAGCGCCATGCTCACCGCCGGCAGGATCAATTGCTTGCAGGCCGCCCACCAGCCGTCGACATCGCCGGCGAGCAGGAAATCGATCGACAGGAAGCCGGTGCGCTGCGGCGGCAGCGAGGTGAAGACGTCGATCCGCCCGGTCGGATCAGGCGCAAGCCCAAGCAGGTAGTAGAAGACGTAGATCAGCAGCAGGCCCGAAACGAAGGTCGGCACGCAGACGCCGAGCGCGCAGAACAGCCGCACGCCGTGATCGACCACCGATCCCGGCCGCAACGCCGCCATCACACCCAGCGGCACCGCTGCAATGAGTGCGATCAGGAGCGCCGTAAAGGTCAGCTCGAGCGAGGCCGGCAGCCGCTCGCGCAGATCCTTCAGCACCGGCTGCCCGGTCATCATGGAGCGGCCGAGATTGCCGCGGCCGATGTCGGAGAGATAAAACACGAGCTGCTCCGGCACCGATTTGTCGAGCCCCATCTGCTTGCGGATCTGCTCGATCTCCTCTTTGCCGGCATTGGGCCCCGAGGCGAAAAACACCGCGGGGTCACCGGGAAGGACGCGCATCAGAAGAAAGGTGAAGACCAGCACACCGAACAGTGCCGGCAGCGACGACAGCAGCCGCCTGCCCGCCCGCACCAATGTTGCACCAAGACCGGTCGTCACCTTTCAGACTTTCTTTCGCTTGCGAACATTACTTGCGGCTGACGTCGCGATAGTCGACCTGGCGGTGGAACTCGTAGGTGTAGCCTTCGATCGACGACGCCATCACCGCGTCCTGGTTCGGCTGCCACAGCATGACTTGCGGCATCAGGTCGAAGTGCATCGCGTTGAGCTTGCGGCCGGCTTCCTCATACTTGGCCTTGTCCGGCTCGAAGCGGGCTTCCTGCGCGATCGCAGCAAGGTCCGGGTTGTTGATCGAAGAGTAATTCCAGCGCTGATTGCCGGTGTAGAAGTTGCGGTAGAAGTAATCGGTCGACGGCAGCCAGGCTACGATGCCTTCGGTGTAGAAGGGAAGCTTCTTCTCGTTGATCTGCGTCGACATCTGCGCATCCGGCAGCTTCTGGATGTCGACCTTGATCCCGATCTTGCCGAGCGACTCCTTGACCAGCGCCGCCATGGGCTCCGCGGTCGAGGACTGGCCGACGTTGAAGCTGAAGGTGGTCGAGAAGCCCTCGGGGAGGCCTGCAGCCTTCAGATATTCCCTGGCCTTGTCGAGGTCGAGTTTCACCGGCTGCTGGAACGGATAGGTGCCGTTCGCCGGCTTGCCGTCCGTCCAGGTCGCGCCGTACAGCGGCGAACCGCGGCCGAACAGAGCGGCCTTGAACATGTCGTCGTAAGGCAGCGCGTAAGCGATGGCGCGACGAACGTTGACGTTGTCGAACGGCGGCATCTGGTTGTTCATCGAGACGAAGGTGATCGCATTGTATTGCGGCGTCGAGATCACCTTGAGCTTGCCCTTGGCCTCGAGCGACTGCACGTCGCTGGCCTGGAGGTCGACGACGATGTCGGCATCGCCGCGCTCGACGAGGTTGGCGCGGGTCGCCGGCTCCGGCACCGACTGGATGATCACGCGCTTGAAGAAGGCCGGCTTGTTGGCCGAGCCGCGATTCCAGGCCTCGTCACGCTTGAGCAAGACCTGCTCGCCGGGCTTGAAGGTCTCGACCACATAGGCGCCGCTGCCGGCGGTGTGCTCCTTCAGCCATGCGGTTGCCCAGGGATCGTCCGCCGTCGCATGCTCCTTGGCGACCTTCGCGTTGATGATCATCGGATACACGGTGGCCAGGTTCGGCAGCGCGAGCTTGTCGGGTTTTGGAAGCGTCACCTCGATCGTGAGGGGATCGATCACCTTGAACTGGTCCGCGGAAGTGAGCGAGCCCGTCAGCAATTGCGCCTTGCCGAGGATCGGCGCGGTGACGCAGCGATCGAGGGACCACTTCACGTCCTCGGCTGTCACCGGCGAGCCGTCCTGGAACTTTGCGTCCTTGCGGAGGCGGAAGGTGATCTTCAGGCCATCAGGGCTGACGTCGTAGGATTCAGCAAGCTCGCCCGTGATGGTGTCGAGATCGAACACCCATTTGCCGTTGAGCTGCTTGCGGCCGAACGCCACCAGCCGGTCGTAGGTGCTCATGCTGAGCGCGAAGGATTCGCGGGTCGAGCCCGGGATGTTCGGATCGAGCGTGTTGACGGAAGCGCCCGTGACATAACGCAGCGTTTCCGCCCTGGATTGCGCGTGCGAAGGCACGGTCGCGATCAACAACAGCGCAGTGGTGGCGAGGACTGAGGTCGCGGACCCAAAAGACACAAAACGCATTCTTTTTCCCTTGAATTTTCGAGCAGGAAGGCCGGCAAGGCTGACTAAGAAAGAAGCAAGTTGCGCGCCACTTTCATGGGATCGCATTGTCGCGGTGGCGCGTGGACGATCATGCAGATTCCCCCATTTTTCGCGCTGGCCGCGTAACTGTTGCCTGCGGCACGTCATAGGCGCTGAGCGAGGCCCAATGACGCGCGATGTCGGCGCGAAACAGGCCGCGCGTCAGACCACTCACCAGCTTCGGCACGGCCGTCGTCATCGCATTGATCGACGATCCCGATGGACCGAAGCTCATGGTGGAGGCGATGGCGAACAGATGGATGTCGGAGATCCACGACGTCTCACCGGGAACGCGTTCGGTGAAGGCGTAATCGTCGGCGAGATAGGGAAAGCGGCCGAGGCGCGCGTTGCGCTCGTCTTCCGGCGGTTGGTACCGATCGGCCCAGGTCGCGATGTTGCCGGCGAACCGGCTGAGCTCGCCGCGGCCGGTGAAGTTCATGTCGATGCCGGTGCCGCAGATGACGAAATCCGCAATGATCGAACCGCGCGGCGTCTCCAGTTCAACGCCGGCGACCGTCTGGCGCGCGGCCTCGAGCGGTGCGCCCTCGTGCAACGTAAAATTGGCGTGACGCGCGCAGCGATCGTAAGTCGGCTGCGGAAACCCTTCGCGCATCTCGAGTATCTTGCGCATGAAGCGCCAACGCCAGGCATCGTCGAGATCGCTGAGATGACGCAGGAATCCGCGAAAGGTCAGCCAGCGATAGGGCTGGATCACCTGGATTTTTCTGCGACGGCAGAGCAGATGCACCTCGGCCGCGCCCGCCTCCAATGCAGTCGCTGCATTGTCGAAAGCGGATGCGCCGGCACCGATCACAGCGACGCGCTTGCCGCGCAGGTTTTCGAAATCGATGCTTTCGGCGACGGTCGCGACAGAACCGGCCGGCAGATCGCGCAGCGGCTCGGGGATCATCCAGTCGCCCATGCCCTCCTGCCCCGTCGCCAGCACGATCTTGCGCGCGTAGAGCATCTCGACGGTGTCAGCACGCTGCACGCGGGCTGCGAGCAGCCCCTCGGCCGCCGGCGCAATCTCCAGAAGCTCGCAACCATTGCGGACGGGCAAGTCGATCGCGCGGCGAAGCCACAGCAAATACTCCGCCCAATGCTCGCGCAGGATCAGGTTCAGCGTCTGCCAGCTCTCCTTGCCGAAGCGGGCTTCGTGCCAGGATTGATAGGTCAAGCTGGGAATGTCGAGGTCCGGACCGGTGTAGTCCTTCGGGCTGCGCAGCGTCGGCATGCGGGCATAGGTGAGCCACGGGCCCTCCTTGCCCTCCTCGGCCTTGTCGAGCAGCAGGATGTTGCTGACGCGGGAGCGCATCAGGCCGAAACCGATGGCGATGCCGGATTGGCCCGCGCCGACGACGAGAACATCGAGCGCGGGCTTACCATCCGGCCCGATCTTCGGTTCGAGCCATGCGGCGTGAGGATGCGCGATCATGGCGAGATCGGCGCGGACGCCCGCTTCCAGCTCCGTCAGCGCGTCACTCATGCCGCGAGCCAGCCTCCGTCGACCACCATCACGGTACCGGTCGTGAAAGAGGACGCATCGCTGGCGAGATGCAGCGCGGTTTGCGCGATCTCCTCCGCCTGGCCGAGCCGCTTCATGGCATGACGGTTGCGAGAGGTTTCGCGCGCTTCTTCCGGATTGGCGTTGCGGCCGAAGCTACGGCGCAACATCGGCGTATCGATCGCGCCCGGCGCGATCGCGTTGACGCGAATGCCGTCGGTGGCGAAATCCACCGCCATCGTGCGGGTGAGACTGACGATCGCACCCTTGGCCGCGATATAGGCGCTGCTGTTCCTGCCGCCGGCCATCGCAAGCTGCGAGGCCAGCGTGATGATCGAACCGCTGTTCTGCTGCTGCATCTGCGGGATGGCGGCCCGCGCCCACAGCCAGGTGCCGCCGACATTGGCGCGGAACACCGCGTCCCAGTCCTCCAGGCTCGTGGTCAGCACGGTGCCGCCGCAGGAGAAGCCGGCCGCGGTCATCAAGATGTCGAGACGACCGTGGCGCGCGATGACATCGCCGACGACGGTTTCGGCGAAACCGGCATCGCCGACGTCGCCGACATGCGTCGTTGCCTCGCCAACCAGGCTGAGCGTCTCCTGGAGGCCCGCAGCATCGCGATCGACCAGGGCAAGACGCGCGCCCTCGTCCGCAAACAGCTTTGCACTGGCGCGGCCGATGCCGGAGCCTGCGCCCGTGATGATGGCCGCGCGTCCCTGAAGCCGCATCTCAGATCCACTCCTTGTGCTGAGTCAGCCAGGCACTCATCGCCGCGGCGGACTCGGCGCAGCCGAACCGCGCGCGCCAGCCGAATTCGTCCGCCATCCTGTTAACCGAGAGCGGCGCGCGATAAGGCCCATGCAGCCTGATGACAGTTTTCTCGCCGGGCGCCGCGAGCCGGCATTCCAGGCCGGGATTGAGCGCCGCAAAAGCCTCGCCCCATTGCAGCGCCGGCCACAGCGCGCCGCTGGAGATATTGTAGAGGCGGTGGCGCGGCCGCTCGGCTTCGACGACGAGCGCCACGGCTTCGGCTGCATCCGGCGCATAAATCCAGTCCCGCATGCCGGGTTCAGGCATGATCGCCGGCTCGCCGCGGGCGAACGCGGCCAGAATCTGGAACTGGAGGCTCGGCGTATCGCGCACCGAGCTGGGCTTCTCCCACGGGCCGAACAGGGCGCTTAAGCGCACGCTCAGGAAATCGCCGCCAAAGAGTTCGGCATGGCGCGCCACCGACCGCTCGGAGGTGAACTTGCTGATGGCGTAGAACGAGACGGGATCGCAGGGCGTCTCCTCGTCCAGCACCTCGGCCCGCCCGCCCGCGGCGCCATAGGCCGACGCCGACGACAGATTGACGACGCGCCGCACGCCATGACGGATCGCGGAGAGCAGGATCGGGATCTGCGCCATCACGTTGATTTCGAGCACGCGCGCGGTCGAGGCGCGCTCGAGCTCCTCGCCGGCAGTGACGGCGGCGCCGAGCACGATCGCTTCAACGCCTTGGGAGATGAGGGCGTCGATGGACTCCGTGTCGGTGATATCGCCCTGCACGGCCTTGAGCCGTGCGCCGTAACCGGCAAAAGCGCGCCGCGCCGCGGGCGGCAGCTCCGCGCGGTCATACAGCGTCACGTCGTGGCCGCGCGCGAGCAGCGCCTCCGCAACGTTGAGGCCGACAAAGCCGGTGCCGCCGAAGATGACGATCTTCATCGCGCGCGATCCACTATCACAGCAGTTTTGCCCCGAAGTTCCGCTCCGGATCCATGTCGGCAACGAGCCGGCCGGTCGGCTTGGCCGACTCGCCGCCGCTGCGCGCCAGGAACTTGCCGCTGCCGGCGGACGCGAGGCACTTGTCGCCGTCGATGATGACGCGGCCGCGCGAGAGCGTCGTCACCGGCCAGCCCTTCAGCTTGCGACCCGCGAACGGCGTGTAGCCGGTGAGGTCGTGCGTCATCTCGTCGGCGATCACGGTCTCGCGGTTGGGATCCCAGATCGCGATGTCGGCATCGGCGCCGACCGCAATCGAGCCCTTGCGCGGATGCAGATTGTAGATCTTGGCCGGCGCCGTAGACGTCAGCTCGACGAACTTTTCCAGGCCCAGCCGGCCCTTTGACACCATCGCATCGAACAGCAGCGGCAGCCGC
>NZ_AKIY01000030.1 GCF_000282615.1 Bradyrhizobium sp. YR681 | reverse complement strand
CCCGCCGTACCGGCTGGTCCGGCGGTGCCGCCGTTCATATCGACACCGGCATGAACCGGCTCGGCCTGACGTTATCGGAGGCGCAGGCCATCATCCCCCGCATCAATGCCGGCGATCACGGCATCACGCTGGTGATGAGCCATCTGGTTTCGGCCGAGCAGCTCAACAGCCCGGTCAATGCAAAACAGCTCGCCGCCTTCCGCGGCATCTCCAGCGAATTTTCGGGCGTGCCGGCGGCGCTCGCAAATTCCTCCGGAATCTTCCTGGGCGCGCCCTTCCAGTTCGACCTGGTGCGACCGGGCGCTGCACTCTATGGCGTCAATCCGACGCCGGAGGCCGACAATCCGATGCAGCCGGTCGTGGACCTCAAGGCGCGCATCGTGCAGATCCGCACCATCGAGCGTGGCGAGACCGTCGGCTATGGCGGCACCTGGAGCGCACGGCGGCCGACCAAGCTCGCGATCATCGCGGTCGGCTATGCCGACGGCTATTTCCGCGCCGCCAGCTCCAACGACGGCACCCGCGGCGCCGAGGTGATCGTCGCCGGCAAGCGCTGCCCGGTCGCGGGCCGCGTCTCCATGGATCTGATCGCGATCGACATCACCGATCTGCCGCCGAACGCGGCGCGACGCGGCCACCTGGTGACGCTGATCGGCGAAGGCATCACCGTCGACGAGCTCGCGCATCATTTCGGCACGATCGGCTACGAGGTGCTGACCAGCCTCGGCCCTCGCTATGCCCGCATCTATAAGGGCGGCAATGTGGTGGAGCCCCTGGTCAAGCCGGGGCCGGCGCAGGCGGCCGAGCAGCCAGCTGCGCCGCCGCCGATCGAGCAGCCGGTGAGCCCGCCGCCGCTGCCGGGCTGAGCTGCCAGCCGCTTACTTCTTCTTCCTGCCGTCGAGCGCTGCCTTGCAGGTCGCGCTGAGCTGGTCGCGCTTGCCGTTGAGGCAGGCAACGATGCCGCCGCCGGGGGCGATGCCGGCACAGAACTTGTCGTAATCCGCCTTGCACGCGCCGCGCGGATTGGACGATTGTGCCGAAGCCGCTCCGGAGATCGCGGCAACGACGACGAAAGCAGCAAAGCTCAATTTGGACATTGTATCTCCGGGACGGAAGGCAGGAGCCGGTAGCTCTACATGAAGATCGCGACATTCAACATCAACAACATCAACCGCCGCCTGCCCAATCTGTTGGCATGGATGCGCGCGGCGAAGCCCGATGTCGTCGCACTTCAGGAGTTGAAGGCAAGTGATGGCGAATTTCCGGCGGCTGCCATCGAAAAGGCCGGCTATGGCGCGGTGTGGCGTGGACAAAAGACCTGGAACGGCGTCGCCATTCTGGCCCGCAATGCGGAGCCCATCCTCACGCGCGACCGGTTGCCGGGAAAACCTGGAGATCTCGAAGCCCGCTACATCGAGGCCGCCGTGCGCGGAATCATCGTCACCAGCATCTACCTGCCGAACGGCAACCCCCAGCCCGGACCGAAGTTCGACTACAAGCTCGACTGGTTCGCGCGCCTGAAGCGTCACGCCAAGACGTTCGTCAAGCAGGATCTGCCCGTGGTGCTCGCCGGCGACTACAACGTCGCCCCGACCGAGACCGACATCTATCCGACGCGCTCGTGGGACAAGGATGCGCTGATCCAGCCGAAGAGCCGCGCGGCCTTTGCCTCCCTCGTCGAGCAAGGCTGGTGCGATGCGATCCGCGAGCTGCATCCGGACAAGCGCATCTACAGCTTCTGGGACTACAAGCGAAACCGCTGGCCGCGCGATGCCGGCCTGCGACTCGATCACCTGCTGCTCAGCCCTGCCCTGGTCTCACGGCTGGCAAAAGCCGGGGTCGACAAGAAGGTTCGCGGCGAGGACGGTGCCAGCGATCATGCGCCGGCCTGGGTGGTGTTGAAATAAGCGAGGTGCCGTAGGGTGGGCAAAGCGAAGCGTGCCCACCAAATTTCGCTTACGGAGACAGGTGGTGGGCACGGCGCAAGTGCGCCTTTGCCCACCCTACGGCATCGGAGAACGATGCCAGATCAACGCCCGTAATAGTCCTGCACCGTGTCCCACGCCGCCTTCTGCAGCAGCTCCGCCGTCGACGCATCGAGCCCCATTGTGTAGGAATTGCCGACCGGCGACCGTCCGGTCAGCGCGGCGAGCGTCACGCAAGTCGCCAGATACGTGCCTGCAGGACTCGGATGCCGCTTGTCGGGCGCATAGAGATTGAGCTCGGGCTGGAGCTTGCGCACGCGCGCAAATGCGAGGCCTGCCGGAATCACCAGCGCATCATTGGCATTGCCCGCCACCGTGTAGGCTTCGGCGAGCCCCTCCGTCATGTCCGGCTTGTCGGCATAGGCCCAGGACATGAAAAACACCGGCCGCATGCCGTGGGCGCGAACGATCTCGCTGTCCTTCCTGGCGAAGGTCGTGAACGCGTCCTTCAACTGCGGATGGATCGGGCACTGGCTGCAATCCATCATCACGACGGCGTCGAACTGCTTGCCCGGCTTGTTGAAGACGACGACGTTCTGCTCGTCGAAGGAATAGGCGCCGATGCCGCCCGGACGCAGCAGATTGTCCATGTCGTGCCAGTCGAGGCCGGAGCCGCCGATCGTCGCCATCGTATTGCGATACGCCGCCTTGTTCTCGGCGTCGGCCGCCCGCTCCATGAAGGAGAGATGCCCGGGCATTCCGTTGTTGTAGTAGAAGAAGCTGTTGCCGACGAACAAAGCGGCCTTGGGGAAGTCGGGGCCTAGCGTCGTGACCTTCGGCCTGGTCTGCGCCTGTGCATCGAAGCCCACTGCAACGGCCAGACACATTGCGAGCATCACTCGCGCAAAAAGACGCATCATGGCTTCCTCCCGTTTTTCTCGGGCCGGAACAGATCAGCTTTTCGAAATCGCCTCAAGAGCGCGGACGTGCAGCAGATATGCGTGAGGCCAGATGCTCACCACAAATTCTTGCCGTCGATCATGTTCACCGGCACGGCGTCGAGATCGAAATCGTCGAACAGCCGCGCGTTCACGGCGACCCTGGGATTGTCGAAATCGGGCTTGCCGCTCGACCAGTCCGGCGACTCCGAATAGGTGCCGCAGCCGCAACTCGCGCAGAAATGGTGCTTGACCGTGCGGCTGCCCCAGAGATAGGTCGCGACATTGTCCGGCGGTGACAGCAGACGAAACTGCGCCGGCGTGTAGTAGGCCCACAGCGCGCCGCGCTTGGCACAGAGCGAACAGGTGCAGCGCGTCACGTTCGAAGGCGCCTCCGTCACCTCGAACACCGTCTCACCGCAATGACAGCTTGCCTCGATCGGCATGACCCGCTCCCCGTTTTGTCAGGAGATGGTCGTAGCCGGCCCCTGCTGCCAACATGCTGTCAGCAGCGCAGGCGCGATCAGGGAACTTCGTTCGCGGACAGCCGCTTGGCGTTCGCGGCGACATGCTCGCGATAGCGCTGGACGACGGCCGCAGGCGTAGCGCCGGCGAGCAGGCTCACGGTCGCCTCGAAGGCTGCGGCGATCTTCTCGCTGATAATCAGAACGGCTTCCTGCCCGGCCGCCTCGTCGCCGTGGCTGAGCTTCTCGCAGCGCAGCCGCACCACTTCGCTCGCCTCGAACGCGAGCATCGCGCCGGCAACCCAGGGAAAGCCGTTGTCGGATCCGCTGAGCACCGCATGGCGGTCGAGCGCGGAGAAGGAGTGATGGTCGGGCATCGCGGGCCTCAAATTCTTTGAGCGAACGCTTCGATCAATACGCTTCAAATTTGAAGGATTCGGCCGGGGAACCGGTCGGATTGTCGGGCGCCTCCGACACCTGCGATTAACCAGGCCCTTGACGCGGCGGCTCTGGTTAGCCTACTGGTCTGACCACAACCAGACCAAAAGAGACCGGGATGGAGCTGAAGCGCGCCGCAGAAGGCGAAAAGGGGTTTGAGAAGGTGTTCGCCTTCCTGCGCGAACGTCTGCTTGCGGGCTCGCTAAAGCCCGGTGACCGCCTGATTTCCGAGCGTGAGCTGGCAACCCTCCTCGGCGTCAGCCGGCCGATCGTCCGCGAAGCGCTGCGAGCCCTTACCGTGCTCGGCATCGTCGAGATCCGCGATCGCATCGGCACCGTGGTGACCCGGCCGGATGTTTCGGTGCTGAACGACTTCTTCACCTTCGCGCTCGCCCAGCAGGCGGACATGCTCGACGACGTCATGCAGGCGCGCGTCGCGATCGAGTGTCAGGCGATCCGTCTCGCCTGCGAGCGCGCCAACATCGCCGATTTCGAACGGCTGCAGCGCGCGCTGGCGAAGATCGGCGAGACGATCGACGAAGCCGATGCCGGCGGCATGGCCGACTTCGACTTCCATCGCGCCATCGTCGTGGCCGCGCATTCGGAGACACTGACAGTCTTGCACGGTTCGCTGGCGGGCCTGTTGACGCATTCGCATCGCAGCCGCCGTGAGCTGGTGCAGGCCTTCCCGTCGATGAAAACGTATCTGATCGACGACCACCGGCGCATCTTCGACGCGATCATCGCCCGCGATCCGGAGCGGGCCGACGCGACGCTGCGCAAGCATTTTGCCATTGGCGACGAATACAGGCGACGCGCAGTCGTCGGCGACATCGACAAGACCAGCGCCTCTGGCTGATCGCGGACTAACCAAGAAACGGGCTGACAACATGGGACGGAACGACAAGGGCAATGTCGGCTTCATCGGCATCGGCACGATGGGCCGCGAAATGGTGCGCAACCTCCTGAAAGCCGGGCACGCGGTGCACGCGTTCGATCTCAACGAGGCCGCCGTAGCTGATATCGTCAAGGAAGGCGCGACCCGCGCCAAGAGCCCTGCCGATGCCGCGCAAGGCGCCGACCTCGTCATCACCATGCTGCCCGACACGCCGCATGTCGAGGCGACGATTTACGGCGAGCACGGCCTGCTGAAGTCGCCGCCATCAGGCAAGCTGATCGTCGACATGAGCACGATCTCTCCGGTCGCGGTCCGCCGCATCCACGCCGACCTGCAGAAAATCGGTGTCAGCTTCATCGACGCGCCGGTTTCGGGTGGGCCCGTGGGCGCCAAGAACGCCGCACTCTCGATCATGGCCGGGGGCGATGCCGACGCCTTCGCCAAGGCCGAGTCGTTCTTCCGGGCAATGGGCACGACGATCACGCATGTCGGCGCGTCCGGCGCAGGACAGACCGTCAAGCTCTGCAATCAGTTGATCTGCGGTATCAACATCCAGGCCATCTGCGAGGCACTGGCGCTCGGGCGCGCTTCCGGCCTCGATCTCAATCTGCTGCGTCGCGTTCTGCTCGGTGGCTCCGCCGCCTCCTGGATGCTTGACAAGCTCGGCCCCGCAATGATCGCGGGCGACGTCTCCGCCGGTTTCCGGATTGATCTCCAGCTCAAGGACCTCCGCCTGGTGCAGGAGCATGCGCAGGCGCTGAGTGTGCCGCTGCCTGGCACCGCACTCGTCACCAGTCAGTATGTCGACGCACGTGCGCATGGCGAAGGCAACAACGGCAACCAGGCGCTGTTCCGCGTCTATGACCGCATGACCAACCAGACCACCGGCTGAACCTGATACGATGAGCCTCCAACTCGACTTTCCCGCAGTGCTGGAGCGTTGGCCGAATTTTCTCGGCGGCGCAGCGCTGACGTTGGAGTTGGCGGCTTTCGCGACGGTGTTTGGCGCCCTGTTCGGCACGCTCGCGGCCGTCGGCCGCGGGTCGCGAAACTCGCTGATCGCGTCGGCCTGCAAAGTCTATGTCGAGGCCATCCGCAACACGCCGCTGCTGGTGCAGATCTTCCTGGTCTATTTCGGGCTCGCCAGCCTCGGGCTGAAATTCTCCGCCTTCACCGTGGCGGTTGCGGCGCTGACGATCAATGTCGGTGCCTATACCGCCGAGATCATGCGTGCCGGCTTCGAGGCGATCCCGCGCGGACAGATCGAGGCAGCCGAGGGGCTGGCCCTGTCGCGCCTGCAAGTCTACTGGCACATCATCCTGCTGCCGGCGATCGAGAAGGTCTATCCCGCGCTCACCAGCCAGTTCGTGCTGCTGATGCTGGCCTCCTCGGTCTGCTCGCAGATCTCGGCGGAAGAGCTCACCGCGGTCGCAAACTACATCCAGTCGGATACCTACCGGGCGTTCGAGACCTACATCATCGTTGCCGTGCTCTACGTCATTCTGTCGCTCGTGATGCGCGCCGGCTTCTGGGGCCTCGGCCTCGTGCTGTTCCCGCGCCGGCGCCAGCTCGGCACGCCGCTGTGAGATGACCATGGGCGGGCATCTCAACATCAATCACCTGATGTTCCTCGGCCAGGGCGCGCTCTGGACCATCGCCCTGTCTGTGATTGCGCCGATCGGCGGCGGCATCGTCGGCTTTGTGATCGCGCTTGCGCGAATCTCGCCGCTCAAATCGGTGCGGATCGCCAGCGGCGTCTATGTCCAACTCATCCAGGGCACGCCGCTGCTCGTCATTCTCTTCCTTGGTTATTTCGGCCTCGCCGCGATCGGCCTCAAGGTTTCCTCGCTCACGGCCGCCGGCGCTTCACTGACGCTCTACGTCGCAGCCTATCTCGGCGAGATCTGGCGCGGCTGCATCCAGTCGGTGCCGAAGCCGCAATGGGAGGCCGCAGAGGGCCTGGCGTTGAGCCGGACCCAGCGCATGATGAAAGTGATCCTGCCGCAGGCGATCCGCATCGCGACGCCGCCGACCGTCGGCTTCATGGTGCAGATCGTCAAGAACACCTCGCTCGCCTCCGTCGTCGGTTTCGTCGAACTGATGCGCTCGGGCCAGATCGTCAACAACTCGCTGTTCGAGCCGTTCGCCATCTACGCAATCATCGCCGTCACCTATTTCGCCATGTGCTATCCCCTTTCGCTGTTCAGCCAGAAGCTGGAGCGGCGGATGGGGCGTGGCCGGTCCAACCTCGCACCAGCCTGACATGCAGCAAAACACGCCCTTCTCCCAACCGATCGTGTCGCTCCGCGACGTGCAGAAGAGCTTTGGCCCGCTTCGGGTGCTCGATGGCGTCTCCTTTGCCGTCGAGCGCGGCGAAGTGCTGGCGCTGATCGGCCGCTCTGGCTCCGGCAAGAGCACGGCACTGCGCTGCATTGACCGTTTCGAGAAGGTCGATGGCGGCGAGATCGTGGTCTGCGGACATCGGGTCGACCGTCCCGACGTCGATCTGCGCGCGCTGCGCCAGGACGTCGGCATCGTGTTCCAGAGCTACAATCTGTTCCCCCACCTCACGATCGAGCAGAACATTACGCTCGCGCCTTGCGCCGTGAAGGGCATCGCCAAGTCGCGGGCGAAGGATCTCGCGCGAAAAGTGCTGGCGCAGGTCGGGCTCGAGGAGAAGCTGCACGCCTATCCCGAGCAGCTCTCCGGCGGCCAGCAACAGCGCGCGGCGATCGCGCGCTCGCTCGCCATGCAGCCGAAGGTCATGCTGTTCGACGAGGTCACGTCCGCACTCGACCCCGAGCTCACCGCCGAGGTGCTCAAGGTAATCGAGCAATTGGCGGCGGACGGCATGACCATGGTGATGGTCACGCACGAGATGGGCTTTGCCAAGGGGATCGCCGACCGGATCGTGTTCATGCATCGCGGCAAGGTCCACGAGACCGGACCCGCCTCGATCCTGACGTCGCCGACGACGCCTGAGCTCACGCAATTCGTGGGCACGGGGAACCTAAAATCATAACAGGGAGAGGAGAACTAGGGATGACCAATAAGACACTGCTGGGCACCGCCGCCGCATTGTTCGGCCTGATCGTCATGACGGCAACGCCGGCATCGGCCGATCTGCTCGACGACATCACGCAGGCCAAGAAGATCCGCATTTCGACCGACCTCGCCATCCCGCCCTCGGGCATGATGGATTCCAGCATGAAGCCGACCGGTTCCGACGTCGAGGTGGCGCAGCTGCTCGCCAAGGACTGGGGGCTCGAGCTCGAATTCGTCCAGACCACCGGTGCAACGCGCATCCCGAACGTGCTGACCGGCAAGGCCGACATCATCATCTCGACCCTCTCTGTGACGGCCGAGCGCGCCAAGGTGATCGATTTCACCAAGCGCTATGCGACCCTGCAATCCGATATAGGCTGCCTGAAGTCGCTGAACGTCAAGGACTGGCCCGACCTCAAGGACAGGACGATCGGTGTCTCGCGCGGCACCACGCAGGACACGACACTGTCCAACATGAAGGACAAGGACCTCAAGATCGCCCGGTATGACGACGATGCCACTGAAGTGACTGCCGCCGTCTCCGGCCAAGTTGATTGCGTCGGCACGTCAGCAACGATCATCAACCAGATCGGCGTCAAGAACCCGGCACGCATCTTCGAATCCAAGATCCCGCTCGCCACCTTCGACCTCGCCATCGGCCTGAAGAAGGGCGAGCAGCGCCTGATGGACAAGCTCAACGCCTGGATCGCCGAGAACGTCAAGAACGGAAAGCTCAACGCGATCTACAAGAAATTCCACGGTGTCGAGCTGCCGGCCGACATGCGCAGTTGAACGGAAGAACGCCGTGACAGTCGCACGCGACTGTCACGGCTATGGCAAAATCAAGAAGGACATCACATGCGTCTCGTCATCGGATCCGACCACGCCGGCTGGCCGCTCAAGCAGACAATTATCGACCACATCCGCAGCCTCGGCCATGACGTCGTCGACGTCGGTTCCTTTGACGACAAGCCGGTCGACTTCCCCGACATCGCACGAGCCGTGGCGCAGAAGGTAACGTCGGGCGAAGCCGCGCGCGGCATCATGGTGTGCGGCACCGGCGTCGGCGCCTCCATCGCCGCCAACAAGATGAAGGGCATCCGCGCCGCGGTCTGCCACGATGTGCATTCCGCGCATCAGAGTGTCGAACATGACGACGTGAACGTCATGTGCATCGGCGCGCAGATCGTCGGCGCCTGGCTCGCGGTGGATCTCGTCTCCTCATATCTCTCCGCCGAATTCTCCACCGACGAGGATTTTCGCCGCCGCGTCGAGAAGCTGCGGGTCATGGACGAGCAAGGCTGACGGCGTGCCATGATCCTGGTGTTCGGATCGCTCAACATCGATCTGGTCGCACAGGTCCCGGTCATTCCTGGTCCCGGCCGGACGGTGCTCGCGCCGTCCTACCAGACGCATTTCGGCGGCAAGGGCGCCAATCAGGCCGTCGCGGCCGCACGGATCGCGGGAGCGGGACGCGTTCACATGGCGGGCCGCATCGGCCGGGACGGATTTGGCGACAGAGCGATCGAGAATCTCCGTGCCAACGGTGTCGACACCGCTCTCGTCATCAGGACCGACGAGCCGACCGGCTGCGCCTTCATCACGGTCGATCAGGCCGGCGAGAATGCGATCACTGTGGCCAGCGGCGCCAATATGGCCGCAAGCGCCGACGACCTGTCGTCCGCGCTTTTTGGCCCGGACACGGTGCTGGTGCTTCAGATGGAAGTGCCCTTTGCGCAGGCGCTTGCGGCCGCACACTTGACGACATCCGCCGCCGGCGTCGTGATCTGGAACCTCGCACCAGTTCCAGAAAAGATGACGCGTGAGATGGTCACACAGCTTCTCGCCGCGACCGACCATCTTATCGTCAACGAGCATGAGGCGCTCGACGCCGCGGCCGCCATCGGCTTTGCCCCGTCCGACTACGAAGCCGCAGCCGCCGAACTCGCCAGGGCCGGTGGCCTCACCTGCGTCGTCACCGCGGGGGCGCAAGGCGCGTTGGCCGTGACGGCCAATGGCGCCCGCGTGCGCGCCCTCGCCCCGCGCATCACGCCGGTGGATACGACCGGAGCCGGCGACACCTTCGTCGGTGCGTTTGCGGCGATGATCCACGAGAAGGTTCCGCTGCAAACTGCTCTCCGAGTCGGATGCGAGGCGGCAGCGCAAAAGTGCCTCAAGCCGGGTGCGCAGGCCGGCATGCCGATGCGGGCGAAAATTCCGTCTCTCGCTTAGCGTCGTCCGCGGCTACACTTCTCCGATTCCCGGAGCCCTCCCCTTGGCCTTCCTCTTCGTCCTCATTGTCGGCCTCATCGCCGGCACCGTCTCAGGCATCGTCGGCACGGGCTCGTCGATCATGCTGATGCCGGTGCTGGTCTATGCGTACGGGCCGAAGGAAGCCGTGCCGATCATGGCGGTGGCCTCCGTGATGGCGAATTTTTCGCGGATTCTGGCGTGGTGGCGCGAGGTCGACTGGCGAGCCTGCGCGGCCTATTCGGTCACGGGCATCCCGGCCGCAGCGCTCGGCGCACGCACGCTGCTGGCGCTGCCCTCGCATGCCGTGGATCTCGCCATCGGGATCTTCCTGATTGCGATGGTGCCGGTCCGGCACTGGCTGGCGCGGCATGAGCTCAAGGCCAATCTCTGGCACCTCGCGCTCGGCGGCGCGGTGATCGGCTATCTCACCGGCATCGTGGTCTCGACCGGCCCGCTCAGCGTGCCGCTGTTCCTGTTCTATGGCCTGTCCAGAGGCGCCTTCCTGGCAACCGAGGCCGCCGCCTCGCTCGGCCTCTATTTCGCGAAATCCGTGACCTTCGAACGTTTTGGCGCGCTGACCGGCGACGTCTTCATCAAGGGCCTGATCGCAGGCTCCTCGCTGATGGCAGGCGCGTTCGTCGCAAAGCGTTTCGTGCTGCACCTGAAGCCGGAGATGTTTCGGCTGATGATGGACGCGATCATGATCGCAGCCGGCCTGTCGATGCTCTGGAACGCGACGCAGTGAGACGGCCGCACTCAGGCGGCGAATTCGGGCGCGATCGAGGGGCTGTCGACGCGGCTGTCGGAGCCCCTCTGCCCTTCGAGCCATTGCAGCACGGCCTCGAGCGGCTGAGGCCGCTGATAGAGATAGCCCTGCCCGAACCTCACACCCATTTCGCGCATCGCCTGGGCCTGCTCGGGCCGCTCGATCCCTTCAGCGACGAGCGTGAGCCCCAAGGTGCCGGCGAGCGATGCAATGATGCCGACGATCGCCTTGTCTTCCGCGCTATCCGGAATCTCGCTGATGAACGCCTTGTCGATCTTGACCTTGTCGAGCGGAAAACGCCTGAGATGGGCAAGCGAGCTATAGCCGGTGCCAAAATCGTCGAGCGCAATGGTGGCGCCGAGGCGCCGCAGCCGATGCAGCGTCTCGGAGGCGCTGGCAATGTTGTTGATCAGCGACCCCTCGGTGATCTCGAGCTCGAGCATTGACGCCGCCACACCGAAGCGCAGGCAGGTCGCGCGCAGCTCGGCGGCAAGCGAATGGTCGGCGAGTTCGGATGGCGGCAAATTGATCGCGATCCGGATCTGCGGTTTGCCGGCGGCCGCCAGACGTTGCAGCGCGCGGCAGGCGTCGGTCAGCACGTAGCGCGTCAGCCTTGCATTGTTGCCGCTGCGCTCGATCAACGGCAAGAATTCGCCGGGACCGATCAAGCCATGCTCGGGATGGCGCCAGCGAATGAGCGCCTCAAGACCAGCGACAGCATGACTCTCGAGATCGACCAGGCTCTGATACCAGACCTCGAATTGCCCCTCGGCGAAGCCCGTGGGAATGGCCAGCTCCAGATCCCTGCGACGGCGGTAGTCGCGCTGGAGCGCTTCGTCCAGCACGGCGACGGTGCCGGGCGCCTTGCTCTTGGCATGGTAGAGCGCGATGTCCGCGAGCGCCGGCAAATGCGACAATTCGGGATCGCCGGCACGGCGCACCGCAAGGCCGATGCTGGCGCGCGGCACGACCTGCTTGTCGTGCAGCCGGATCGGCTCGGAAATCGCATCCAGCAACTGGCGCGCAAACGCCTGCGCGGTCGCCTCGTTGCTGACCTCGGGACGGATCACGACGAATTCGTCGCCGCCGAGCCGCGCGACCCAATCCTGCGGCTCGATGGCCTCACGAAGACGCTCGGAGATGTGGACCAGGAGCTTGTCGCCGGCATCATGGCCGAAGGTGTCGTTGATGCCCTTGAAGTCGTCGAGGTCGATGAAGCAGAAGGCGATCAGCGAATCCGGCGAGCCGGCGGCGCCGCTCAAGTCCGCCAGACGCTCCGACAGCGAGCGCCGATTGGGCAGGCCCGTGAGCGGATCGTGCGCGGCCATGTGGCCGAGCCGGTCGAGCGCCCCCGACGTCGTGTCCTGCATGGCATTGAAGGCCCGCGCAAGCTGGCCGAATTCGTTCGACGATCCGATATCCGCGGGATAGGCGCGGCCGTCCTGCTTGCTGCGCTGGATCGCCGACATGATCGCGGCGAGCGGCTTGCCGATGAAGATGTTGGCCGAGATCCGCATCGCCACCATGGTCGCGAACGTTGCGAGCAGGCCGACGACGAGCAGCAGCAGCAGCCGGCTGCCGGTGTCCGCATAGACCGTCGCATAGGAATAGGCGATCGCGATACGCCCGGCTTGAACGGTGATATTGCCGTTGCTGTAGTTGATGGGACGCGAGATCTCCGCGACCGCCTGCACGGAGGGGCGCGCCACCACGCGGGCAATCGCAACGCCGGTGTCGTCATAGACGGCCGCGGCTGCGATGGTCTCGTCGTGCATGATCTCGTTGAGCACGCTGGTGACCTGGTCGTAGCGCATCTTCCAGAGCGGCTCGGCGATCAGCTCGCCCCGGCTCTCGGCGGTGCGGGCAATGCGGGCGTCGAGCTGGCGGATCTGCGACCAGAAGCTCGAGGCCTCGACGCCGGCGGAGGCCAGCAATTGCACCAGCAGCAGAACCGGCACGGTGGCCCAGATCATCGCGCGGACGACCGAGCGCAAACGCGGCGGCGCTGCCTGCACGTCGCGGTCCGGACCGGTCATCGCATCATCCTTGCGCATCAGTCACCGAGGCCGTCCGGACGCGCCAGCGACGAGATGAGCGCGTTGACCGAAAAATCATATTGGCCGCAACGTCCCGCCTTCGCCCTGAACCGGGAGAAATCGATCCGGTCGAACCCGCGCGTCTTGATGAGGTCGCCGACGGAAGCGAGATTGTCGCGCGTGATCGCCGATGTCTTGACCTCGACGCGGGGTGAAACGGCGGCGAAATCGCAGCCATCGGCGTAGTCGCGGAGCAGGACGATCGACCAGCCGCCGAGCAGGAAGTGCCCGCCGTCGGTCAGGAGCAGGCGCCCCGCCCTGATCTCGCGCAGCGCGTCCTCCGACCAGTTGAGGCCGACCACCTCGATGTTCCGGCCGGGCATGAGGCCGGCGGCGGTCACGGCGCGCAACGCGCCGAGCGCCATCGGATCGTTTCCGGCCCATATGCCGGCGGGCCGGATCTCCTTGCGCGAGGCCCAGCTCAGGTAATTCGTGGTGACCTGCTCCGCCTCGGACTGTGTCCAGTTGGCGAACAGCATCCGGTCCACCACCACATCGGGCGCCGCATCCACGGCGAGCTTGAGCCCGGCGTTGCGGGCGATCGAGGCCGGCGTGATCTCGTCGCCGCCGATGCCGAGAATGTGGATCTTGCCGTCCGGGCTCTGCCATTTCTCGGCACGCGCCACGCTGATGAGCGCGTTGGCCATACGCGCGCCCGCGGTCTGAAGATCGGTCGTGATGTCGCCGAGCCAGGTCTTGAGCTTCTGGCGCGGCGGTCCGAGACGCACCGCATCCTCACCGATCAGCGTGTTCGACAGCAACAGCGTCTTGACCCCGGCAGCCTCGGCCGCCTCCAGGACCGGAACGGCGGCGGACTCTTCGTTCGAGAGGATGAGGAAGTCGGGCTTGTCGGGACGCGCCAACACGCCGAGCCCGAGTTCCTGCATGGTGCGGTAATTGCGCTCGCTGGTCAGCACCTCGACATGCGCATCGAGCTTGCGCCCGGCAGCCTGCATGGTCTGCGCCACCATGTCCCAATAGACCTCGCCGGTCTTGCCGGGGTTCACGAAGACGATGTCGAGACGCCTTGCATCAGCCGCAACGGCGCCGCCAAGCGGCATAAGAATGCCGCAGGCCATGCTCACAGCGAGCAATACGCGCAATAACATCGTCATTCGTTTCGTCACCCCGTCTCGGTTCCCAAACTGGACCTGCGTCCGCTAACATTTGGCAAAGTCCGGCTTGGCGCAGGGGCCTAGCGCTAACAAAGGGTGTATCGGTTGCGGTGAATTGCGCTAATTGGGGCGCTGGCTGCTGCCATCACAGCTCCTCATTCCGTGCTATCAGCAACTCTGAAACCCCCGACTCGCTGTCCCCATGGCCAAGAACACGCTTTCCTTCGTCTGCCAGAACTGCGGCGCGGCCTATAACCGCTGGCAGGGCAAGTGCGAGTCCTGCGGCGAGTGGAATACGCTCGCCGAGGAAGACACGAGCGGCAGCGTGCCGGTCTCGATCCGCTCCAAGCGCAAGGGGCGAACTTTCGCGCTGGAGAGCCTCGCCGGCAAAAGCCCGGACGCGCCGCGCCTGTCCTCAGGCATGACCGAGCTCGACCGCGTCACCGGCGGCGGCTTCGTCCGCGGCTCGGTGCTGCTGGTCGGCGGCGATCCCGGCATCGGCAAGTCGACGCTGCTGACGCAGGCCACCAGCCTGATGGCGCGCGCCGGCCACCGCATCGTCTACATCTCCGGCGAAGAAGCCATCGCGCAGGTCCGGCTGCGCGCCGAACGGCTCGGGCTGTCGGATGCGCCGGTGCAGCTTGCGGCCGAAACCTCGGTCGAGGACATCGTCTCGACGCTGTCGGAAGGCGCGGTGCCACGGCTGATCGTGATCGACTCGATCCAGACCATGTGGACCGACACGGTGGAATCGGCGCCCGGCACGGTCTCGCAGGTGCGTGCCTCGGCGCAGGCGCTGATCCGTTTCGCCAAGAAGACGGGCGCAGCCATTATCCTGGTTGGCCACGTCACCAAGGACGGCCAGATCGCGGGCCCCCGCGTGGTCGAGCACATGGTCGATGCGGTGATGTCCTTCGAGGGCGAAGGCTCGCAGCAGTTCCGCATCCTGCGCGCCGTCAAGAACCGTTTCGGGCCGACGGACGAGATCGGCGTGTTCGAGATGACCGGCCTTGGCCTGCGCGAAGTGACCAACCCGTCCGAGCTATTCCTGTCCGAGCGCGACCTCGGCACGCCCGGCACCGCAGTCTTTGCGGGCATCGAGGGCACGAGGCCCGTTCTGGTCGAATTGCAGGCACTGGTCGCCCCCACCTCGCTCGGCACCCCGCGCAGGGCCGTGGTCGGTTGGGATCAAAGCCGGCTCTCCATGGTGCTGGCGGTGCTGGAGGCCCATTGCGGGGTCAAGCTGTCCGGCCACGACGTCTATCTGAATGTCGCAGGCGGCCTGCGCATCCACGAGCCGGCGGCCGATATGGCCGCCGCGGCCGCGCTGGTTTCGTCCCTGGTTAATGCGCAGTTACCCACCGATGCCGTCTATTTCGGCGAGATTTCACTCTCCGGCGTCATCCGCCCGGTGGCGCAGACCCCGGCACGGCTCAAGGAAGCGGCAAAACTCGGCTTTCAGCGCGCCGTACTGCCCGAATCGGCCCGGGGCGGTGATGCCGGCGGCGACGCCGGACTGACCCTGAACGCGATCAACAGCCTGACCACATTGGTGGCCGAGATCGCCGCGCGCGGCTCCCGCCGGGGCGAATCCGGCGGATCGGCAGAGAAAAATGCCACACCGGCAAGATTCCGCCGCGGAGAGGGATAGGTGGAGGTGACGTCTCCGGCCCCCACAGCTATACAGCCGTCACAAAAGCAGCATGGGATTGCGTGGTTGCGGCCTTGCCGGGAACGCCGTCTGCCCCTCTTTTAGGGCGGCGGCCAAACACCGATTCGCTGAGCACCTTTGAGAGTACGAGCGGACCAGACCAGCCGATGCCAGTAACACTCCTCGATCTGCTTTTACTTGGCGTCATGCTGATCTCGGGGCTGCTCGCCCTGGTCCGCGGCTTCATGCGCGAAATCCTGTCGATCGCGGCCTGGGGCGCCGCGGCGATCGTTACGCTGTACTCGTTCTCGAAGCTGCTGCCCACCGCGAAGACCTATTTCAACAACGACACCGTCGCGAGCGTGGTCGTCATCGCCGGTGTGTTCGTCGGTACCCTGGTCGTGGTCTCCGTGATCACGGTCCGGATTTCGGACATGATCCTGGATTCGCGCATTGGCGCCCTGGACCGCACCCTGGGCTTCCTGTTCGGCCTGGCTCGCGGCCTTTTGATCGTCGTGGTCGCTTACCAGTTCTTCATCTGGCTGGTTCCCGACAAGCAGCAACCGGACTGGGTCCGCGGCGCAAAGTCCCGAACCGTGCTTGATTCGACTGGAGAATGGCTGAAGTCGCTCTTGCCGGATGACCCCGAGAACACCATCTTGAAGAGATTCAAGAAAAACAAACCAGATGATGATCAAGCTGATTCCGAGCAACCGCCTGCGGGCAGTGGCGATGGATACAGTAAAACGGCTCGTGACGGCATGAAGAAGCTGATCGAGAAACCTGCGGCGCGTTGATTAGGCCCTAAAGAAAGGCGCGGACGAGATGCGACACCCTGACCAGGACGCCCAGCTTGATCTCGACTTGAACCGGCCCTCTGGCCCCGCCGCGATCGAGCTACAGGACGATCTGGAGGGGGATACGCTGCGCGAGGAATGCGGCGTCTTCGGCATCTACGGCCACCCTGACGCCGCTGCCATTACCGCGCTCGGCCTCCACGCCCTTCAGCATCGCGGCCAGGAAGCCGCCGGCATCGTCTCCTACGACGGCAGCCGCTTTCATTCAGAACGCCGCCTCGGCCTCGTCGGCGACACCTTCTCCCGCCGCGAAGTGATCGACCGCCTGCCCGGCAACATGGCGGTCGGCCATGTCCGCTATTCCACCACCGGCGCCACCATCCTGCGCAACGTGCAGCCGCTGTTCGCCGAGCTCAACGCCGGCGGCCTCGCGGTCGCCCATAACGGCAACCTCACCAACGGCCTGACGCTGCGCCGCGAACTCGTCAAGAGCGGCGCGATGATGCAGTCGACCACCGACACCGAGGTGATCCTGCATCTGGTCGCGCGCTCCAGGCGCAGCCGCTTCATCGAACGCTATGTCGACGCGCTGCGCGAGATCGAGGGCGCCTATGCGCTGGTCTCGCTGACCAACAAGAAGCTGGTCGGCGCACGCGATCCGCGCGGCATTCGCCCCCTGGTGCTCGGCGACCTCGACGGCTGCCCGATCCTGACCTCGGAGACCTGCGCGCTCGACATCATCGGCGCGCGCTTCGTGCGCGACATCGAGCCCGGCGAAGTCATCGTGTTCGACGAGAACGGCCAGGACATCCACAAGCCGTTCCCGCCGATGGCACCGCGCCCCTGCATCTTCGAATACATCTACTTCTCCCGGCCCGATTCCATCGTTCATGGCCGCTCGGTCTACGAGGTGCGCAAGAACTTCGGCGCGCAGCTTGCGCGCGAGAGCCACGTGCCGGTCGACGTCGTCGTGCCGGTGCCGGATTCCGGCGTGCCCGCCGCGGTCGGCTACAGCCAGTTCTCCGGCGTACCGTTCGAGCTCGGCATCATCCGCAACCACTATGTCGGCCGCACCTTCATTCAGCCGACGCAGGCGATCCGCGAGTCCGGCGTGCGTATGAAGCATTCGGCCAACCGCGCCGCGATCGAAGGCAAGCGCATCATCCTGATCGACGACTCGCTGGTGCGCGGCACCACCTCGAAGAAGATCGTGCGTATGATGCGCGATGCCGGCGCCAAGGAGGTGCATTTCCGCCTCGCCTCGCCGCCGATCCTCTATCCCGACTATTACGGCATCGACCTGCCCGATCGCGGCGGTCTTCTGGCGGCGACACACTCGCTGGAGGAGATGCGCGAGATCATCGGCGCCGACTCGCTGGCGTTCCTGTCGATCGACGGCATGTACCGCGCGATGGGCGAGCCCGGCCGCGATCCCGCCAATCCGAGATTCTCGGATCACTGCTTCACGGGCGCCTATCCGACCCACCTCACCGACCAGACCCAGACCGAGCAGCAGCCGCGGCAGCTGTCGCTGCTGGCGGAGGCGAGCTGACGCGAGAGCGCGACAATGCAGGCCATCATCGCAATCATCGGTGGCCTGTTGTTGGTCGGGTTTATCTGGTTCGCCTTTCGTCAAGGCAGCAAGGTCACCCCGGACGATCGCCCGGATCGAAGCGGGCAAACCAATTATGGCGGCGGTGGCGGAGATAGCTAGCACGGCCTTCGATTGCGATAGTCCCGGGAAAATGCCGGCTCTCGCTGACGCTGATTAAGACAGCCAAATTTGTCATGGCCGGGCTTGTCCCGGCCATCCACGCCTGTAAAACCCCGCCATGACAAAGCCCCTCGCCGACCGCATCGCTCTCGTCACCGGCGCCTCACGTGGCATCGGTTTCGCTACCGCCAAGGCGCTGGCCAAGGCCGGTGCGCATATCGTTGCGACGGCGCGCACGCAGGGCGGGCTCGAAGAGCTCGATGACGAGATCCGGAAGGACGGGGGCAGCGCCACGCTGGTGCCGCTCAATCTCACCGATTCCGACGGCATCGCGCGGCTCGGGGCCGGCCTGCACGAACGCTACGGCAAGCTCGACATCCTCGTCGGCAATGCCGGCGTGCTCGGCCCCTCCTCGCCGGTCGGCCATATCGAGCTGAAGGCCTTCACCGACGTGATGGCCGTGAACGTCTCCGCGAACTTCCAGTTGATCCGCTGCATGGAGCCGCTGCTGAAGCAGTCGGATGCGGGCCGCGCCGTGTTCATCACTTCGGGCGCCGCCAACAAGGCCACCGCCTATGTCAGCCCCTACGCCGCCTCCAAGGCGGCGCTGGAGACGCTGGCCCGCGCCTGGGCGCAGGAGACCGCGAACACCAAGCTCCGCGTCAACCTGTTCAACCCCGGCCCGATCCGCACCCGCATGCGCGCCACGCTGATGCCGGGCGAGGATCCGGCAACGCTGGAGACGCCCGAGCAGGTCGCCGAATTCATCGTGCCGATGTGCGCACCCGACTGGACCGAGACCGGCAAGTTCTACGACTACAAGACCCGCAGCCTGATGAGCTTCCGCGCGCCGGCCTGATTGACTTGGCTGCCGCCCCGCGATTGACTGCCGGCGCTCAAGCGGCAACAAGCCGCAAGCCAAAAAGGGAGGCCGCCATGGCACCATGGCATGATCGCGCCGGGTTTTCGCGTGCACTCGTACGTGTTTTTTACGCCGTCTCCATTCTGACTGCAGCCGTCACCTTCATGCTTCCGCGCGCAGCGAGCGCCGGCGATGTCCCGACCTTCGCGGTCGATCCCTCCTGGCCCAAGCAGTTGCCGAACAACTGGATCCTCGGCCAGGTCGGCGGCATCACCGTGGACTGGCAGGGCCATATCTGGGTGATCCACCGCCCGCGCTCGCTGACCGACGACGAGAAGGGTGCAAGCCTCAACCCGCCGCGCTCGAAATGCTGCATCTCGGCGCCGCCCGTGCTCGAATTCGACACCGACGGCAATCTGCTGCGCGCGTGGGGCGGTCCCGGCGAAGGCTATGAATGGGTCGGCCGCGAGCACGGCATCGAGGTCGACGAGCGCGGCTTCGTCTGGGTCGGCGGCAATGCCGACAATGACAACGCCATTTTGAAGTTCACGCTCGACGGCAAGTTCGTCGCCCAGATCGGCAAGATCGCGCCGAGCCTCGGCAGCAACGACACGACGCAGCTCGGCAAGCCCGCCGAGACCGCGATCGACAAGGATGCGAACGAGATCTACGTCGCCGACGGCTATGGCAACCGCCGCGTGATCGTGTTCGACGCGACAACGCTCGCCTACAAGCGGCACTGGGGCGCCTATGGCAACAAGCCCGATGACGCCAAGCAGGCCCCATACGATCCCAAGGCGCCGGTTGCCCAGCAATTCGGAAATCCCGTCCACTGCGTGAAGCTCGCCAATGACGGCCTCGTCTATGTCTGCGACCGCATCAACAACCGCATCCAGGTATTCAAGAAGGATGGCTCATTCGTGAAGGAGTTCTTCTTCGAGAAGAACACGCTCGGCAACGGCGCGGTGTGGGACATCGCGATCTGGCCCGATCCGAAGCAGACCTTTCTGCTCAGCGCCGACGGCGAGAACAACGAGATCCGGGTCATCAAGCGCGACGACGGCAGCGTGGTCGGCAGCTTCGGGCATAATGGCCGCAACGCCGGTCAATTCCACTGGGTGCATGCCATGGCGATCGACGCCAAGGGTAACGTCTATACCGCCGAGGTCGATACCGGAAAACGGATCCAGAAATTCAAGCTGACGTCGGACGCTCTCAAATAGCGTCTCAACACATTTTGCCCAAAAGTTAACCGACGGATGACGCTTCGACGCAGCGTCATCCGGCTTTAGGCGCATTGCCGATGGCCGCGGGACACGGTAGAGCCATCAGCAGCCGGACCAAGGCCCCGCAAGAGAGCCGTCCGCATATTTGACAATGGAGGAAACCCTTTATGACGACGACGTTCGCGCGCCGCTATGCGGCCCTGCTTGCCTGTGCCACCTTCGGTTTTGCCACATCCGCTTCCGCCCAGGACAAGTCCGTCACGATCGGCGTGCTCAACGACATGTCCAGTCTCTACGCCGACATCGGCGGCCCCGGCGCCGTGGCCGCAGTCAACATGGCGGTGGAAGATTCGGGTCTCCGCACCAAGGGCTGGAAGATCGAGGTCATCAGCGGCGACCACCAGAACAAGCCCGACGTCGGCGTCAACATCGCCCGTCAGTGGATCGACACCCAGAAGGTCGACGTGATCGCCGACACGCCAAACTCCGGCGTGGCGCTGGCCGTGAGCAACGTCGTCAAGGAGAAGAACGCCGTCCTGCTCAACAATGGCGGCGCCAGCGCCGACCTCACCGGCAAGGCCTGCAACGCCAACACCATCTCCTACACCTACGACACCTATATGCTCGCCAACGGCACCGGCAAGGCGCTGACCAAGGCCGGCGGCGACAGTTGGTTCTTCCTGACCGCCGACTACGCCTTCGGCGCCGCGCTCGAGCGTGACACCAGCGCAGTCGTCACCGCGAACGGCGGCAAGGTGCTGGGCGGCGTCAAGCATCCCCTCAACACGTCCGACTTCTCCTCCTTCCTGCTCCAGGCGCAGAACTCGAAGGCGAAGATCGTCGGACTCGCGAACGCCGGCGGCGACACCACCAACTCGATCAAGCAGGCCGCCGAGTTCGGCATCGTCGAAGGCGGCCAGAAGCTCGCCGCGCTCCTCCTCTTCATCAACGACGTCCACTCGCTCGGCCTGAAAACGGCCCACGGCCTCACCTTCACCGAATCCTTCTACTGGGACCTCAACGAGAACACCCGTGCCTTCTCGAAGCGCTTCCAGGAGAAGGTCGCCAACAAGGCGATGCCGTCGATGACGCAGGCCGGCAACTATGCAGCCGTGCTGCATTACCTCAAGGCACTCGACGCGCTCGGCGGCAATCCGCATGACGGCGCCAAGGTCGTCGCCAAGATGAAGGAGCTTCCGACCGACGATCCGCTGTTCGGCAAGGGCCCGCTGCGCGAGGACGGCCGCCGCATCATTCCGGCCTATCTGTTCGAGGTGAAGAAGCCCGAGGAGTCGAAGGGTCCGTGGGACTATTACAAGCTGATCGCGACCATCTCGGCGGAAGATGCCGCCAAGCCGCTCAAGGACAGCGATTGCCCGCTGGTGAAGAAGTGATCGCGTAGCGGTCATCCCGGGGCGATGCAAAGCATCGAACCCGGGATCTTCTGCGGCATTCAACTGCCGTAGGGTGGGCAAAGCGAAGCGTGCCCACCCTGGTGTCATGGACAAATGGTGGGCACGGCGCTTATGCGCCTTTGCCCACCCTACGGGACTGACTTCGTGGCGGCCAACGCCCGCATCGCGATTCCCACGCACACCACCATCAACACCGCCGCGAGCAAAAACGGCGCGCCAGGCAGCTGCCACGGTGCGCTGGCGCCGATGAAATACGAAAACGTCAGCGTGAACAGGAACGGGCCGACGAGTTGCGACACGCTCTGCACGCTCGCGGTCGCCCCCTGCAGCTGGCCCTGCTGATCCGGCGCGACCAGCCGCGTCATCAGCGATTGCATGGCGGCGCCCGAGATACCCCACAGCGACATCACGGGAATGCCGATCCAGAACAGCGGCCCGGTCGGCGCGGCGCCGAAGATCACGAAGCCGATCGCGCCACAGCACAGCCCCATCACCAGCGCGTTCCGCTCGCCGAGCACGCGCACGATCGGGCCGATCGCGAGCCCCTGCACCACCATGGCGCAGATGCCGACCATCGCGAGCGTCAGGCCGACCGTCCTGGAATCCCAGCCGTAGCGATAGGTCGCATAGAGCACGAAGGTCGAGGGCAGCACGACATGCGCAACCTGCGCGATGAAATTGACGACCGAGAGCGCAGCCAGCGCCGCGTTGGTGCGCAGCAGACGTAGTGCCCCGACGGGATTGGCACTGGTCCAGCGGAACGGCGCGCGCTTCTCCGGTGCCAGCGATTCCGGCAGGACGAAGAGCCCATAGAGCGCATTGGCAAAGCTCAAGGCCGCAGACGCCCAGAACGGCAGCCGCGGATCGATATCACCGAGCAGGCCACCGAGCGCAGGGCCGAGAATGAAGCCGGCGCCGAAGGCCGCGCCGATCCTGCCGAAGACCGCCGCGCGCCGCTCTGGCGGCGTGACGTCGGCGATGTAGGCAAAGGCAGTCGAGATGCTGGCCGAGGTGATGCCCGAGATCACCCGGCCGACGAACAGCCAGAGCAGCGACGGCGCCAGCGCCATCAACACATAGTCGGCGGCGAGCCCGAAATTCGACAGCAGCACCACCGGGCGCCGTCCAAAACGGTCCGACAGCGCGCCCAGCACCGGCGAGAACACGAACTGCATCAGCGCCCATGCGGTGCCGAACAGGCCGAAGATGCGCGCCGCATGCGCGGTGTCGTTGTCGACAAAACTCTCGATCAGTTTGGGCAGGATCGGCATGATCACGCCGAGCGCGAGCATGTCGAGCAGGATGGTGACGAAGATGAAGGCGACCGCGCCGCGGCGGACCGGCGCAGCGTCCTGCGCCATCGCCTCGCCGGCGCCGTCAGTCACGACGGCCGCTTGCGCTTGTGAGCGAAGGGATTGGCCTTTTCACGGAGCGTGATGCGCACCGGCGTACCCGGCAGCTCGAACGTCTCGCGCATGGAGTTGATCAGGTAGCGCAAGTACGACTGCGGCACCGCGTCCGCGCGCGAGCAGAACAGCACGAAGCTCGGCGGGCGCGCCTTGGTCTGCGTGATGTAATTCAGTTTCAGCCTGCGGCCCGAGACGGCCGGCGGTGGATTGGCCTGGACGGCCTGCTCGAACCAGCGGTTCAGCGCCGAGGTCGACACGCGCTTGTTCCAGAGCGCATAGGCGTCCTGGATTGCCTGCATCAGGCGATCGATCCCCTCGCCCATCAGACCGGAGACGGCCACGATCGGCACGCCCTTGACCTGCGGCAGCAAGTGGTCGGCATCCCGACGCAAATTGGAGATGGCGCCGCCGCCCTTGCTCTCCATCAGATCCCATTTGTTGACGGCGAGCACGACCGCGCGGCCCTCGCGCTCGATCAGATCGGCGATGCGAAGATCCTGCTCCTCGAAGCGATTCTGCGCATCCATCATCATCACGACGACTTCGGCAAAGCGCACCGCGCGCAACGCGTCGGCAACCGAGAGCTTTTCCAGCTTCTCCTCGATGCGCGAGCGCCGCCGCAGACCTGCGGTGTCGAAAACGCGAAACTGGCGGCCCTTCCAGTTGATCTCGACCGCGATGGAATCGCGCGTGGTGCCCGCCTCCGGGCTGGTCAGCAGACGCTCCTCGCCGAGCAGATGGTTGATCATTGTCGACTTGCCGGCATTGGGCCGGCCGACGATCGCGACCCGGATCGGACGCGTCGCGGCCTCTTCCTCGGTCAGCGGCGCGTCGTCTTCGTCCTCGTCTTCTTCGACGGGCTCCGGCATCAGTTCGCGGAGGGCGTCATAGAGCTCGCCCATGCCTTCGCCATGCTCGGCCGAGATCTGGATGGGATCACCGAGACCGAGCGCAAAGGCCTCCATCGCGCCGGCATCGCCGTGCTTGCCCTCGCTCTTGTTGGCGACCAGCAGCACCGGCTTGTTAGCCTTGCGGGCGAAATCGGCGAAGGCGCGGTCGGTGGGCGTGAGGCCGATGCGGGCATCGACGACGAAGAACAGCGCGTCGGCCTGCGCGATCGCGGCCTCGGTCTGCTCCTGCATGCGCGCGGTCAGCGAGCCCTTGGCGCCCTCGTCGAGGCCGGCGGTGTCGATGATGGTGAATTCGAGGTCGCCGAGCCTGGCCTCGCCCTCGCGGCGGTCACGGGTGACGCCCGGCAGGTCATCGACCAGCGCGAGCTTCTGCCCAACCAGGCGGTTGAACAGCGTCGATTTGCCGACATTGGGCCGGCCGATGATGGCGATCGTGAAGGACATCAATCATTCGTGCGCTGCGAAGGCCGCGCCTGTCAATGCAGTGGAAAATATCAGCGCGAGAAGCTGCCGCTCGGCAGCGGCGCCGGGAAACCGCCTTGCGTGGTCTGGGTCGGCTGCGCCTGCTGGACCGGCTGATCCGGCGGCGGTGCGGTGGTGCGCTTGCGGACGATCTTCTGCTTGGGCGGCGGAGCGACGGTGGGCGGGGCCGCCTCGGGCTGGGCCTCGCCGTCGACCTCGCCGGCAGGCGCCTCGGCCGGCGCGGCTGCTGCGGCAGCCGGCGGCCTGCTCTTCTTCGCCTTGGCACCCTTTTTGGCCGGCTCCGGCGGCGCCGGCTCCGCGGGCAAAGCCGCAACGGCAGGTGCATTCGGGTCCGGCTGCTGCTGTGCTGCCCCCTTGTACATCTCGCGCGGCACGCCCTGCTCGAGGCCCGGCACGCCCTCGGGGAAGACCGGCTTGCGGTCGCCCGGCAGCTTCTTCTTGGTGTCGAGGAAGTCGAGCATATCGCTTGGATCGAAGCCGGAGCAGCCGCCCAGGACGCCGGTGAAGGCGATCAGGACAATAGCTGCGATCAAGCGGGGCGTGCGGCGCATATCGTGTCTCGTCAGGTCAGAGAGCCGTCGTCAGCTTTTGGCGACGGGCGGCAACAGGGCCGCAAGCGCCTCGGCGCGCGAGCGCAGGCCGGGCGGCGTTTCACCGTCCTCGGCGATGGCGTCGAGCCATTTGCGGGCTGCGGTCAGGTCGTTGTTGCGCCAGGCCGAGAGCGCCAGCATCTCTCGAGCGCTGTGGCGGAACGTCGATTTGGGCGCGGCGGAGGCCTCCAGCCGCTGCTGCATGTCCGCGTAGGGGGCGCTGTCCACCAGCAAGCCGGCGGCGCGGATCTTCGCCAGATCCTGCCACTCGCCGCCAATGCTGCGGTCGGCGGCAATATCGTCGTACATCTTCGCGGCGGCCTTGGCGTCACGGGGAGCCGCCTCAGCCGCGGCGCGCAGCCGCGCCAGGGTGCGATAGCCCGACGGCGCCTTGGCGGCGAGCTCGGTGAAAGCCTTCTCGGCCTCGTCGTGCTTTTCCTGGTCGGACAGCTCGGCGGCCTTCTCGAAGGCGGCGCCGGCCTCGGCGGCCTTCTTGGCCTCCAGATATTGGTAGCCGCGCCAGCCGCCGACGGCGGCCACGATCAGCACCATCAGGGCGATGAAGTAGATCGAATACCGGTCCCACAGCTTCTTGAGCTGTTCGCGACGTACTTCCTCGTCGACTTCGTCAAATAATTCAGACACTTATGCTAATCCCATGCCCATCCGGGTGCGCGCGCCAAGGCGTTCGCGTCAGGAATCCCGTCCCCCACGTGGCGGCGAGGTACCCTAACGATATGGCGGTGGCAAGGCAAAGCGAGCCCGATCAAGGCGTTAACCACCCGGCAGAGCCCGGAAGACCACCTGCCCGGCTCAGGTTCCCAGCCTCTCCCGCAGCTGCCGTTTCAGCACCTTGCCGTTGGCGTTCCGCGGCAGGGGCTCGGCGGTGACCGCCATCGTTTCCGGGACCTTGTAATCGGACAGACGCTCGGCGCACCAGGCCCGCAGGGCCTCGCCGGCGACCGGCGCGCGCGTCACCACCACGGCATGGACCCGCTCGCCGAGCACCGGGCACGCCCTGGCGATGATCGCGCTCTCGACCACCGCGGGATGGCCGGCCAGCACGGATTCGACCTCGGCGGAATAGATCTTCAGGCCGCCGCGGTTGATCATGTCCTTCTGCCGGTCGAACACGCGAACGAAGCCTTCCGCATCGACCGAGCCGAGATCGCCGGAATGCCAGAAGCCGGCCGTGAAACTCTCGGCGGTGGCCTTCGGGTTGTTCCAGTAGCCCTTGATGACGGAGGCGCTCTGGATCCAGAGCTCGCCGATCTCGCCGTGGGGCAGCTCGCGCCCGTCCGCTCCCATCGCGAGGATGCGCGCGCCGGGACACGGCAGGCCGACGCTGTCGATATGGCTCGCAGTCAATTCGCCCGGCATGATCGTGGACGGCGACGTCGTCTCGGTCGCGCCGTAGCAGTTCGCGAGCTTCAGGCCGGGAATGGTCGCCTTGAGCTTCTGGATGGTCGCGACCGGCATCGGCGCGCCGCCGAAGCCGCCGATGCGCCAGCTCGACAGATCGTAGCTCTCGAAATCGGGCTGAAGCAGGCAGAGATTGTACATCGCCGGCACCATCACCGTGTAGGTGACGCGCTCGCGCGCGGCGAGCTTGAGGTAATCGGCAGCCTTGAATTCCGGCATGATGATCAGCGCGCCGGCGCAGCGGATCATGGTCGTGATGTTGGCGACGACGCCGGTGACATGGCCGAGCGGCACCGCCGCGATCGACCGGTCCGTTTCCGTCAGCTTCAGGCAAGAGACGAACACCATCGAGGAATGGACGATGTTGCAATGGGCGAGCATCGCCCCCTTCGGCTTGCCCGTCGTGCCCGAGGTGTAGAGGATCATCGCGGTGTCTTCTTCGCCGACCTCAACCGGCGCCGGCGCCGGCGCACTGTCGGCGAGCGCATCGAAGCGCGACAGCGCCGGATCGCTGTCGACGGCGATGCGGTGGATCACATCAGGCGTGTCCGGCGCAGCGGGCAGCCGCTCGGCGAGCGCCGCTTCGTGGATCAGGATTTTGGCGCCGCAGTCGGCCAGCACATAGGCGATCTCCGGTTTCTGCTGGCGCGTGCCGAGCAGGACGGTGATCAGGCCCTCATGCGCGGCAGCAAACAGCAACAGCGGAAATTCGATACGATTGCCGAGCAGGATCGCGACGCGGTCGCCGCGTTGCAGGCCGAGCTTGCGAAAGCCCGCCGCGATCCGCGCGGCTCGCTCCACCGCCTGCCGCCAGTTTAGCCGGACGTCGCCGCAAATCAGCGCTTCGCCGTCGCCGTTACGCCCACAGGCCTCCGCGATCATCGCCCAGAGACTCGTCGGCCGATCGCGGAACGCCGGGACAACCCGATCGCCAAAGCGCGCCTCGAACCGCATCGGCGGGATCTGAGATTGCGACCAGTCCATCGGAACGCCTCGGCCTGTTGCTCTTGTCACCTTCCGCGCATGGGCACGAAGGTGCTGTCTTGCGCTGATCGGCTAGCCGCCCATGACGGGAACGCCGATCACGACAGGATGGAACGCAAACGCCAATGCCAGATACGCAACCACGCCGACGGCAACCGCGATCAAATCGTTGGTGACGCCGCCCACCGGGATCGGCGGGCCGC
>NZ_AKIY01000029.1 GCF_000282615.1 Bradyrhizobium sp. YR681 | reverse complement strand
GGGGGGGGGGGGGGAGCCACTGCGATTTCAGGTTCTCGCGGCTCGCGCAGGATGAGAAGACCGAGAGCTAACCGGCGCCCGCAATGCCGGATAGGTGCAGCGAGTGGCTCCATTTCCGTCACCCTGAGGTGGCCGCTCCTTCAGCGGCCCTCGAAGGGCGACGGCCCGGCTGTGGATCTCGGCCGTTCATCCTTCGAGGCTCCGCATGCGATGCCTTCGCATCGCCTGCCTCGCACCTCAGGATGACGGATCAAGTTCCAGCGGTCTCGGGAAGCTGCTACGGCCGCCATGATGACACCCTACACCTGTTTTGCCCGACGCGTCAAATGGAATTCGAAAAATCAGCAATTGCGCGACGTGTCGCCCTCAAGCCGTTGATTTCGCTGGTCCCGGCTACTGTGCATGGGGTTGTTTTCGCATTTTGTGTTTTGACGGCTGCTTACTCCGCCGCTTTTTCCCTTAAGCGCTGCGCATAGACGTTGATGATCAGCGCCGCCAGCAGGATCAGGCCGCGGATCAGGATCTTCAGGAAGCTGTCGATGTTGACGTGGTCGAGGCCGTTGTTGAGGACACCGAGCACGAACAGGCCGACGATGGTGTTGCCGATGCCGCCGCGGCCGCCGAACAGGCTGGTGCCGCCGACCACGACGGCGGCGATGGAGTCGAGCAGATAGGTGTCGAACTCGTTCTGCTGCGCGCTGCCGAAATGGGCGACACCCAGCATGCCGCCGATGCCGGAGCACACCGCCGAGATCACCATGACGCTGCCCAGGATGAGCTTGACGTTGAGGCCGGAATATTCGGCCGCCTCGCGGTTGCCGCCGACCATATAGACGTAGCGGCCGAAGCGCGTGTAGGTCAGCACCAGATGGCCGCCGAGCAGCATGATGGCGGCGACGATGACGATCCAGGGGATGCCGCCGATCGATCCGGAGCCGAGCGTCGTGATCACATCAGGCACCTTGTAGGCGATCTGGCCGCGCACCAGCAGGGCCGAAATGCCGGCCGCGATCTGCATCATCGCCAGCGTCATGATGAAGGAGGGGATGCCGATCACGGTCAGCCCCAGCGCATTGACGAGCCCCAGAGCCGCGCAGAGCAGGATGGCGAGCAGGATCGCGGCGGCGCCGGGCAGCGGGATGTTGGGAATGTTGACGTAGGATTCCTGCATCGTGAAATAGGCGACCGCGATGCCGGTGACGTTGGCGATGCCGGCGATGGAGAGGTCGATCTCGGCGCACAGGATCACGAAGGTAAGGCCGACGGCGATGATGCCGGTGACGGACACCTGCGTCAGGATGTTGCCGAGATTGTCGAGCGTTGCGAAGGAGGGGCTGGCGAGCGCGAAGAAGCCGGAGAGGAAGATCAGCGTCAGGAACGGCGCGATGTTGCGCATCTGCGAGCGCAGGAAGGGTGCGAGGCCGCGCGCCCGCGCACCCGCCGCTGGAACCGTTTCACTGCTCGCCATGGTGCTTCTCCGTCACGCCGCTTCCAGCAGGCGGTCCTTGCTGACCGGCTCGTTCGAAAATTCCCGCACCAATGCGCCGCGCTTGAGCACGAGGATGCGGTCGGCCAGCGACAGCACCGTCTCCGGCTCGGTGGAGAGCACGATGATCGCGAGGCCTTTTGTGCGGAGATCGCGGACGATGTTGATGACGTCGTTCTTGGCGCCGACATCCATGCCGCGGGTCGGCTCGCACAGCACCAGCAGCTTGGGCGGATAGGTCAGCCATTTTGCCAGCGCAACCTTCTGCTGGTTGCCGCCCGAGAGCATGCCGAGATCGAGCCCGACCACCGGCGGCCGGATCTGCAACTGCTCGACCTGCCGCTGGGCGATCTCGCGCTCCTGCGCCGGCTTGAGCAGCAGGGTGGAGATGCGGTCTAGAATGCTGATCGAGATGTTCTTGTAGACCGGCTCCTGGTGGAACAGCATGTCGCGCCGGCTCTCCGGAACCAGCGCCACGCCGGCCCGCCGCGCCGCCGCCGTGCTGGCGAAGGTCTTTGGCTTGCCCTCGACGACCAGCGTGCCGCCGTCGGGCTTCAGCTTGCCAAAGAGAATACGCGACAGCTCCTGCTGGCCGCAGCCCATGAAGCCGTAGATGCCGAGCACCTCGCCGGCGCGGGCCTCGAAGGAGATGTCCTTCAGGCTGCGCGCCAGTGAGAGCTGATCGACCTTCAGGATGACGGAGCTGTCGCTCGGCTGGGGAAGCATCAGATCGTCGCTGTAGCTGTGCTCGAGCGCCTCGCCGCCGCGACCGATCATGGCCTCGATGAGCGCACCCTTGCTGGTCGCGGCGCTCGCAGTCTCGGCGACCTTCCGGCCGTTGCGGAACACGGTCACCGTGTCGGACACGCGAAGAATGTCCTCGATGAAATGCGAGATGAAGACGATGGCGGTGCCTTCTTCGCGCAGCCGCCGCAGGGTCGCGAAGAGACGCTCGACCTCGGGCGGGGAGAGCGCAGAGGTCGGCTCGTCCAGGATGACGATGCGGGCGCCGGAGAACAGTACGCGGGCGATCTCGATCAGCTGCTGCAGCCCGATCGGGAGATCGCCGAGCCTCGTCATCGGATCGACGTCGATGCCGAAGCGGGCGAGCTGCTCGCCGGCCTCCCGCGCCATGCGCCGCCACTGCACCAGGCCGAGGGCGTTGGTCGGCTGGTTGCCGAGGAACACGTTCTCCGCGACCGTGAGGTCGGGTGCAACAGAGAGCTCCTGATGCACCATGGCGATGCCGGCCGCACGCGCATCGCGCGCCGAGCGGAAATGCGTCTCCTTGCCGTCGATCAGGAAGCGGCCGGAGAATTCGCTGTGCACACCGGCGATGATCTTCATCAGCGTGCTTTTGCCGGCGCCGTTCTCGCCGACGAGACCGTGGATCTCGCCGGGGGAGAGCGCGAAGTCGACACCACGAAGTGCTTCGACGCCGCCGAAGCTCTTCGTGATGCCCTGGAGTTCCAGGATGGGCGAATGATCCTCTCGCATGGAGGCTCAGATCAGGAAGTGATCCTGCATCCACTGCATCCCGGCGGCGTTGGCCTTGGTCACGACAGGGCCGTCGGTGACGACGTTCTTCGGGATGCCCTGGCCGCTCTTCTCGCCGCCGACCACGGCGGAGACGCCCGCGATGATCGCGCCGCCATGGATGCGGCAGGACGGATTGCGGACGGTCGCGAACATGCGGCCCTCGCTCACCGCCTGGATCGCCGGCGGCATGGCATCGACGCCGCCGATCAGGATGTTGGTGCGGCCGCGCGCCTTCATGATGTTGGCCGCGGCAAGCGCCATGTCGTCATTGTGGAAGAACGCCGCGTCGATCTGCGGATACTTCGTCAGGTAGGTTTCCCAGAGCCGCGCGGTCTTGGAGACGTCCCAGTCGGCCGGCTGGGTGTCGAGCACCTCGATCCCGGGGAATTGCTTGACGACGTTGTTGAAGCCTTTCGCGCGTCCCTGCGCCCCGGTATGGCCGAGCGCGCCTTGCGTCATGATGATCTTGCCCTTGCCGCCCATGGCGTTGCACAGCGCCTGCGTCACCGAGGCGCCCATGAACTCGTTGTCGGGGGCGAGGAAGGAGTGGACGTTGATCTGGTCGAGCGGCGCAATCAAGGTGTCCATGTCGATGACGGGCGTGCCGGCGTCGATCATCTTCTGCACCGGCTGGGTGAGGGTGCCGATGCCGAAGGCCTGGATCGCGACAAAGTCCCATTTCTGCGAGGCCATGTTGTCGATCGCCGCGCGTTGCTTCACCGCATCGAGCTGGCCGTCGAACCAGGTCACTTCCACATTGAACAACTTGCCCCAGAATTCCGCCGCCTGCTTGCCCTGCGCGCACCATGTCGCCTGGAGGCCTGCATTGGAGAATGCCGCCTTCAACGGCTTCTCGCTGCGTCCGACTTCGGCGGCCATTGCGGGGTTTATGCCCATGCTGCCGAGAAGGGCAGCCCCGGCGCCGGCGGTCGCTGCCGCCTGAAGAAGATCGCGCCTCGTCGTCGAGAAATCTTTCGTCCCGGACATCGCTCGCTCCCATGTACTTTTTGTCGGCGCGTCATTGCTTGCGCGTCCGATCGGCGAAAGTCTCTCACAAGAGTTGTTGTCACTCAATCTGCAATCAGCCGCGGGATCGCCGCAGCCCGTGTTGGTGCAGCGCAAAGCGTCAAGCCGGGACGGCGGCGAAGGCCTCGATCTCGACGAGCAGTTGGTCCCAAGCCTGCGCGATCTCCGGCGACCATTCGTCGGCGATCAGCGCGCGCAGCGTATCCCTGATGACCGCGAAGAAAGCGATGAACAGGTCGCGCGGCGTGCCGTAGCCATCGTGCGAGGCGACCTCGCAGGCAATCAGCCGGAAATGACCAGTGCGTGGCCCAGCGAAATCCAGGATCGCCTCGATCGTCAGCGCCAGCATCGATCCCATCACGGGTTCGCTGCCTTGCGAGCGGAACATCGCTTTCGCTTCGGGATGCCGGTCGAACAGACGCTGGTAAACGAGCGGCGTGATATCCGCGCAGCGTGAAGCCGCGATCTCAAAGCTCTGTTCGATTAAATTGGGAGAAGCATTCATTGGCGCTTCAGCCACGCGGACAAAAAAAGAGCGGGGCCCTAGCCCCGCTCGAAAATTGTGTCGACCCTATTATCCCCGATTCTAAGATTTGCTCTTGATTGACGGGGCGACGCTGCGTTTTGCGCGCCAGGGGCTCCTCCCGAGACTTGGACCACCAGACTTCGACCTCGCGGTCACGCCTGAGCAAGAGGGATGCTAGATCAACTTTTCTCACTTGTCATCATTTTCGGCAACGATTGTTCAAAATAACAGCAGTCCGCGAAATGATCGGGCTTTTAGCCATGTAAGCATATGACAAATATAAGAAATCTGTGGATGGTTGGGGCGGTCGCGCTGCCTCAAATGCCGATCCCGGCGCCGGGGTGGGGCGCTCCGACCACAGTTTTCGAGAAATTTGCGCTGCGCCAAGCGGGCGGCGGAACCGACCTCGACTCGGGCCCCGGCGGGGTGTTTAGTTAGCGCACGAACGAATGGCTCGGCGAATGCGCGCACGGCTGCAAAAATTCCTGCCTCTGGTCCTGCTCGCGTTGGCGATGCAGGTGCTGGCGCCGATTGCCGCCTGTCTGGCGGCCGGCAAGGCCGTGGCCGATCCGCTCTCTGCCGCAATCATCTGCCACAGTGCGAGCGAGCAGGGCGACCAGACCGGCTCGCCGACCGCACATGGTGCGGCATGCGCGCTCTGCTGTCTGGCGCAGGCGGGCGCCTCGCTCGATTCGCCGCCGCACACCGCGTTGGCGATTCCTTTCCGCCACGCCGAGCGCGTGGTGTGGTACGCGGCGGATCCATCAGCCGTCCCCTTCCGTAAGGGCTCAAGCCCCCAGGCACGCGCGCCTCCTCGATTCTCCTGACGACCCTCAGTGTCGCCGCGGTCCGTCCGCAGGCGATTGATGCCGTCGAATGGCCGGAGAGAGAGCCGGTGTCAGGAATGCCCCATGTTGAATTGTCATGCCCGCCGCGGCGTGAGCATTGTTGCGGTTCAGGCCGCACTGCTCGCGTCGTCGGGCGAAGCCTTTGCCCAAAGCAGCACGACTGCGCTTCCCCCGGTGACCGTCGAGGCGCTGCGCGATGCACGTCCCAAGCCGACAACCCGGCCGGCGCGACATCGCTCTGCTGCGGCAACCCGGCCGGCGAGGCCCGTCGCAGGGAACATCAGCGCGAGCGCGCCTGCCCCAAACGGGGGGACGACCGCCGGCGCGGTGCGAGATGGTCTCAATCAGGCGCCGGCCGGCCAGACCGCGACCACCATCGACCGCAGCCAGTTCGACAACCGCCCCGCGTTCTCGGTCAGTGATGTCCTGCGGGACAGTCCGGGCATTTCGATCAAGCAGGGAAATGGCCCGCGCGATTTCGGCATCTCGATTCGCGGCTCCAATGCGAGGAACGGCTTCGGCATCCGCAATCTCGTGATCTTCGACGATGGTTTTCCAGTGACACAGCCGGACGGCCTGTCGCGCAGCGACCTGATCGATCCCCACGCCTATGGCGCCATCGACGTCGTCCGCGGCCCTTCGTCAGCGCTCTACGGCAACTACGCGACCGGCGGTGCGCTCAATTTCCGGACTCGGCCGGGCGGCTCGATCGACGGCGTCGAATATGGCGTCGACGGCGGCAGCTACGGCTATCTCAATAATTATCTGGCGGCCGGAAAGAAGGTCGGGAATTTCGAGGGTTCGCTGTTCGCAAGCGACACCCGCGGCGACGGCTATATCGGCAACAGCTGGTTCAATACCCAGACCGTCAACTTCCTCGGCACGCTCAAGGCGACGCCGGACGATCGCTTCACGGTCAAGATCATCAACAACGATCTGAGCACGCGGTTGCCGATCCGGCAGTCGCTGAGCCAATACTATCAAAACCCGTTCCAGCAGGGCTGTGCGACCGGCGTCTCGGCCGCGGCCGGATGCGGCACGGTCACGCTGAACAACAACGGCTTCAACGCGACCGCCGGAACCGACAAGGAGACGGCCGTGCAGGCCGGGCTCGGCCGCAACGACCGCCGCACTATCGTCGGCGGCCGTTGGGAGCACGATTTCGACAACACCACGACCTGGCGCAATCAGTTCGTGTTCGACGACAGGAACATCAGCCAGCCGACCGGCACGACCAGCGCCATCGGAGATTTTCCCTCGTACAATTTCATGAGTGATCTCACCAAGCGCGGCGAGATTTTTGGGATGGAGTCGACTACGTTCTTCGGCGCCTTCTACAACACGCTGACGGCGTCGAGCGATACGTGGGCCGTGATGCCGGGGGGCAATGCAACACTCGGGAGGATCACGAACAACTTGTACAGCGAGACGTCGAATTACGGCGTGCGTGCGCGGGAGGAACTGAGGCTTGCACCATCGCTGGTTGGCGTTATCGGTATCGGCTGGGAGCAGACTGTCCTCAAAGGTGTCAATACGGCCTACAGCTACTCCGGTCCGACGGGGGTTTTGGATCCTCTGAAGATTACAGCTGCGGACAGACAATTCCAGAATACGGCACCCGAACTGGCCCTGCTTTATACCATAAATAGCGAGTGGCTGGTCCGCGGCCGGGTCGCCACGGGATACGGCACGCCGCAGGTTTCGAATCTGTTCGTTTTGCCGGACGGGCGGTCGGGTAACAATACCCAGCTGCAGACCCAGAAGAACCTGGGCTACGATCTCGGTTTCGACTGGACGCCGAACTCCGTGCTCAAGCTGAGTGCGACGGGCTTCTACGAGTTTTTCCGCGACGAGCTCGTATCGCAGGCGACGCCTGCCGGTTCACTAAATACGAGCTACACGTTCAACGCACCGCGTTCGGAGCATCGGGGTATCGAGCTTGCCGCCGACTGGAAATTCCATCCGGGCTGGCGGTTCATGGCGGCGTACACCTATCTCGACGAGGTCTACACCGAGTATGTCGAGAACATCACCAATGGCGCGGTGTTCAGCTTCAATCGGGCCGGCAACAAGATCCCGGGCATCTCGCCCAACGAGCTGACAGCCAGGGTCGGCTACGAGGCGTTCGCCGGGCCGCTGACCGGGCTTGGTGGCTTCGTTGAGGTCCAGTGGAAGGACTCCTTCTACATGGACAATGCAAATCTATTGAAGGCGCCGGGCTATGAGCTGGTCAATTTGAACGTCCACTACAAGACCGATCTCATGTCCGACACTTTCAGATCCCTGAACCTGTTCCTGGAAGTCAGAAACGTGTTCGACCGCACGTATGTCGCGTCGGCGAACAACATCGCCAACACGGTCACGACCGCGGGCCTTCAAAATCCTGCGAGCGTGCTCGCAAACACGACGGGTTCGATCTATGCCGGCTCGCCGCGCGCCTTTGTTGCGGGTATGAAGGTGGCGTTCAAATGATCCGGGCTCTCGAAGGGAATAGGGCCATGGTCCGAAGCGGATTGCTCGGGATAGTTGCTTTCGCCTTGTTGCAAGGCGCTGCCCTCGCGCAGATGCACGGGCAGCATGGCTCCGAAGCCGCGTGTGAGGAGCCGACGCTGCGCTGTGCGACCAAGGCGACGCCGGCATTCGGTCCGGACGGAACGCTGTGGCTGGTCTGGATGGCGGGCGGCCAGGTGTCTGTTGCGAGTTCGCGGGATGCAGGACGAAGCTTTTCGCCCCCCACTCAGGTCACGACGGGGCGGCTGAACCTCGATTGGGGGCCGGATGCAAGGCCGAAGATCGTGGTCGATCGCAAGGGCGGCATCGCGCTCGCATTCTCGATCTTCAGGGACGAGGCCTTCAACGGCCAGGTGCTCTACACGCGCTCGGCCGACGGTGGAAAGAGCTTTGCCGAGCTGAAGCCGATCACCACCAGTAACGAGAGCCAGCGTTTCGAGGCGCTGGCAATCGATCAGGATGGAACGGTGTTTGCGGCGTGGCTGGACAAGCGCAATCGCATTTTTGCGAAGGAAGCGGGACAGAAGTACGAGGGAGCAGGGCTGTTCTTCAGCTCGTCCGGCGACGGCGGCACCACCTACGCAGAAGCAAAACTGGCGCGCGAGGGCACCTGCGAATGCTGCCGGCTGGGGCTGGCATTCGCAGCGCCTAGGCGACCGGCCGTGATCTTCAGGAACATCTTTAGCGGCGGCGTGCGCGATCATGCTGTGATGACCTTCGCCGACCTCACGACTCCCGGCGAAATCCATCGGGTCAGCAACGACGATTGGCAGATCAACGCCTGCCCGCACCATGGGCCAAGCCTGACGGTTGCGCCGAACGGGACCTATCACGTCGCCTGGTACACCAACGGCAAGGCGCGGAAGGGATTGTTCTACGCGCACTCGCGCGACGAAGGCCGCACCTTCTCTGCGCCGATGGCACTGGGACCGCCGGGTCGCAATCCGACGCGTCCCTACGTGCTCGCGGGTCCGGCAGGAACGGTGATGATCTGGAAGGAGTTCGATGGCGAGAAGACGTCGGTCCAGATGACGATCTCTCGTGACGACGGCGAGACGTGGTCGCCGCCGAAGACGATATCGAGCACGACCGACACGTCAGACCATCCCTTGCTCGTTTCCAATGGGCGACAGACCTATCTGTCATGGATGACGAAAGCCGATGGCTATCGTCTTACAGCGATCGAGGATCAACCATGAGACGTCGATTTGCGGGCCTGCTGGGGGCTGGGATCTTGATTGCGTCAGCGGTTGGACTCGGCGCGGCGCCGGCTCTCAAGCCGTTCGAGCGCGGCACTTGGCAATCCCTGCTCAAGGGCCATGCGGGCCGGCCGACGCTGGTGCATTTCTGGGGCGTGACCTGCGGGCCCTGCAAGGTCGAGCTGCCGCTGCTTGGGCAGTTTGCAAAGGAACACCCGGGGATTGACGTGGTCACGATCAGCGCCGATCTCGTGCCGAACCTGCCTGCGGCGACGCAGTCGATGCTCGACAGAGCGGGGCTGTCGTCGGCCGAAAACTTCATCTTCAGCGACGGTTTCGTCGAGCGCTTGAGGTTCGAGATCGATCCTGCCTGGCAGGGCGACATTCCCAGGACAATGCTCATCGCGCGGGACGGTAGCGTTACGACGATCGAAGGTTCGGCCGAGATGGCCGACCTCGAAAAATGGTCGGGCCAGCAGCTCGCCATACACTGAAATCGAATCTGCAAACGGGAAGACCGATATGAAGACGATGCTGAAAGATGTGATGTTCGCCGCGTTCGCTCTTGCGCTCGTGACTGCACCAGCGGCGGCCGAGGACGTCAAGGCGGGCGATCTCGTCATTTCGCAGGCGTGGAGCCGGGCGACGCCGGGCGGCGCCAAGGTCGCGGGCGGCTATCTCACCATCGAGAACAAGGGAACGGCCGCCGACAGGCTGGTCAGCGTCTCCGCCGATATCGCGGGGAAGGCCGAGGTCCACGAGATGGCGATGGACAACGGCGTGATGAAGATGCGCGCGCTCGACAAGGGTCTCGTCATCGATCCCGGCAAGACGGTGAAGCTCGCACCCGGCGGCAATCATTTGATGCTCCAGGAGCTGAAGGGACCGTTCAAGCAGGGTGACAAGGTGCCGATCACGCTTCAGTTCGAAAAGGCCGGCAAGGTCGCGGTCTCGCTCGACGTCCAGGGCGTCGGCGCGCAGGCGCCCGGCGGGGATAGCGGGCATATGATGAAGAAAATGCCTGATCATTCGGGAATGAAGATGTGATGAAACAGATCAAGTCTCCCATGACCTCGCGTCGGAATTTTGCGGGCAATGCTGGGTCTCGGAATTTCGATCTCCGAGGCCGATCATGTCAGCATTGAATCGCCGATCCTGATCAAATGACGATGTCGAAGGAGCTGAACATGCCGAAACGATCCTTCCTGATCCTGATCGCCGCGCTCGTCGCATCGCCGGCGGCAGCGCATATCACGCTGGAGACCAAGCAGGCGGCGGTCGGCTCCTACTACAAGGCCGTCTTCGCCGTGCCGCACGGCTGCAAGGGTTCACCGACGGTGAAGATCCGGGTGCAGATTCCGGAAGGCGTGATCGCGGTCAAGCCGATGCCGAAGGCGGGCTGGAGTGTCGACGTGGTCGAGGGCAAATACGCCAGCGAGTATGATTATCACGGCAACAAGCTCTCCTCCGGCGTCAAGGAAGTGGCCTGGTCCGGCGGCAAGCTGCCGGATCACAATTACGATGAGTTCGTCATGAGCAGTTTCCTCACGGGCAGCTTGAAGCCGAACACGACGCTGTATTTCCCCGTCGTCCAGGAATGCGAGACCGGTGTCAGCCGCTGGATCGAGATTCCCGCGGAGGGGGCAAAACATTCGCACGAGGGCAATTCGCCGGCGCCCGGCCTGAAGCTGTTGCCAAAGCCCTGATGCGCCTGCTCGCCGCGCTCGCGACGCTGCTTCTCGTCGTCGGCTTCGCGACCGGCGCCTCGGCGCATGCTGCGCTCGTCGCGGTCGAGCCGGCGAGCGGCAGCAGGCTCGCGAGCGCGCCGAAAGCGGTGGAGCTGCGCTTCAACGAGGCGGTGACGCCGGGGGCGATCCTGCTGATCGACGGCGCGGGCCGGACGCGGGACGATGCGCGCGTCAATGCATCGGGCGAGACCGTCTCGGTTGTGATGCCGCCGGACCTGCCGCAGGGAACGTCGGTGGTCAGCTATCGCGTGATCTCGCAGGACGGCCATCCCGTCTCGGGGTCCGTGATCTTCTCGATCGGCATGCCCACCGCGACGAGGCCTCCGGTCACGCGGGATGGCGGGCTGAGCGTCCTGATCTGGCTGGCGCGGCTCGGTCTCTATCTCGGGCTGTTTGTCGGCGTCGGCGGCGTTTTCTTTGCACGCTGGATCGCGTGGTCGATGATCGGAATGACCGTTCCGCGCGCGGCGCTCGGTATCGGAATTCCGGGCGCGACGGTGTCCCTTGGTGCGTTGGGCCTCGATCTCCTCGGGCTGCCGCCGGCGGCGCTGGCGACGGCAGCCCCCTGGAAGGTCGCGCTCGCGACCAGCGCCGGGCCCGCGCTGCTGGCTGCGATTGCTGCGATGCTGCTGGCATGGATGGCGCTGCGCAGCGCATGGTATGCGCGCGCGGTTGCGATCGTCGCGCTCGTTGGTGTCGGCCTGTCGCTCGCCATGACCGGGCACGCTGCAACGGCTCCGCCGGAGGCATTGACCCGGCCGGCGATCTTTCTCCACGGTCTCGGCGTCACGATCTGGATCGGCGCTCTCGCGCCGCTGGTCGCGCTGGTGTCGAAGCCGACGATCGCGACGCTCCCCGTCGTGAACCGGTTTTCCCGCATCGCTGCGCTGGCGGTCGGTGTGCTGGCGTTGACCGGCCTCGCACTCGCGATCGTCCAGCTCGAAAGACCGGCAGCGCTGGTCGAGACCCGCTACGGCCTTATCCTCTCGATCAAGCTCGTCTTGGTCACGGCATTGCTGGCGCTTGCCGCGCTCAATCGGTTCCGGCTGACTCCCAAGCTGGCGCGGGACGAGAAGGCGACGCCCACGCTCAAGCGCTCGATCGTGCTGGAAGGTGCGATAGCGCTCGCCATCCTTGCCGTCGTCGCCGGCTGGCGTTTCACGCCGCCGCCGCGGACGATAGTTCCCGAAACGCCGCTGGCGATCCACATCCACTCCGACAAGGCGATGTTCCAGGTCCTGGTCGCGCCGGGCAAAGCGGGCACCGACGATTTCGTGCTCCAGCTCATGACCGGTGAGGCGACGCCGCTGGCCGCCAAGGAGGTGACGCTGACCCTGAGCCTGCCGGAGCGCGGCATCGAGCCGATGGAGCGGGACGCCTCGCTCGGGCCGGACGGCTACTGGCATGTGCGCAAGGTCGAGCTGCCTTTCGCCGGCCGCTGGCATGTGCGGATCGATGCGCTGGTGACCGATTTCGAGAAGGTCACGCTCGAGGACGACCTCGAAGTGGCTCCGCCCTGAGGCGAACACGGTTCAAGTTGAACCTGAAGGCAACGGAAAAATGACAGGAATTTCCCCGCGTTAGCGGCTTTTCCTCATTCCCGGTCTTGTGTTTTCGCTCCCAATCCGGTTTCACTGCAAGCCCTCACTGATTCCTCGAGTATTGCCATGCGGTTGTCGCGGTTCTTTCTGCCCATTCTGAAGGAAAATCCGAAAGAGGCGGAGATCGTCTCGCATCGGCTGATGCTGCGCGCCGGCATGATCCGGCAGGAAGCGGCGGGCATCTATGCCTGGCTGCCGCTCGGCTTTCGCGTGCTGAAGAAGATCGAGCAGATCGTGCGCGAGGAGCAGGATCGCTCCGGTGCGCTGGAACTCCTGATGCCGACGCTCCAGCTCGCCGACCTCTGGCGCGAGAGCGGCCGCTACGATGCCTACGGGCCGGAAATGCTGCGCATCGCCGACCGCCACAAGCGCGAACTGCTGTACGGGCCGACCAACGAGGAAATGATCACCGAGATCTTCCGCGCCTATGTGAAGTCCTACAAGAACCTGCCGCTCAATCTCTATCATATCCAATGGAAATTCCGCGACGAGCAGCGTCCGCGTTTCGGCGTGATGCGCGGCCGCGAATTCCTGATGAAGGATGCCTATTCCTTCGACCTCAACGAAGCGGCGGCGCGCGTCGCCTACAACAAGATGTTCGTCGCGTACTTGCGCACCTTCGCGCGGATGGGGCTGAAGGCGATCCCGATGCGCGCCGAGACCGGCCCGATCGGCGGCGATCTCAGCCATGAGTTCATCGTGCTGGCCGAAACCGGCGAATCCGGCGTGTTCATCAATCGCGACGTGCTCGACCTGCCGGTGCCGGACGAGAACGTCGACTATAACGGCGACCTCACGCCGATCATCAAGCAGTGGACCTCGGTCTACGCCGCCACCGAAGACGTCCACGACGCCGCGCGCTTCGAGCAGGAAGTGCCCGAAGACAAGCGGGTGAACACCCGGGGTATCGAGGTCGGTCAGATCTTCTATTTCGGCACGAAGTATTCGGAGCCGATGAAGGCGATGGTGGCCGGGCCCGACGGTGTCGACGTTCCGATCCATGGCGGCTCCTACGGCGTCGGCGTCTCGCGCCTGCTCGGCGCCATCATCGAGGCCTGCCATGACGATGCCGGCATCAAATGGCCGGAAGCCGTGGCCCCGTTCCGGGTGTCTATCCTCAACCTCAAGCAGGGTGATGCCGCGGTCGACGCGGCCTGCGAGAAGCTTTATGCCGAGCTGACCGCAAAGGGCGTCGACGTGCTCTACGACGACACCGACCAGCGCGCCGGCGCCAAATTCGCCGCTGCCGACCTGATCGGCATCCCCTGGCAGATCATGATCGGGCCGAAGGGCCTGGCCGACGGCAAGGTCGAACTCAAGCGGCGGGCCGACGGCTCCCGCGAGAATCTGTCGCCCGCGGACGCAGTCGCCCGGCTGGCCGGCTGAATATTGTTCATCGCCCGATATCGCGGCCGCCAATCCGGCCACAATTGACCCCGAATCATGGGATTATCGAGCGATGGATGAAACCATGACCGAAACTGTTCAAACCGCGCCTTTCGCGCCATTCGAGTGGATGTTGTCGGCGCGCTATCTGCGCGCGCGCCGCAAGGAGGGATTCATCTCGGTCATCGCCGGGTTCTCGTTCCTCGGCATCATGCTGGGCGTGGCGACGCTGATCATCGTCATGGCCGTCATGAACGGCTTCCGGAAGGAGCTGCTCGACAAGATTTTGGGCCTGAACGGCCACATCCTTGTGCAGCCGCTGGAATCGCCGCTGACCGACTGGAAAGACGTCGCCGACCGGCTCAGCCAGGTCAAGGGCATCCGGCTTGCAGCTCCCGTGGTGGACGGCCAGGCGCTGGCCTCATCGCCATGGAATGCCTCGGGCGTGCTGGTGCGCGGCATCCGCTCCGACGATCTCAACAACCTCACCTCGATCGCCAAGAACATCAAGCAGGGCTCGCTCGAGGGCTTTGACGACGGGCAGGGCGTCGCGATCGGCCGGCGCCTCGCCGACCAGCTGTCGCTGCACGCCGGCGACAGCATCACGCTGGTGGCGCCGAAGGGCGCTGTCACGCCCATGGGCACGACGCCGCGCATCAAGCCCTACAAGATCGCCGCCGTGTTCGAGATCGGGATGTCCGAATACGATCTCGGCTTCGTGTTCATGCCGCTCGCCGAAGCGCAGGCCTATTTCAACCGCGCCAACGACGTCACCTCGATCGAGGTGTTCACCACCAATCCCGACCAGATCGTCGCCTTCCGCCAGGCGGTGACGGAGGCCGCGGGCCGGCCGGTGTTCCTGGTCGACTGGCGGCAGCGCAACTCGACCTTCTTCAACGCGCTCCAGGTCGAGCGCAATGTGATGTTCCTGATTCTGACCATGATCGTGCTGGTCGCCGCGTTGAACATCGTCTCCGGCCTGATCATGCTGGTGAAGGACAAGGGCAGCGACATTGCGATCCTGCGCACGATGGGCGCCTCGCAGGGCTCGATCATGCGCATCTTCCTGATCACGGGCGCCTCGATCGGCGTGGTCGGCACCTTGGTCGGCTTCATCGTCGGCCTCGTGATCTGCCTCAACATCGAGTCCATCAGGCAGTTCCTGTCCTGGCTCACCAGCACCGAGCTGTTCTCGCCGGAGCTGTACTTCCTGTCGAAGCTGCCCGCCGAGATCGACGTCGGCGAGACCACGGCCGTCGTCATCATGGCGCTGACGCTGTCGTTTCTTGCGACGCTGTACCCGTCCTGGCGCGCCGCGCGGCTCGATCCCGTCGAAGCGCTGCGGTACGAGTGAGGGGCTGATGGAGCAGCAGCATGGGGCTGAGGACGTACCGGTCATTTATCTCCACGAGATAAAGCGGCAGTATTTGCAGGGCGAGGTGCCGCTGACGATCCTCGATGGCGCCAAGCTGGCGCTGTGGGCGGGGCAGTCGGTCGCGCTGGTGGCGCCGTCGGGCTCGGGCAAGTCGACGCTGCTGCACATCGCAGGCCTGCTCGAGGCGCCGGATTCCGGCGAGGTCTATGTCAACGGCGCGCCGACCTCGCAACTGCCCGACGTCGAGCGCACCCAGCTTCGCCGCACCGACATCGGCTTCGTCTACCAGTCGCACCGGCTGCTGCCGGAGTTCTCGGCGCTGGAGAACGTGATGCTGCCGCAGATGATCCGCGGCCTGAAGAAGTCGGAGACGGTCAAGCGCGCCAAGGAGATCCTCGGCTATCTCGGCCTCGGCGACCGCATCACCCATCGCCCCGCCGAGCTGTCCGGCGGCGAGCAGCAGCGTGTCGCGATCGCGCGCGCGGTGGCCAATGCGCCGCGCGTGCTGTTTGCGGACGAGCCGACCGGCAATCTCGATCCGCACACGGCGGACCACGTGTTCCAGGCCTTGATGCAGCTGGTCAAGGCCACGCAGGTCTCGATGCTGATCGCGACCCACAACATGGAGCTCGCCGGCCGCATGGACCGCCGCGTGTCGCTGTCGAACGGCCAGGTGGTCGAGCTCGAATAACAAAACTTCGAAAACAACCCCATGCACAGTAGCCGGCCTCCGGCGGCCGTGACCGGGGTGACGCTTCCCAGCCCTTTGACTTATCGCGCAAACCCGCTGCGACGGCGCATCGCCGCAGCGGGCAGGCCAGCTACGGCCTGATCACCGTCAACCTGAACGGTCCGCCGTTGGCCGCGGCGTGCGCCACGGCCTCGTTGGCGTGGTCGAGGTCGAAGGCGGTGGCCTCGTACTCCTCCAGCCGCAGCAATCCTGATCGCACCAGGGCGATCAGGCGGCTTGCCGCATCGGGCGGGTACATCCAGACGCCGTGGATGCTGATGCAATTGCGCATGATCCAGGGGTAGGGCAGCTCGAGGCCCGCGCCGCCGGCCATGCCGACGCCGCCCATCAGCATGACGCGGCCATAGGCGCGCACCGTCATGACCGCGGCGCGGACCACGCTGGTGTTCACCGAGGGCGGCATGATGTCGAACACGCAGTCGATCGGCCCGGGCGCGGCGCGCTTCATCGCCTCGCGGTCGTCGTCCTCGTTGCCGGTGAGCCTGACCGGCTTCACGCGGCTGCCGAAGCGGCGGACGAGGTCGGCGAGGATCTTCTCGTTACGGCCCGGCGTCACCACGCAGGCCGCGCCCATGGCCAGCGCAACCGACACCGCCGCGCTGCCGAAATTGCCGGTAGCGCCGCTCACCAGCACGGTCTCGCCCGGCTGAAGGTTGGCGGCGAGGAAGCCGCCATAGGGCACCAGCAGCGTGCCCAGCGCGCACCATTGCGTGGCTTCCGCCGACGTGATCGCGCCCAGCCGCTTCACATTCTCGGTCGGCAGGCGCATCTGCTCGGCGAACGAGCCGTGGCGAAAATGCTGTTGCAGGCGCATGGCGCCGGCACCGGGGGCGGTGAGCCCTTGCAGGGCGATGTCGGGCGCCACGATGTCGTCGCGCGAGCGCACCGTCGGGTCGCAGAACACCCAGTCGCCGATGTTGAGCCTGGTCGCATCCGGGCCGATCGCGCGCACCCGGCCGATGCCGCCCGGGCCGGGGATGATCGGCAGGTCGAGCGCATAATTGCGTTCGCCGCTGAAAACCTCGTTCATGTAGGACAGAACGCGCGTGGCGACGACGTCGACGATGACTTCGCCAGTGCCGAGCACAGGGGCGGGGGCATTCTCGATCGCCAGCGGGGCTCCAAAGGATTTGAGTACGGCAGCTTTCATGTGGTCACCTCAGGGTCGGGTGAGGCTGATATGCGCCGCCCTTGAAGGGACAAGAAGGCCTGGTATTATCCTAGTATTCTCAAAGCCCTCCATCATGGGAACACGCCATGGCCGATCCGCGCCGCGTCGAATTCGGTGACTTCCTGAGGTCCCGCCGCGAAAAGCTGACACCGAAGACGGTCGGCCTTCCCGCCGGCCGCCGGCGGCGCACCGCGGGCTTGCGCCGCGAGGAGGTCGCCCAGCTCGCCGGGATCGGCGTCGACTGGTACATCCGCCTCGAGCAGGGCCGCACCGTCAGCCCCTCGGTCACCACCATCGACGCGCTGGCCCGCGCGCTGCGTCTGACCAAGACCGAGCATGCGCATCTGAAGGCACTGGCGCGTGACGGCGCGCGGGGCGCCTTCGTGCCGGAGATCGTGCCGTCGCCCATTCGGCGGATGATCCACAGCCTGAAGCAGCCGGCTTACGTCACGGGACGACGCTGGGACGTGCTGGCGTGGAACGAGGCCGCCGAGGAGGTCTTCGGCTTCGGGCAACTGCCCGAGCAGGACCGCAACACGCTGCTGCTGGTGCTGACCAACAAGCAGACGCGAAAATTCTACGGCGCCGGCTGGGCAGATGTGGCCAAGAGCATGGTCGCGATGTTTCGCGCCACCCACGACGTCTGGGCCGGCGATCCCGCCTTTGCCGAATTGCTGACGCGGCTGCGCCAGGGCAGTCCGGAATTCGTCAAATGGTGGGAGGCGCACGAGATCCGCAGCACGGCGTCCGGCCTCAAGACCATGAACCATCCGACCAAGGGCCTGCTCCGGTTCGAGCACACCAGCTTCCAGGCCAATGACGATCCCGCGCTGAAGCTCGTGATCTACACGCCGGTGTAGAAGCGAAGGCTCACGAGGGGGCCGATGCCTGCTCCGAGGGCCGGTCCCAGCGCTTCACAACCGCCTCTCAACTCATGTGACGCTCCAGGCCAGGGAACCCAAACGCTCTCATACAGTTAAGGGCAGGCAGGAATGGTCCTGCACTGCCTCGTCTGAACCTTGGGCAAGTTCGCCGTCCTCGACGCGATTCGTGCAAAGCGAAACAACGATATCGTCATTGCTTGTTGGAGAGAGTGAAGTGTCGGGGGCAGAGCGATGACGACAGCGACCGGGGTGAGCTCGGCCGATCGAAATGCCGTCCTGGCGGCGCTGGGCGACTACATTCGAGAGATCAACGATCCCGACGATCTCGCATATGCCGCAGCAGAGCTGCTTGGCCGCAGCCTGAATGTCAGCAGGGCCGGTTATGGCACCGTCGATACGACGGAGGAGACCATCACCATCGTCCGCGACTGGAACGCGCCGGGCATTTTGAGCCTGGCGGGCGTGCTGCATTTCCGCGATTACGGCAGCTACATCGAAGACCTGAAGCGGGGTGAGACCGTCATCTGTGCCGATGCGGAAAAAGACCCTCGCGTCGGCGAGCGCGCTCGGGCGCTCGAGGCGATATCTGCCCGCGCACTTGTCAACATGCCGATCTCGGAGCCCGACGGCGTCGTGGCTCTGCTCTATCTCAATCACGAGGCGCCGCGTGAGTGGAGTTCCGAAGAGCTGGATCTGATCCGGGAAGTCGCCGAACGCACGCGCACGGCCGTCGAACGTCGACGTGCAGAAATGGCGGTGCGAGAGAACGAAGCCCGGCTGCTGTTTCTGGACGTCCTCAACAAGGAGACCGCCAAGACCCGAGATGCAGACGGCGTATTGGCGGTGACAACCAGGATGCTTGGCGAGCATCTGGGCGTGTCGATTTGCGCCTATGCCGACATGGACGCCGACGAGGACGGCTTCACGATAAAAGGGGACTGGGCGGCACCCGGGGCGATCCACATCCTCGGGCATTACAAACTGGCCGATTTCGGTGAGAAGGCCGTCCGGGAGCTGGGCGCCGGCAGACCTCTGGTGATCAACGACAATCTGAAAGAGCTCGCCCCGGAAGAGGCGGCGACCTTCCAGAGAATCAGCATCGGTTCGACGATCTGCATGCCCTTCGTCAAAGAGGGGCGGCTCACGGCCCTGATGGCCATTCATCACCGGGGCCCACACCAGTGGACGCGGCGCGAACTCGCCTTGCTCACCGAGGTCACCGAACGATCGTGGGCGCACATCGAGCGCGCGCGGTCGGGCGAGGCTGCGCGGGAAGCCGCGGAGCGGTTAAGTCTTGCCAACCACGCGGCCGGGATCGGCACCTGGGATTACGACCCGGTCAACGGCATTCTGCGATGGGACGACCGCTGCAAGGCGCTGTTCGGCTTATCGCCGGATGCTGAGGTGAGCTACGAAGGGGCGTTTCTGAGGGGACTTCATCCGGAAGACAGGGAACGCGCCCATGAGGCCGTATCCAGAGCCCTGGCGCCGAATTCTCCCGCCTCCTACAACATCGAATACCGAACCATCGGCATCGAGGATGGTATCGAGCGATGGATTGCCGCCACCGGTGACGCTGTCTTTGCGAATGGCCAGGCCGTCCGATTCATCGGCACGGTCCTCGATATCACCGCAAAGAAGAAATCCGAGCGCCATCTTCGCATCCTGAACGATACGGGCGCTTCGGTTGCGCGCGAACGTGACCTCGAAAGGATCGTTCAGATCGTGACGGACGCCGGCGTTGAGTTGTCGGGCGCTCAGTTCGGTGCATTCTTCTACAACGTCCTGACGCCGGAGGGCGGCAGCTACATGCTCTATGCATTGTCCGGCGTGCCGCGATCCGCGTTCGAGCGCTTCCCGATGCCGCGCAACACCGCCGTCTTCGAGCCGACGTTCAAGGGGACGGGGGTGATGCGGTCCGAGGATATCCTGCAGGACCCCCGTTATGGCAAGAACGCTCCGCGCAAAGGCATGCCCGAAGGGCACCTGCCAGTCCGATCCTATCTGGCAGTTCCTGTGGTCTCGCCGACCGGTGAAGTCCTCGGCGGACTGTTCTTCGGCCACCCCGACACCGGCAAATTTCAAGCCGAGCATGAGAGTGCCTTGCTCGGCATCGCCGGGCACGCTGCGACCGCCATCGAAAATGCGCGTCTCGTCGCGCGGCTGCAGTCGCTCAATAGCGAGCTCGAGCGACGAGTTGCCGACGAGATCGCCGAACGCATGAAAACCGAAGAGCAACTCAGGCAAGCTCAAAAGATGGAAGCCGTAGGGCAATTGACCGGAGGTATTGCCCACGATTTCAACAATATGCTGGCCGTGGTCATTGGTGGTCTGAACCTCGCCCGGCGGCGGCTTGCCAAGGGGGAGGTCGATATCGACCGCTTCATCGACGCCGCCATTGACGGCGCGAACCGCGCGGCCACCCTGACCCAGAGGCTGCTGGCCTTCTCTCGCCAACAACCGCTTGCACCTGAGGTCGTGGACATCAACAGGATGGTCGGCGGGATGAGCGAACTGCTCGACCGTTCTCTTGGCGAGCTCATCAGCCTTGAAACGGTTCTGGCGGCCGGCCTCTGGCGCGTTCGAGCCGACCCCGCCCAACTGGAAAGCGCGGTTCTCAATCTCGCGGTCAATGCCCGGGACGCCATGCCAAGAGGTGGCCGGCTAACGATCGAGACCAGCAACGCCTCGATCGACCAGAAATATGCTCGCGAGTACACGTTGAAACCGGGGCAGTATGTTCTCATTGCCGTGACGGACAACGGCGTCGGGATACCGGGCGACGTGCTGGGCAGGGTGTTTGATCCGTTCTTCACAACGAAGGAGGTCGGTAAGGGCACCGGGCTTGGCCTCAGTCAGGTGTATGGTTTTGTGCGGCAGTCGGGCGGACACGTGAAGATCTATTCGGAGGTCGACGTCGGCACCACCGTCAAGATCTACCTTCCGCGCCTGGTCGGCGACGAGGACGTCTCGATCCCCTCGGAGGCCGCGACGCATCCCGGTGCCAGTCTCCAGAAGGAGACCATCCTCGTCGTGGAAGACGATGAGCGCGTCCGCAGCATCTCGTCGGAAAGCCTGCGGGATCTTGGCTACACCGTCATCGAAGCGGCGAGCGCGAAAGAAGCGATCCGGAAGATCGAGGATGGCCATGCTCCAGACCTCCTGTTTACGGATGTCGTGATGCCGGGCATGACCGGGGCCGACCTTGCGGCCGAGCTGTTGAAACGACAGCCAGAGCTGAAAGTACTGTTCACCACCGGCTATACGCGCAATGCGATCGTTCACAATGGCGTTCTCGATGCCGGCAAGCATCTGCTGCCCAAGCCGTTTGCGATCGAAGACCTCGCCGCCAAGGTCCGCAGTCTGCTCGACGAGATCTAGTCAATTTTCACAGCCGGTTGGCGACTGGCCGCCTCGACCTTTGCCCGAACGCCGGGCCTGACCTGAGTCATGGCGACGCCGGTGATCGCGAGCAGGCCGCCGGCAATCAACTTCGGGGTCACGCTGTCGCCGAGAAACAGCACGCTCGACATCAGGGCGAACACGGGAAGCAGCAGGCCGAACGGTGCGACGCGGGCCATCGAGCACCGGGCGATCAGCCAGAACCAGAGGCCAAACCCGACAATGCCGCCGATGAAGATCGTGTAGGCAAGCGCCAGCCAACCGCGTCCATCCGCGGTGGCGAGGCTCGCCGCCTGGCCGTATTCGAGCAGCAACGACATCAGCAGGACCTGCGGCACCGTGAGCAGCGACGACCACCCCATCAGCATCAGGGGATCGAAAGGCCCGTAGCGTTTCGTCAGGACGTTGGAGACTGCGAAGGCGAAAGCCGCCCCGACCACAAGCAGCAGCGGAAGCGGCGTTGCCGACAGGCCGGGCTCTGCCGCGAGCATGACCACGCCCGCGAACGCGAGCACCACGCCGGCGGACGTGGTGAGAGATGGCTTCTCCGCGAGCAGCGGCCAGGCCAGCAGGACGGTGAAGGGTGTGGCGAGCTGATAGGCGATCGCCGACATGCTTCCCGAACCGAGCCCGAGGCCGACGTAGAACAGCCCGAAGTTCAATCCACCGAGGAAAAGCGAAATGGCTGCAATCGGGCCGATCTGCTGACGCGCAGGCCTTTTGACGAAGGGAACGAGCAGCAGTGCGATGGCCAGGAAGCGCAGTGCGAGGAAGAACAGCGGCGGAAACTCCGTGACGCCCACCTTGATGGCCACGAACTGGTAACCCCAGAGCAAGGGAACGGCCACGGCGCAGACGATCTGGATCGCAGACATGGCATTGTTCCTTTCAGGACCGATCAGTCCAGATATGGACGCGCCGACGGCATGGTGCGTCTCCGGCGGCATTACCTCGTGAAACGGTCGAGCAGCGCGTCTGCAGTGGCTTGCGATGCGGTCCGTGCCGGCGCTGTCTTGCCGACCACGCGCAGCCCCTCGACGAAACAGACGAGAACTTTGGCGGCACTCGGCGGCTCGACGCCATCGGCCAGTTGGCCCGCCGTCTTCGCCCGGGACAGCGCATCCGCGACCCTGGTCTCCATCGCCTTGAAGAAGCCCGCCACGCGACGGCCGACCTCGGCATCCTGGCCCGCCAGCTCCATGGCGGTTGCCACCAGCAGACAGCCGCGCCGGCCATTGGCACCGCTGGTGCGGTCGACATAGCCGGCCAGGAAGGCCCGCAGGCCGTCAATCGGCGGTCTGGCGGCGGCGAGCTCGTTATCCATTCGCGCCACGGCATCGGCGATGTAGCGGTCGAGCGCACGCAGGAACAGCGAGTGCTTGTCACCGAACGCGGCGTAAAGGCTGCCGCGCGAGAGCTTGGTCGCACGAAGCAGGTCCGGCAGCGCCGTGGCGTGATAGCCGCGCGTCCAGAACACACCCATCGCGCGCTCGACGGCGGCATCCATGTCGAAGCTTCGGGGGCGGCCGCGGGGGGACGGCGCTGCGGTCTGACGGCTCATTGCTCATATATAGACCGATTGGTCCTTAAATCGCAAGGGATGGCTTTGCGGCGCGCGCGACGAAACTCAGGGCTGTCGCGGGGAAGAAAAAGTGTGGCGCCCGCGCTTACGGCGCCGGCACGGCGGGGGACGTCGGGCTGACGTTCGGCACCGTGGCCGGCCACGGGCTGATCGGGTTCAGCGTGGACAGGGCACAAGATGATTTGAGCCGCGTCCATGCCGACGCCAGGCCCGTCAGGTCGATGTCGAATCTCGTCGTGTTCGTCTTGTCGTCCTGTCCGGTCGTGGTCTGGCGGACATGCATGGCGCGGGACGCCAGTATCGCCTTGATCGTGTCGGGATCGATGCTGCCGCGCCAGAATTCGTACTTGCCGGACCGAATTGCAGACCCTCCGGTCTCATTGCCCGCCTCGGCATCCGCCGTCATCAGGATCATGCTCTTGCCGGCGGTTGCCTCGTCGATCTCGCCCGTGAACGTCAGCGGCACGCGCTTGTTGCTTTCGCAGGACAGGCGCCACTCCATCATGCGGAACGACGTGCCGCCGTTCTCCTGCTTCATCACCGCGAACTTGCGGACGAACGGACGTGCTTCCTTCTCCAGCTTCCACGTCGTTTCGGCCAGCGGCCGCGTGTCGATGCCGAAACGATAGAGCTCGGCCCGCGTCAGCATGTGCAGGTTTTCGAACTTCACGGTCCGGATCAGTTCATCAAGCTCGCGGCTGATCCCCATCGCCACGATGAACGCGGCGCGGTCGCGGTCGCCGCTGGCCATGCGGCGCCGCCGGGCCTCCGCGACCACCTCTGGAGGCGGACTGCCGCGGAACTTGAGGATCAGCCTGGAATTATGCACCGCCAGCGCCGCGTCGGGGGCGACCTCGCGGGAGGTCGCCCCGATAAACACGAAGCCGCAGGCCGAGTTGCACATCGCGTGATAGGTGGTGAGCTCGGCCTCGATTTCGCCGCCGGCGTTCTTCACCTTGAGGCAGGCCGCGTCGGTCTGCGTGCCCGCGGCACACGCCGTCACCATCGTCCGGCCGACCCGCGCGATGGCCTTGCGGCTGCGCAGCAGCCGTCCGATCTCGTAGGATGGATCGACGCTGCCGCCGGGCGAATACAGGTAGATCGGGCGCTGCGTGTCCTTGACGCCGGCGAGGAAGCGGCGAACGCGCGGCGCGGCGTCCCGGTCGATCTGGCCCTCGATGGCGATCCAGCGGTCGCAGCCCGGCCCGCACGCGTCGGGCGCTCCCTTGGCAAGATAGATGATCAGCGTGGAGGCAAATCCGGCTTTCTCGGCCGCAGTTCCTTCTGCGCGCAAAGCGCCGGGAAGCAAGAGGGAGGCAATGAGAAGCAGGATACGGGCGAGCATGAAGCGATCGACTACACGGTGCATACCGGTGCTGACGCTATACGACGATCGGCGCTTTCACAACTTGCGGTGGCACGTCGGTGCGTGTTTTATTTCGCCGACGTCCAGGCCGGCATGTTCGCTTTCGGGCAATTGCCGGAAGGGGCCATCGAGATTGCGCCAGCGCCGGGCTGCGCCCGCTCTCATTTGCAAGGCGCCTTCACAAGCGCTATGTCCGGCTGTTTCGGAAAGAGCGCTGACATGACGATCTCTGATGACAACGACCTCGCGCGCCTGCAAGAGATTGGCCGCATCGTCGCCAATACCCTGGAGGCGATGGGGAAGGCGCTCGAGCCGGGCATGACCACCGCCGAGCTCGACCAGATCGGGCGAAAACGTCTGGAAGCGGCCGGGGCCCGTTCGGCGCCGGAGCTGGCCTATGACTTTCCGGGGGCGACCTGCATCAGCGTGAACGAGGAGATCGCGCACGGCATTCCGGGCGAGCGGCGGATCGTGCGCGGCGATCTCGTCAACATCGACGTGTCGGCCGAGAAGAACGGCTTCTTTGCGGACACGGGCGCTTCGTTCGCCGTTCCACCCGTGACGCGTGCGATCGAACGCCTTTGCCGGGATGGCCGGCGGGCGATGTGGGCGGGCCTTCAGCAGGTCGGCGCCGGCAAACCGATTGCCGGCATCGGCAACGCCATCGGGACGTTTGCGCGGAAGAACGGCTACAGCCTGGTCAGGAATCTTGCCAGTCATGGTGTCGGCCGCTCGCTCCATGAGGAGCCGACGGAGATCGCGACATGGCCCGATCGCTCTGAACGCCGCGTGATGAGCGACGGCCTGGTGTTCACCGTCGAGCCGTTCCTGTCCATGGGCGCCGAGTGGGCACAGGATGGTGGCGATGATCCGTGGACGCTCTACAGCAGCCCCGAAGCGCCGACCGTTCAGTACGAGCACACCGTGATCGCGACCCGAAACGGGCCTTTGATCGTGACGCTGGCCGGTTGAGCCAGGGCCGGAGCCGGGACGTCAGGCGACCGTATCGCTGGCCTCAGCTGCACGGTTTCGATGATCCGGCGCCAGCGGTGGCGCGAGCGGAGCAGCGTCGCCTCGCGAGGTGATTTCGGCCCGAGCAGGTCCGGCGTCGCGCCAGGCGACGATCCAGATCAGGAAGCCGAGCAGTGCGAGCGCGGCGCCGACGGGACCGGTGGAGGTCCAGCCCAGCCCCTCGCGGATGGCGAGCCCGCCCAGGAACGGGCCGAGCGCGTTGGCGGTGTTGAACGCCGAATGGTTCAGCGCGGCGGCGAGGGCCTGCGCGTCGCCCGCAACGTCCATCAGCCGGGTCTGGAGGATGGCGCCGAGCGAGACGCTGGCGCCGATGGCGAAGACGTCGGCCGCAAGCAGCCAGGGATTGCCGGCGGCAAGTGGAAACAGCAAGAGCGCGACCGCGGCAAACAACAGGATGATGCCGGCCGTCGGCATCAAGGCCCGATCCGCAAAGCGCGGCACGAACAGATTGCCGAGCGTGGCGCCGACGCCAAATACGGCAAGGAAGAACGGGATCACCGCGGTGCTCACCCGGGTGACCTCGATCAAGGTCGTCGCGAGATAAGTATAGACGGCGAACATGCCGCCGAAGCCGATCGCACCGATCGCAAGCGTGATCCAGACGCGGCCGCTTCGAAGTGCGCCGAGCTCGCGCAGCGGATCGGATCGTCCGGCCTGATCCCGCGGTACGAACAACGCGCAGAGCAGCACCGTGAGCAGCGCCAGCACCGCGACCAGGCCAAAACTCGCGCGCCAGCCGACCGCCTGGCCGATCAGATTGGCCAGCGGCACGCCGATGATGGTGGCGCAGGTCAGGCCGAGCATGACCTGGCCGATTGCCTGCGAGCGACGATGTTGCGGAACGAGGGAGGCTGCGACCAAAGCGGCGATGCCGAAATAGGCGCCGTGCGGCAGTCCCGAGAGGAAGCGCGCTGCGATCATCCAGCCAAAGCCGGGTGCAAGCGCTGTGAGCGCATTGCCAAGCGCGAACACGGCCATCAGGACCAGCAGTTGCGTGCGCCGTGCGAAGCGCGCGCCAAGCACGGCGATCAGCGGCGCGCCCAGCACGACGCCGAGCGCGTAGGCGCTGATGGCGTGCCCCGCGGTCGGCTCGTCGATCTGGAGGTCGGCGGCGAAGAACGGCAGCAGGCTCATCGATGCGAATTCGGTGGTTCCGATCGCAAAGCCGCCCATCGCGAGCGAGATCAGGACGATGGCGAGGCGAGGGGGCGCCGAGGCTGTGTCTGAATTGGCGCGGGGCGTGGTCGCGTGAGGCGAGGTCGTCATGTGTCCTGCATTGATGGCGGCAACGGGAACCAGCCCGCGAACGTCGCCATCCCTGCAAGATTTGTCTGCCGTACTTAAACCCCGATCGGTCTGCGTCAACACCGGAGCTTCAATCCGCGGCGGCGCGCATATCAGCGTCCCGATTGCGCCAACGCTAATCGGCGCGCTGTGATCGGCGCGCGGGTCGCTTCGCCGCAAAATACGGGTTCGCAACACAGCTCGCCGAACGGCCGACGGCGAGAAATCTGCACTGCGCGAGCGAGGTGTAACGGCAATCGAAATAGCCGACCTGGCCGTAGATCTGCATGCAGACGGGATAGCTGGGATCGTAGGTCTGTGCGCGCGCCAACGCGCTTGCGAGCAGCAAGCCGATCACGCCGAGCGCGAGACCGATGCGGGGCATCTCAGCGCGGCAGGAAGTAGCCAGGGGAATAACCCGGCGCCTGCGCACGCGGACGATTCTGATAGGCGTAGGGATCATCGCTCTGTCCGGCGAAATACGGGTTCGCGATGCAGGTCAGCGCGCGTCCGGACGAACTCGCCCGACACTGTGCATAAGTGTCGAACGTGCAGTTGCTCAGCCCCGGCCATTCATCCCCGGTGAGACAGAAGGCGTGATGCGTGCCGAATGCGCGCGCCGGCGTGCTTGCGCCGAGCGACAGCGCAAATGTGGCAAGGGCGAGCGAAAGTGTGGCGACAATGGGGAGGGCGACCTGTTCACGCATCTTAAATCTCCAATCACACGATTGTGCGCGCGACGATGTTACGCGCGCACGCACCATATCTCGTGTAGTCGACATTGGAATTGCTGAAAACTCTTGTTTCAAAGGGTTTCCGGCGCGCTTCGCTAAATCTTCATTTACGAAGCGCGGTCCTTTGGAGTGCACTGTTGCGTCGAGGTTACAGCAATTCCGTCGATCGCTGTTATGACCAAGCCCACGGCCCGGGGGCCTACTGAAGAAACTGGAACGGGATTCAAATGAAGAAGAACTTGTTGCTTGCGGCTGTGAGCCTCGTCGCGCTCGGCGCGGCTGCACCGGCGCTGGCTGCTGATCTTGCGGCGCGTCCGTACACCAAGGCGCCTGCGATGGTCGCCACGATTTACGACTGGAGCGGCTTCTACATCGGCATCAACGGCGGCGGCGCATCGGCCCGCACGACCTGGGATCTGACGGGCGTGGGCCGCGAAGGCTCGCACGATGCGACCGGCGGCACGGTCGGTGGCCAGGTCGGCTATCGCTGGCAGTCCGGCCAGTGGGTGTTCGGCGTCGAAGGTCAGGGCAACTGGGCTGACTTCACCGGCGACAACACCAGCTCGCTGCTCGCCCAGCGCAACCGCACGAAGATCGATTCGTTCGGTCTGATCACCGGTCAGGTCGGTTACGCCTGGAACAACGTGCTCGTTTACGCCAAGGGCGGCGCGGCCGTCGTCGGCGTCAAGAACGAAGTCTTCAGCACGGCGACTGGCGGTCTGCTTGCCTCCAACAGCGACACCCGCTGGGGCGGTACGGTCGGCGCCGGCCTCGAATACGGCTTCGCGCCGAACTGGTCGGTGGGTGTGGAATACAACCACATCTTCCTGTCCGACAAGGACGTCACCTTCGCCGGTCTGAAGACCGACAGCATCAAGCAGGACGTCGACATGGGTCTCGTCCGCCTGAACTACAAGTTCGGCGGCCCGATCATCGGCCGTTACTGATACGGATCGCTTCGCAAGAAGCGGTCGTCGAAAAGCCCCGGCCTTGCGCCGGGGCTTTTTTATTGTGTGAAGTCAGTGAGTTAACCATTATTTTTCGAGATGGGCCGGATGGCTTGACTCCCGTGAACGAAATGAGAACAATGTTCTTCATACGTTCTGGTGATGGAGCAAGCCATGTTCAGGATTTTCGTGGAAGAAGCCGCCGCACTCGCCTCGATTTCGCTGTTCGTCGGGATGATCGCAATCTGGGCCCAGGTGATCCCGCAGCTCTAGACCTGCGGTTGGAAACCGATGCGCCTGAACCCCGATGGGGGCCTCGAAGTGCCCTTGGGGACCAGTGCCCTTGGGGAAAAGCGGGACGATGCGGCAGATCGGCCGCTCCGGCGTGGACTCTGGCGGCGCGACACCCCACCATTGTGAGGCGAGTCGGCCGGTCGAGTGCAGGATGCCTTGAGGAGCCGGCGACCGCTCCATCTCATCTGCAAGAGGCCGTCACGCGACCATGCCGAGCGCCGGATTTGTCCACCTTCACGTTCACTCGGCCTATTCGCTGCTCAAGGGCTCGATCAAGATCGCCAAGCTCGCCGAGCTTGCCAAGAAGGACCACCAGCCCGCGCTGGCGCTGACCGACACCGACAACATGTTCGGCGCGCTGGAGTTCTCCGACAAGATGGCGGGCTCCGGCATCCAGCCGATCGTCGGCTGCGAGCTCGCAATCGATTTCGGCGACCAGGATCCCAATGCGCGCAACGCGCTTCCGCCCTCCCGCGTGGTGCTGCTGGCGGCGCAGGAGCGCGGCTATCGCAGCCTGATGCGGCTGAACTCGCGCGCGTTCCTGGAGACGCCCGACACCCACGCCTCCCACATCAAGTTCGACTGGCTCGAGGGCGAGACCGAGGGCCTGATCCTGCTCACCGGCGGCCCGGACGGACCGATCTCGCTGGCGCTGGCCGCGGGCCACGCCGACATCGCGGCATTGCGCTGCGAGCGCCTGGCGAGCCTGTTCGGCGACCGGCTCTATGTCGAATTGCAGCGCCACAACATCGACAGGGAGCGGCGCGTCGAGAGCGGCTTGATCGACATCGCCTATTCAAAGGGCCTGCCGCTGGTTGCGACCAACGAGCCGTATTTCGCATCGACCGACGATTACGAGGCGCATGACGCGCTCTTGTGCATCGCCGGCGGCCGGCTGATCGCCGAGACCGATCGCGTGCAGCTGACGCCCGATCACCGCTTCAAGACCCGCGCCGAGATGGCGGTGCTGTTCGCCGACATTCCGGAGGCGCTGGCCTCGACGGTGGAGATCGCCGAGCGCTGCTCGTTCCGCCCGATGACGCGCAAGCCGATCCTGCCGTTCTTCACGGTCGGCGCCGCCGCCAGCTCCGATGCGGCCGCGGTCGAGTCGGCCGAATTGAAGCGCCAGGCGGAGGAGGGGCTCGCCAACCGTCTGCGCGTGCACGGCCTGTCGCAGGGCACCACGGAAGAAGACTACAACAAGCGCCTGGCGTTCGAGCTCGACGTCATCATGCGCATGAAGTACTCGGGCTACTTCCTGATCGTGTCCGACTTCATCAAATGGGCGAAGGGCCAGGGCATTCCGGTCGGGCCGGGCCGCGGCTCCGGCGCAGGCTCGCTGGTCGCCTGGGCGCTGACCATCACCGATCTCGACCCGATCAAGTTCGGCCTGCTGTTCGAGCGCTTCCTCAATCCCGAGCGCGTCTCGATGCCGGACTTCGACATCGACTTCTGCCAGGACCGCCGCGGCGAGGTGATCAAGTACGTCCAGGACCGCTACGGCCGCGACCAGGTCGCGCAGATCATCACCTTCGGTACGCTGCAGGCACGCGGCGTGCTGCGCGACGTCGGCCGCGTCCTGCAGATGCCCTACGGGCAGGTCGACAAGCTGACGAAACTGGTGCCGCAGAATCCGGCCGCGCCGGTGACGCTGGCCGCGGCGATCGAGAGCGAGCCGAAGCTCCAGGCGTTCCGCGACGAAGACCCGGTGGTGGCGCGCGCCTTCGACATCGCGCAGCGCCTCGAAGGCCTGACGCGGCACGCTTCGACCCACGCGGCCGGCATCGTGATCGGCGATCGCCCGCTCAGCGAACTGGTGCCGATGTACCGCGATCCGAAGTCGGACATGCCGGTGACCCAGTTCAACATGAAATGGGTCGAGCCGGCCGGCCTCGTCAAGTTCGACTTCCTCGGCCTGAAGACGCTGACCGTGCTCGACGTCGCCTGCAAGCTGCTCAAGCCGCGCGACATCCATGTCGATCTCGCGACGCTGCCGATCGACGATGCCGAGAGCTACCAGATGCTGGCACGCGGCGAGGTGGTCGGCGTGTTCCAGGTTGAAAGCCAGGGCATGCGACGCGCGCTGGTCGACATGCGGCCCGACCGTTTCGAGGACATCATCGCGCTGGTCGCGCTGTATCGCCCGGGCCCGATGGCGAACATCCCGACCTATTGCCTGCGCAAGCACGGCGACGAGGAGCCGGAATATCTGCACCCCGTGCTGGAGCCGATCCTGAAGGAGACCTTCGGCGTCATCATCTACCAGGAACAGGTGATGCAGATCGCGCAGGTGATGTCGGGCTATTCGCTCGGCGACGCCGACCTCTTGCGCCGCGCCATGGGCAAGAAGATCCGCGCCGAGATGGACAAGCAGCGCGACATCTTCGTCGCGGGCGCCGTGAAGAACGGCGTGCCGAAAGGGCAGGCCGAGACCATCTTCGAGCTGCTGGCCAAATTCGCCGACTACGGCTTCAACAAGAGCCACGCGGCGGCCTATGCGCTGGTGTCCTATCACACTGCCTACATGAAGGCGCATTACCCGGTCGAGTTCATCGCGGCGTCGATGACGCTCGATCTGAACAACACGGACAAGCTCTCCGAATTCCGCTCCGAGGCGCAGCGCCTCGGCATCAAGGTCGAGCCGCCGAACATCAACCGTTCGGGCGCGACCTTCGAGGTCGGCGAGAACACGATCTATTACGCGCTCGCAGCCCTCAAGGGTGTCGGTATCCAGGCCATCGACCAGATCATCGAGGAGCGCACGAAGCGCGGCCTGTTCACCTCGCTCGCCGACTTCGCCGCGCGGGTCAATCCGCGTGCGATCAACAAGCGCATCATCGAAAGCCTTGCCGCGGCCGGCGCCTTCGACACGTTGGACCCGAACCGGGCCCGTGTCTTCGCCGGCGCGGATGCCATCCTCGCCGCCTGCCAGCGCGCGCATCAGGCCGAGACCATCGGCCAGAACGACATGTTCGGCGGTTCTGCGGATGCGCCCAGCATCATGCTGCCGCAGATCGAGCCGTGGCTGCCGGCCGAAAAGCTTCGCCGCGAATACGACGCCGTCGGCTTCTTCCTGTCCGGACATCCGCTCGACGATTACGCCACGGTGCTCAAGCGCCTGCGGGTGCAGTCATGGGCCGAGTTCTCGCGCGCGGTGAAGACCGGCGCCACCGCCGGCAAGGTCGCGGCCACCGTGGTCTCGCGTATGGAGCGGCGCACCAAGACCGGCAACAAGATGGGCATCATGGGGCTCTCCGACCCCACCGGCCATTTCGAGGCCGTGCTGTTCTCCGAAGGCCTCGCGCAATATCGCGACGTGCTGGAGCCGGGCGCCGCCGTGCTGCTTCAGCTGGGTGCCGAACTCCAGGGCGAGGACGTGCGCGCGCGCGTGCTGCATGCCGAGCCGCTCGACGCCGCCGCGGCCAAGACGCAGAAGGGTCTGCGCATCTTCCTGCGCGACACCAAGCCGCTGGATTCGATCGCCAAGCGTCTCGCCGGACCCGAAGCGGCCGCGCCGAGCGGGGCGGCGCCAAAAGTCGGCAGTCCCGGCGTTGCGCCGCGCGGAAGCGGCGACGGCGAGGTCTCGCTGGTGATGATGCTCGACCTCGAGACCGAGGTGGAGATGAAGCTGCCCGGCCGCTTCAAGGTCTCGCCGCAGATCGCCGGCGCGATCAAGGCCGTTGCGGGCGTCGTCGACGTGCAGCAGCTTTAGAGCGCGATGAGATCTGGAAGAGCCGTCATCGTGCCTTGTATCGTCGTCGAAACGTGATCTTCGCGCAAAACGCATGCGAGAATTTGCGGCGGTTCTTGCGGGTCATGTGTGGTAGCCGATCTCGAATATATGCAGATGGACGCAGCTCCGCGCAGTCGTGAGCATGAGGTGAGCAATCGCTTCGGCGTTGCAACATGGCTGCGCGTTGCAGCAATCTTCAGTTGCATCAATCATTATTGGTGATTTCTTCACATCGGCGTACCTATCGTCGCGGCGGTTCCATTGATCCACTGACCCCGAGGAAACGTCACATGTGCGACAAGTGCTCTGACCCTCTGCATCAAGACATCGCGCCGTCGCGGCGCTCCGCGATGCTGTTTGGCGCCGCCGCGTTCGGCATGGCCATCGCCGGCGGAGCTTCCGCCGGCACGGCTTCGGCGAAGGAGGCCAAGCAGCCGCCAAAGCCGCAGAACGTGCTGTCGCCCGATGCTTCGTTGAAGCAACTGATGGAAGGCAACGCGCGCTACGTCTCGGGCGTGTCGCGCCGTCATGATTTCAAGCACGAGCGCGAGGCGCTGGTCGGCGGACAGAATCCGTTCGCGGCGGTGCTGAGCTGTGCCGACTCGCGCATCGCGCCGGAATACGCCTTCGACACCGGCCGCGGCGATCTCTTCGTCTGTCGCGTGGCCGGAAACTTTGCCGGCACCGAAACCGTCGCCAGCATGGAATATGCGGTCGCCGTGCTGAACACGCCGCTGATCCTCGTGCTCGGTCATGATGCCTGCGGCGCGGTCGATGCGACGCTGAAGGCGATCAAGGACAACAAGCCGCCGCCGGGACACATTCCCTCGCTGGTCGATGCAATCGCACCCGCCGCCAAGGCTGCGATGCAGCAGGGTGGGGACGTGCTCAACAATGCGATCCGTCAGAACGTCGTCGACAACATCGCCAAGCTGAAGACGGCCGCGCCGATCCTCAATGCGGCCCTGGAGCAGGGCAAGCTGAAGGTCGTCGGCGGCATCTACCGGCTGACGACGGGAACGGTCGACCTGATCGCCCAGGGCTGAGCGAGTCGGGAGAGCCCGCGCCGCAGCGCGGTCGTGAGCTTACGCGGGCCTGACGTGCAGGTTTGAGGTGGGACGGCGGCGCCATGCCGCCGCCTCAATCCGCGCTTTTCGTTCAAGGGCCATTCAGCCGGCCGCACGTCTCATGTACGGTGGCAGCTCAACAACGATAGCGGGCAAGCAAGCCATGCGTGGGACGCTCAAAGTTTTCATCTGCCTTCTCCTGCCGATCGTGGCGCTCGCCGCGGGCGCGCTCGCGCCGGCGCGCGCGCAGCAGCAGGAAAAGCGCATCGCGCTCGTGGTCGGCAACGGCGCTTACGCCAAGTCGCCGCTGGCGACGACCGCGAACGATGCCGGCCTGATCGCGCAGACGCTGCAGGCGGCGGGGTTCGACGTCGTCGGCGCGCGCGATCTCGACGGCGACACCCTACGCAAGAGTTTTCGCGACTTCATCCAGAAGGCGCAGGCCTCGGGCCCCGGCACGGTCGCGATGGTCTATCTTGCCGGCTACGGCGTGCAGCTTGCCGGCGAGAACTATTTCATTCCGGTCGATTCCAACATCAGCCGCGACACCGACATTCCGACCGAAGCCCTGCGCATCAGCGACTACGCTCGCCAGCTTGCGTCGATTCCGCTCAAGGCCAACATCGTCGTGCTCGACGCGGCCCGCGCGCAGCCCTTCATCGAGGGTGGCCAGCCGATCGCAAGCGGGCTCGCGCTGGTCGAGCCCGATCCGAACATGCTGATCGCATTCAATGCCGCGCCCGGCACGGTGGCGCCGGAGGAGCCGGGGCCCTACGGCATCTATGCGCAGTCGCTGGCCGAGATGATCCGCACCGGCGGGCTGCC
>NZ_AKIY01000028.1 GCF_000282615.1 Bradyrhizobium sp. YR681 | reverse complement strand
GGCAGGCGCAGCACCAGCCGGTGCATCGGCGTACTCGATGACGGCGAGGCCCTCGGCGAGTTTTAGCGCGGTCTCGAAGCTCTCGGCGAGGCGCTGGCCGATATCGGCGCGCACCACGATGCGATCGACGACGACGTCGATGTCATGCGGAAACTTCTTGTCAAGCGTGGGCGCTTCCGCGAGCTCATGGAAGGCGCCGTCGATCTTGACGCGCTGGAAGCCCTTCTTGAGCCATTCGGCGAGCTCCTTGCGGTACTCGCCCTTGCGGCCGCGCACGACGGGTGCAAGCAGATAGAGGCGGGTGCCTTCGGGCAGCGCCAGCACGCGGTCGACCATCTGCGAGACGGTCTGGCTTTCGATCGGCAGGCCCGTGGCCGGCGAATAGGGCACGCCGACGCGCGCCCAGAGCAGGCGCATGTAGTCGTAGATCTCGGTGACGGTGCCGACGGTGGAGCGCGGGTTCTTCGAGGTCGTCTTCTGCTCGATCGAGATCGCCGGCGACAGGCCGTCGATCTGGTCGACGTCGGGCTTCTGCATCATCTCCAGGAACTGGCGCGCATAGGCCGACAGCGATTCGACGTAGCGGCGCTGGCCTTCCGCATAGATGGTATCGAAGGCAAGCGAGGATTTGCCGGAGCCCGACAGCCCCGTGAACACCACGAGCTTGTCGCGGGGAATCTCGACGTCGACATTCTTGAGGTTGTGCTCGCGCGCGCCACGGATCGTAATTGCGCGCAGGCTGGATCCCGCGTTCTGCTGTTGGCGCTTCGCCTTGATCACTTCATCCATCCGAGTTGCCCTCAAGGAATCCCATGGGTGCGCGACCGCGCCGACTTAAAAGGCGCGCTTCGCCCGGAACCGGGATCGGCGCCGATGGGGTTGTCAGCGAACGTAGGAAGAACGAGGACGGATTTCCAGAGGGACTTGCGAATCGTCAACGGATTGTTGGCGCGCTGGCGGCATCTGGCAGCAGCGAGGATCGCGGAACTGGTGGAACGGTGCGCGCGCAAAAAAAGGCCGGCACAAGGCCGGCCTTTCGTAACGCGATGGCGTCGTAGCGAAGATCAGTACTTCGCGACGATCGGGCCCCCGAAGTGATAGTTCACGCCGACCTGCACGGTGTGGAAGTTGAGCGTGCCCGAGTTCACGGGAGCGCCGAGGCCAGAGAAGTAGGTCTCGCCGCCGAGGCTGCGATAGAGATACTCGCCCTTGACCGACCACTGCGGAGCGAAGAACGCCTCGACGCCGGCGCCGACGGTCCAGCCGGAGTGCCACTTGGTGTCGGAGACGGTCACGCCGAGCGCGGAGACGCTGAGCTTGTTGTCGATCCAGGCGTAACCACCGGTGCCGTAGAACAGCACCTGGTTGACGGCGTAGCCGATACGGCCGCGGACGGTGCCGAGCGCGTCGGTCTTCGACGACACGGTGATGCCGAGAGCGGTTGCCGAGGCGTTGACGTCAGCCCAGGCACCATCGGCCTCGACGCCGAACACGACGCTTCCGGTCTGCCAGTTGTAGCCGGCGGTGCCGCCGACGAAGCCACCCTGCATGCGGGGGCTGTTGGCATCTTCCCAGGCGCCGCCACCGACGATACCGAGATAGAAGCCGGTCCAGTTGTAGACCGAGGCAACAGCGACCGGAGCCTTGGTGTACGGGCGGGCCGCGAGATCAGCCGCCGATGCGGGGGCAGCGAGAGCGAACAAACAGGCCGAAGCCAACAAAACCTTCTTCATTTTCAACCTAATCCCAGTCCCAGTTTCTGTTGTGCCTTCCACGATAGGGAAGGGCATCGGACGCTGTGGTCCAACTGATGTCGTGCTTACACTAACAAAGCCGCAAGTTGTGTACCCGAAAAGCCACAACAGTCACAAAACGTAATAGTCACTGTCCGATTGTTCCAGACTGGAACCGGAAACGAAAAGGCCGGCGCAAGGCCGGCCTTTGATCTCCAAGTGATATCAGGTGGATATCAGTACTTTGCGACGACCGGGCTGCCCCAGTTGAAGTGATAGTTCACGCCTGCCTTGATGGTGTGGACGGTGTCGGTCCACTCGGAGCGGTTGGTGGGCACGGCGGTGTACTGGATCGTGCTCTTGCCGAAATCGATGTAGTTGTACTCGACCTTGGCGGACCAGTTCGGAGCGAACATGTATTCGGCGCCGGCGCCGACGGTCCAACCCCAACGCCAGTCGTTCTGGACGAAGACGTTTCCGGGGACGCCATCATAGCGATGCCGGATGTCGCCGACCGCGGCGCCGCCGCTGACGAACAGGAGGGCGGGACCGGTCGAGTAGCCGAGGCGGCCCTTGATGTCGCCGTAGCCGCGAATCTTCGTGAAGTAGGTGTCGCCCACGCCGGCATTGATCTCGGCGGAACGGCCGCTGATGTCAGCCCAGTGATAATCACCCTCGACGCCGAAGACGACCGGACCCTGCTGCCAGTTGTAGCCGAACACGCCACCAACGAAGCCGCCGCTGGTGTCATACTTCTGCGTTCCAGCAAAAATCGCCGTGTTGGGAGTCCCGAAGAAAGTTTCGTCGCTGCGGCCCCAGGCGCCGCCACCCTGAACACCGACGTAGAAGCCGGTCCAGTTATAAATGGGCGAGGGCGCAACCATCGGCGCCTTCGTGTAGGGACGCGCGGCAAGATCCGCAGCACTCGCCGGAGCCGACAGGCCCAACGCAGCGGCACCAAAAGCAACCACCAAGATTTTATTCATTACGGTCTCTCCCATGTTTGTCCGCTTCTCAAAAAATCCCCGAAGCGGGCCATCAGGCGCGACGCCCAAATGATCTAATTCCGAGGCAACGCTAGCCCGGTTCGGCGGCAGAGTCCGTCTCCGAAATACAACAGTCGAGAACCAACGAAGGAGGCAATAAGTAAATGAATGTTAAGTGCTTTTTTCGGGCCCGTGGAACCCGAAAAGGTTCCATCGGGTTCCGCCGCAAGATGAAATTTTGATGCCGTGTGGCCAATCTTGCGGCAGTCGTTGGCCGTAAAAACACCCTGAGAACAAATCTGGAACGAACCGTGGGTCGGTGCTATATATGGGGATAAGTTGGGGGGTGACGGGCCGATCCGCCCTCGCAAGCGTATAGGGTCGCCTCAACAGGGCGGCAGAGCATCGCGGCGCGCGGGCTCGGCCTTTTGAAATTCAGTGGGATTTGGAGTGGAGAGCGGCGATGGCGGGAAGCGTCAACAAGGTCATTCTGGTTGGAAATCTCGGCAAGGATCCTGAAATCCGCCGCACCCAGGACGGGCGGCCGATCGCGAATTTGAGCATCGCGACCTCGGAGACCTGGCGCGACAAGAACAGCGGCGAGCGCAAGGAAAAGACCGAGTGGCATCGCGTCGTGATCTTCAATGAAGGCCTCTGCAAGGTCGCCGAGCAGTATCTGAAGAAGGGCGCCAAGGTCTACATCGAGGGCGCGCTCCAGACCCGCAAGTGGACTGATCAGGCGGGCGTCGAGAAGTATTCGACCGAGGTCGTGCTCCAGGGCTTCAACTCGACCCTGACGATGCTCGACGGCCGCGGGGGCGGGGGAGGCGGCAGCTTCGGCGACGAGCCGGGCGGCGATTTCGGCTCCTCCGGTCCCGTCAGCAGTGCGCCGCGCCGCGCGGTTGCCGCCGGCGGCGGCGGTGGCCGCAACAGCGACATGGACGACGACATCCCGTTCTGAGGCCTGCCCGTTCTCAGACTTGAGATCTCAAGGCTTGGGATCTCAAGGCTTGGGAATAGTCGGTGCCGGCCGTGAGAGGAAACGGCCGGCGCGGCTTTCAAGTATCCGGACCAGGACGGGATCCATGAATTCATAGTCGTCCGGAATGTCGAGGCAGATGACCCGCTTGTTGTTCAGGCTGGAGCGGAATTTCCGGTTCAGCTTGCTACGGTGGGACTTCTCCATGACGAAGATGATGTCGGCCCATTCGACCTGCTCGGACGACAACACCACGTCCGCATCGTTCGAGATGCCGGCCGAGTCGGTCTCGACGCCCGGCCACGTCGAAAAGACCTGTTCGGCGGTCGGGCTGCGCAGGCGATTGGCGCTGCAGACAAAAAGGACGTTGGTCACGTGACCGCTCCCGGAAAAAGACCGGGGCTACATACATGCCTTCGGATCGTCGGTGCACTCTAAGACGTCGAAGTTCCGAGCCCGGCCGGAATGCTTGCGCTGCAGATCGGCTGGTTCGCGTGAAACGACAGAATTTCTTGCCAAATAACGGGTGAAGCTCGGTTTCTCCGGGCTTGCCTCATGTGCCGCCTCAAGCCTTTGACGCGCCGCGATGTGAATGGTATTAACTTTATGTTAATCCTATTCACATGGTTCGCCTGCCGATCGGAGGAGAGCATGATCCTGACGATCAGCCTTGCGCCGCTGCTTGAGGCGGCGCCGGCGATCCCGCTGCATGCCTTTGCCGCCATGGCCGCCTTCGTGCTCAACCTCGTCCAGTTTGCCGCTCCCAAGGGCACGCTGCCGCATCGGACGATCGGCTGGATCTGGGTGGCGCTGATGGCGGGGGTGGCGGCCTCGTCGTTCTGGATCCACCAGATCCGCCTGGTTGGGCCGTTCAGCCCGATCCATCTGCTCTCGGTCTTCACGCTGGCGATGCTGCCGCTCGCGGTGTGGCGGGCGCGCACCCATCGCGTCGCCGATCACCGCCGCGCCATGATCCTGCTGTTCACGGGTGCGCTGCTCGTGGCGGGTCTGTTCACGCTGCTGCCAGGCCGCATCATGCATAGGTGATTTTCGGGGCGTAAGGGGCGGTTCCGGCAAGCTCGTTCCGGCCCCACTGCGGACTGTGCCGGGAAGCGCGTAAGTCTCTGGAAAAACAGTCGGAAAAAGCGCTTCCCCGGACCTTGCAAAGGTGGTTATCAGGGCAGCGATGCGCTATATGATTCCCAGATAAAACTTCATCGGATTCCCCCTTGGCTGACGACGACAAGCCCGGCGACCAGCCGGCGCAACCCTCGGATATTCGCCCCGTCTCCATCTTCGAGGAGATGAAGAAGTCGTATCTCGACTACGCCATGAGCGTGATCGTCGCGCGCGCGCTGCCCGATGCGCGCGACGGCCTGAAGCCGGTGCATCGCCGCATCCTGTACTCGATGAACGAGCAGGGGCACACGCCGGACAAGAAGTACGTCAAGTCAGCCCGCGTGGTCGGCGACGTCATCGGTAAGTATCACCCGCACGGCGACCAGTCGATTTACGACGCCATGGTCCGCATGGCGCAGGACTTCTCGATGCGCGTGCCGTTGATCGACGGCCAGGGCAATTTCGGCTCGGTCGACGGCGATCCCCCGGCCGCCTATCGTTACACCGAAGCGCGCCTGACCAAGGCCGCGCTGGCCCTGCTGGCCGACATCGACAAGGACACCGTCGACTTCCAGCCGAACTACGACAACAACGAGACCGAGCCGTCGGTCCTTCCGGCCAAGTTCCCGAATCTGCTCGTCAACGGCGCCGGCGGCATCGCGGTCGGCATGGCCACCAACATCCCGCCGCACAACCTCGGCGAGGTCATCGACGCCTGCGTCGCGCTGATCGACAATCCCGCGCTCACCATCGAGGAACTCATCAACATCGTGCCGGGTCCGGATTTCCCGACCGGCGGCGTCATTCTCGGCCGCGCGGGCATCCGCGCCGCCTATCACCTCGGCCGCGGCTCGATCGTCATGCGCGGCAAGGTCGCGATCGAGACCATCCGCAAGGAGCGCGAGGCGATCATCATCACCGAGATTCCCTACCAGGTGAACAAGGCGACGATGGTCGAGCGCATCGCCGAACTGGTCAAGGAAAAGAAGATCGAGGGCATCGGCGACCTGCGCGATGAATCCGACCGCGACGGCTACCGCGTCGTGATCGAATTGAAGCGCGACGCCGTGCCTGACGTGGTGCTGAACCAGCTGTACCGATTCACGCCGCTGCAGACGAGCTTCGGCGTCAACATGGTGGCGCTCGACAGCGGCCGTCCGCGGATCATGCATCTGAAGGACCTGCTCGCGATCTTCGTCGACTTCCGTGAGCGGGTCGTTACGCGGCGCACCAAGTATTTGCTGGCCAAGGCGCGCGATCGCGCCCACATCCTGGTCGGTCTCGCCATCGCGGTGGCCAATATCGACGAGATGATCCGCGTCATCCGGACCTCGCCGGACCCGACCACTGCGCGCGACACCCTGATGTCGCGCGACTGGCCGGCCCGTGACGTCGAGGACATGCTGACGCTGATCGACGATCCCCGCCATCGCATCAGCCCGGACGGCACGATCCGGCTGTCGATGGAGCAGGCGAGGGCGATTCTCGACCTGCGCCTGCAGCGCCTCACCGCACTCGGCCGTGACGAAATCCGCGACGAGCTCGACAAGCTCGCCGGCGAGATCGCCGATTATCTCGACATCCTGCGCTCGCGCGCCCGCGTGCTCGATATCATCAAGACCGAACTCGCCGAGGTGAAGGCCGAGTTCGCAACCCCGCGCAGGACCGTCATCATCGAGCAGGAAGGCGAGGTCGAGGACGAAGACCTGATCCAGCGCGAGGACATGGTCGTCACCGTCTCCCACGCCGGCTACGTCAAGCGCGTGCCGCTGTCGGCCTACCGGGCGCAGCGCCGCGGCGGCAAAGGCCGCGCCGGCATGCAGACCCGCGACGAGGATTTCGTCTCGCGCCTGTTCGTGGCCTCCACGCACACGCCGGTGCTGTTCTTCTCGTCGCGCGGCCAGGTCTACAAGGAGAAGGTCTGGCGGCTGCCGATGGCGGCGCCGAACGCGCGCGGCAAGGCGCTGATCAACATCCTGCCGCTGGAGCAGGGCGAGCGCATCACCACCATCATGCCGCTGCCCGAGGATGAATCGACCTGGGGCAACCTCGACGTGATGTTCGCCACGACAGGCGGCAACGTCCGGCGCAACAAGCTGTCCGACTTCGTCGACGTCCGCCGCTCCGGCATCATCGCGATGAAGCTGGACGAGAACGAGGCGATCGTCGACGTGCAGATCTGCACCGAGCGCGACGACGTCTTGCTCACCGGCGCCGGCGGCCAGTGCATCCGCTTCCCCGTCACCGACGTGCGCGTGTTCACCGGGCGCACCTCGATGGGCGTGCGCGGCATCGCGCTCGGCGAGGGCGACAAGGTGATCTCGCTGGCGATCCTGCGCCACATGGAGACCACCTCGGACGAACGTTCGGCATATCTCAAGATGCGCCGCGCGGTGGCCGGCGAAGCCGCGGCCGAGGAGCCGGCGGCGGACGCCGAGGCCGAGGAGACTTCCGGCAGCTTCCAGCTCCCGCAGGAGCGCTATGTCGAGATGTCGGCGGCCGAGCAGGTCGTGCTCACCGTCTCCGTCAACGGCTACGGCAAGCGGACCTCGTCCTACGAGTACCGCACCACCGGCCGCGGCGGCAAAGGCATCGTCGCCATGAGCGTCAACAACCGCAACGGCAATCTGGTGGCGTCGTTCCCGGTGGAAGACGCCGACCAGATCATGCTGGTCACCGACAAGGGCCAGCTGATCCGCTGCCCGGTCGAAGGCATCCGCATCGCCGGCCGCTCGACCCAGGGCGTGATCGTGTTCGACACCGCCGAGGACGAGCACGTCGTCTCGGTCGAGCACATCACGGAAGAGGCCGAGAGCGGGAATGGCGCCAATGGCGAGGCGAGCGGCGAGTAAGATTTAGTCCCGTAGCCCGGATGGAGCGAAGCGAAATCCGGGGCTCTCACGCTTGGCCAGAATCCCGGATTGCGCTGCGCTCCATCCGGGCTACGAACTGCCCTAAATCTCCAGCTCCGTCCCGAACTCCACCACCTGCTTGGTCGGCACGCCGAAGAACGCGGCCGAGCGCTCGGCGTTGCGTTGCAGGAAGGCGAACACGGTTTCGCGCCAGACCCACATGCCCGGCACGTCCTCGCGCGGGATGATGGTCTCGCGGCCGACGTAATAGGTGATGTCGGAGAGGTCGATGCCGGGCAGCTTGCCCTGCCGGCAGGTCAACGTCAGTCCCTCGTAGATCGTCGGGTTCTGCATGAAGCCGTAATGCAGGACCACGCGGGTGATGCCGGGGATGATCTCGATCACCTCGGCACGGTCTGCCTCGGTGACGTGCGGGGATTCCTCGATCAGCACGGTGACGAGGATGATGCGCTCGTGCAGCACGTGGTTGTGCTTGACGAATTGTGTGAGGGCGAGCGGCACGCCTCGCGGCGCGGAGGCCAGGAACACGGCCGTTCCCGGCAGCCTGGCGCTGCACTTGTTCACCGCGGTCTCGATCAAATCCTCCTCGGGCTGGCGTAGTTTTGCGCGCGCCGCCTCGACCAGCTTCACGCCGCTGCGCCAGGTCAGCATCATGAAGGCGACGAGGGCCGCGAGCAGCAGCGGAAACCAGCCGCCCTCGAACAGCTTGACTGAATTGGCCGAGAAGAAGATCACGTCGATGACGAAGAAGAAGCCGTTCACGGCGACCACGAGCCATGGCGAATAACCCCACTGGATCGCAACCAGGGCTGCGAGCAGCGTCGTGATCGCCATCAGCAGCGACACCGCGATGCCATAGGCGCCGGCGAGCGCGTCCGAGGTGCCGAAGCTCAGGACGGCGCCGAGCGTGGCGGCGGCGAGCAGCCAGTTCACCAGCGGCACGTAGATCTGGCCGATCGCATCGCTGGTGGTGTGGCGGATCTGCATGCGCGGCAAAAAGCCGAGCTGGATCGACTGCTGCGTCAGCGAGAACACGCCGGAGATGATCGCCTGCGAGGCGATCACGGTCGCCACCGCCGAGAAGGCGACCAGCGGATAGTGCAGGGCATCGGGGCAGAGCTGGAAGAACGGGTTCTCGATCATGCTGGGATCGGTGATCAGCAGCGCGGCCTGGCCGAAATAGTTCAGCACCAGCGCGGGCAGGCAGATCGCGAACCAGGCAAGCCGGATCGGCAGGCGGCCGAAATGACCCATATCGGCGTACATCGCCTCGCCGCCGGTGACCGCGAGGAAGGCGGCGCCGAGGATTCCGAACGAGATGTGGAAATCCTGGTGGATCAGGAAGTCGAAGGCGTAGAGCGGGCTGAGCGCCGCCAGCACCGCCGGCGCCTTGACGATGCCGTGGATGCCGAGTGCCGCCAGCACGACGAACCAGGCCATCATCACCGGTCCGAAGATGCGGCCGATGAATCCGGTGCCCTGCTTCTGCATCATGAACAGGCCGATCAGGATGACGACGGTGACGGGCACCACGGCGGGCGCGAGCGAGGGCGCGTCGACCTTGAGGCCTTCGATGGCCGAGAGCACCGAGATCGCCGGCGTGATGGCGCCGTCGCCATAGAGAAGGGCGGCGCCGACGAGGCCGACCACCAGAAGGTGGGCGCGCCAGGTCCCGGGCTGGGCGTTGCGGGCATGCAGCAAGGCCAAGAGGGCAACGATGCCGCCTTCACCGCGATTGTCCGCGCGCAGGATCAACAGCGCGTATTTCAGAGAGATGATCAGCAGCAGGGCCCAGAGGATCAGCGAGGCGACGCCCAGGACAGCTTCAGGAGCGACTGTCGCGCCATGGGCGGCCGCCTTGGCGGCTTCCTTCAGGGCGTAGAGCGGGCTGGTGCCGATATCGCCATAGACCACCCCGAGGGCGCCCATGGTCATGGCAAGCGGCAGTGGATCGGGATGGTGGCCGGAAGCGACTGCGGGCGTACTGGACAATGGCAACCCCCCGATGGGATCGCGCCCGGCGGGCCATTCCGACGGGCGCGAGCATCACGCAGTCTGCGACGGGACGTCGCAAATATCCATGGGGTTTATCTTGGGGGGTATCGAGGCCTACCTGACGCGAAACTGACAGACCCGGCTACGGGGTGCGGTCAGCCGTCACGAGGCGAGCGACGCGGACGTCAGCCTTGGTGCCGGCACGGCGCAGGCAGGACGCCTCGAAATTCGGCCAGGCCTGCTGCGAGCAATCGCGGCCGATGCTGCGGATGTCGAGCCGGTCGCTCTTGGCCAGCGGCTGCGGCACGCTGGCTTCGACGGTCGGGGCAAAGCCGGGCAGGAGGGTAAGGGCTGCGGCAACACACGCAGAGATCGCGATCGCTGAAAGAGCCTTGATCATTGACAGTCCCCTGTGATGCGGCCGCCTACGCCCAGTGTGCGGCCCGTCATTTGTTGGCTGGATTAGTAACCATGGCCAGTTTCCGGACGTCTTCGCGGACGCGGGAAATGGTTTCGTTCGTGGTCCGTTTTGTTTCGTGGTCGGCCCCAGGACGAAACAATCCGGTCGGCGCCGACACGGCCGGCAGGACAATTTCCGGGAAACGGGCAGGGAACCTGGCTGGCTTGCCGGGCCGGGCCGGGCGCGGTAGGAGGGAGCCATGCCGCGCATTGCCTTCTACCCAGGTTCCTTCGACCCCATCACCAACGGCCATCTGGACGTGGTCCGGCATGCCGTGCCCCTGTGTGACCGCCTGGTGGTCGCGGTCGGCGTCCATCCCGGCAAGAAGCCGCTGTTCTCGACCGAGGAGCGCCTGAAGATGCTTCTGGACGTCTGCGGGCCGGTCGCGGCCCAGGCCGGCTGCGTGCTCGAAACTGCGACGTTTGACGATCTGTCGGTGACCGCCGCGCGCAGGCATGGCGCCACCATCATGATTCGTGGGCTGCGCGACGGCACCGACCTCGACTACGAGATGCAGCTTGCCGGCATGAACGAGGCCATGGCGCCTGAGGTGCACACGGTGTTTCTGCCGGCCTCTCCGATGGTCCGCCCGATCACCGCCACTTTGGTGCGCCAGATCGCAGGGATGGGCGGAGATGTCTCGACCTTCGTGCCGCCGCTCGTAGCCAGCCTGCTCAAGGCCAAATTCGCCGGATAACGGCGCGCCTCTTCATCTCACCTGATCCGGAGTTCTCATGATCCGTCGTCTCGCAATTCTTGCCACGATTTTTGCCGCGCTCTTGAGTGCGGTCCCGGCGGTGGCGCAGCAACTGCCTGCGAACCTCGACAAGGCCAATGCGCTCGTCATCGACACCACCAAGGGCCGCATCGTCATCAAGTTGCGCACCGATCTGGCGCCGCAGCACGCCGAGCGCCTCAAGACGCTTGCGCGCGAGGGCTACTACAACAACGTGCCGTTCCATCGCGTCATGGACGGCTTCATGGCGCAGACCGGTGACGGCGAGAAATTCAACGGCACCGGTGGCTCGAAATATCCGAACCTGAAGCAGGAATTCTCCAAGGTGCACTTTGCACGCGGCATCGTCGGAATGGCGCGGCGCGGCGACAGCGTCGACACCGCCAACTCGCAGTTCTTCATCATGTTCGCCGACGGCGGCAGCCTCGATAACCAGTACACCGTGGTCGGCGAGGTCGTGCAGGGCATGGACGTCGTGGACAAGCTGAAGAAGGCGCCGGCCGGCTCGCCCAGCGGCACCGTCACCGATCCCGACAAGATGGTGAAGGTCCAGGTCGCCTCCGACATCAAATAGGATGGGATCATGGCGCGCTGCGGCAACAGGCTTTTGCTGGCTGCCGCGGTGCTGCTCTCAGGCGTCTGCGGCGCGTCCGCCGAAGACGCAGAGGTCAACACCATCCAGGACATCTTCCGGCACTTGCGAACCTGCTGGAAGCCGCCGCCGGCCGCCAGGGCTCGCCCACTCGACATCACCGTCGTCGTGAGCTTTAACCGGTCCGGAAACATTTTGGGCCGTCCGAGGATTTCCTATGAACCCGCGGAGGCCTCCGACAATGACCGGCTGCAATACCGGATCGCGGTGATGGAGGCGTTGCAACGCTGCACGCCGATGCCATTTACCGATGCAATGGCCGGCGCCGCCGCGGGACGTCCATTCGCGATCCAGTTCCGTAGCCGCAAGACGCCACCTGATAAGACTTCACCTCCAACGCAAGAGAGACGAGCATGAGCGCCACCGAAAACACCCTGATCCTCGAGACCACGCAGGGCCCCGTCACCATCGAGATGCGTCCCGACCTCGCGCCCGGCCATGTCGCGCGCATCAAGGAACTGGTCCGCGAGGGCTTCTACGACGGCATCGTGTTCCATCGCGTGATCGAGGGCTTCATGGCGCAGACCGGCTGCCCGCAGGGCACCGGCACCGGCGGCTCCGGCAAAAAGCTGAAGGCCGAGTTCAACAAGGAGCCGCATGTGCGCGGCACCACCTCGATGGCCCGCGCCGCGAGCCCCGATTCCGGCGACAGCCAGTTCTTCATCTGCTTCGACGACGCCCGCTTCCTCGACAACCAGTACACGGTGTGGGGCAAGGTGACCGAGGGCATGGAGAACGTCGACAAGATCAAGCGCGGCGAGCCGGTGCAGAACCCGGACAAGATCGTCAAGGCGCGGATGGCCGCGGACGCGGAATAAACACACGACCCTCATCCTGAAGAGCGCGGAACGCGCGTCTCGAAGGATGAAGGCCCCGCTGCTGCAGCTCGGCCTTCATGGTTCGAGACGGCGCTAACGCGCCTCCTCACCATGAGGGTCCGACTGCGTGGCACCAAGCCCGACATGCGCACCGACCTCTTCGATTTCGACCTGCCCGCCGAGCGCATCGCATTGCGCCCGGCGAGCCCGCGCGACTCCGCCAAGATGCTGGTCGTGGAGGGCGGCGCGCTTCGCGACCAGACCATTGCCGACCTGCCGCAATGGCTGAAGCCGGGCGACCAGCTCGTCGTCAACGACACCAAGGTGATCGCGGCGCAGCTCAAGGGCCGCCGGATCGGCCGCGAGACCGAGCCGAAGATCGAGGCGACGCTGATCAAGCGTCTCGACGGCTCGCGCTGGCAGGCGCTGGTGAAGCCCGCGAAGAAGCTCACAGCCGGCGACCGCATCCGCTTCGGCAACGAGGGCAAGGTCTGCCTGCTCGGCCATCTCGATGCCGAGGTCGAAGCCAAGGGGGCCGAGGGCGAGGTGACGTTGTCATTCTCGTTCCATGGCCCGGCGCTCGACCAGGCCATCGCCGATCTCGGCAGCCCGCCGCTGCCGCCGTACATCGCCTCGAAACGCACGCCCGACGATCAGGACCTCGCCGACTACCAGACCATGTTCGCGGCGAATGAAGGCGCGGTCGCGGCTCCCACCGCGGGACTTCATTTCACGCCGGCCCTCGAGCAGGCGCTGGGTGACCGTGGCGTCGGCATCAACCGGATCACGCTGCATGTGGGGGCAGGGACCTTCCTGCCGGTGAAGGTGGACGACACCGACGGCCACAAGATGCACGCCGAGTGGGGCACGATCTCGGCCGAGACGGCGGAGCGGCTCAACACCGCGCGGCAGAACGGCGGCCGCATCATCGCCGTCGGGACCACGTCATTGCGGTTGCTGGAAAGCGCAGCGAGCGAAGACGGGACGATCCGGCCGTTCGCCGCCGAGACGTCGATCTTCATCACACCCGGCTATCGCTTCCGCGCCGCCGATATCCTGATGACAAATTTCCACCTGCCGAAGTCGACGCTGTTCATGCTGGTGTCGGCATTTTCGGGGCTGGAGACGATGCAGCGGGCGTACTCACATGCGATCGCGAACGAGTATCGGTTCTATTCGTACGGCGATGCATGCTTGCTGTTTCGCGCGAACGACTAGCGCCGGCGCCGTAGGGTGGGCAAAGGCGCAAAGCGCCGTGCCCACCATCTCTTCATGATCGAGACAGGTGGTGGGCACGCTTCGCTTTGCCCACCCTACGAGACCTGCTCTACGGCGCTGTTTACGCCATCACCCGCTGCGGCAGCAGCTCCGCGATCTGCACCGCGTTCAGCGCCGCGCCCTTGAGCAGCTGATCGGCCGCCACGAACATCGAGATCGAATGCCCGGAGGGATCGCTGAGGTCCTTGCGGATGCGGCCGACCAGGACGTCGTCCTGGCCCGAGGCGTCGATCGGCATCGGGAAGTAGTTCTTGACGCGGTCGTCGACCACCTTCACGCCGGGCGCCTGCGCCATGATGGCGCGGACCTGGTCCTCGCTGATCGGCTTCTCGCATTCGAAGGTGATGGCCTCGCAATGGGCGCGCAGCACCGGGACGCGGACGCAGGTCACGCCGATGGCGATCTTCTCGTCCTCGAAGATCTTGCGGGTCTCCTTGATGACCTTGGTCTCCTCGTCGTTGTAGCCGGTGTCAGGGTCGACCGCGGTGTTGTGGTTGAAGAGATTGAAGGCATAGGGGTGCGGCATCACCTTGGGCGTATAGACCTGCCCGTTGAGATTGGCGCGGGTGGACTCGACGAGCTCGTCCATCGCGGCCGCGCCGGCGCCGCTGGCCGCCTGGTAGGTCGAGATGATCACGCGCTTGATGCGGTTCTTCCGGTGGATCGGCCAGAGCGGCACCAGCGCGGTGATCGCGGCGCAGTTCGGGTTGGCGATGATGCCCTTGTGGTCGCGGATTCGATTGCCGTTCACCTCTGGGATCACCAGCGGCACGTTCGGGTCCATGCGGAAGGCGGAGGAGTTGTCGACCACGACGGCGCCGGCCTTCACTGCAATCGGCGCAAACTTCTTCGAGATGCCGCTGCCGGCGGAGAACAGCGCGATGTCGACGCCCTCGAAGGCGCGCTCGGTCAACTCCTCGATGACGACATCCTTGCCGCGGAACGATACCGTCTTGCCGGCCGAGCGGGCGCTGGCGAGCGCCTTGAGCTTGCCGACGCGAAAGCCGCGCTTGTCCATGGTGGCGATGAATTCGGCGCCCACCGCACCGGTGACGCCGACAATCGCGACGACGGGATCGTTACTCACTTTGTCCTCCATTGCATTTGAGATTTAGACAACAAAAAAGCCCCGGACCATCATGGGCGGGGCTTCGGTAGAGCTGATTGCGTTCTAGTCGACGACTACAAGCACACGCCTCCCCGGGCCCCGAAGGCCGTGGTGGTTTTGGTCGTGCGTTTGGTGGTCGTGAACATGGCGGCGACTTATGCGGGAGAGTTTTGCGCCCGTCAATGGCTTTTCGGCGGGATTGTGGCCGCTGTTACCTGGTCCGGGCGCCTGGCGGCTCGAGGATGACCTCCTTGAGGTCGTCGCCGCTGATGACCACGATCGAAAAGTTCAGCCGGCCGCCTTCGCGCACGAGGCCGCCGCTGATCGCCTTGCCCGAAGCCGCACGCTCGGCGACATGGACGGCGTCCGCAAGGCGGTGCCTGATCGCGCCGAGGGCTGCGAGGTTGCTGCGGTCGTCGAGATCGAGCTCGGCGAGGGGGAGGGCGGCTTCGCCGCCGACGAGTTCGCCGGTCGTGGCATTGATGGTGTGGCGCCAGATCCGGTCGTTGTGCAGTGTCTTCACCCGATAGACCGGCACGCCGGAGGCGCCGTCGAAACTCACATCCGCCGTCGTGGCGCCGGCGTGACGCGCTTCGGCGATCGCCATCGCCTGGCTGATCGAGATCGACGAAGAGCGGAATCGTTCGATCTCGCGGCTGACGGCTTGGCGGTCGGTCTCGGCGTTACCATCTGTCTCGCCATGAAGGGCGGTGGGCGTGCCGCCGGCCGAAACGACCGCTTGCGCCGGCGCTGCGACGAGCAGTGCCGACAGGGCGACCGCGAGAAACGTCCAGGGATGTCGTCGTGGTGCCGTCATGCTCGAAACCCTCGGCCTGCGAGTGTGCCGGATGATCGTAAAGAATTCGCGGCCGGCCTTGGGCGTCGGCCGGCCGCGGAGCGCTGCTGCGGGCTGCACCCGTCGCTGCGATCTTAGCGGTACGGACCCCTTTTGGGGCTGGTGAAAAAAGCGGTCCGTATCGCCTATAACTAAACCATACCGTATCGTTTTATTCTGGTCAACGGCGAGCGCGTGCTCCCGTAGGGGATCGCAACCTCACGGGATTGTTAGCGGGACGAACGTCGCCGCGGTGCGCCCTTGGGAGTGCCGTGGACGCGGTCCGCAGATCCAAGCGCACCGGCAAGGAACAGTTTGATCGCGGCGCGCATGCGCTTTTCCGCGGCCTTCATCTCCGGTGGCGTGCCAAACGTCGCCAGGCGATGGTTGTGGCCGACCACGACGTCGAGAAACACTTCCGCCGCGATGGTGGTGTCGTCGACGTCGAGCGCGCCCTGCGCCAACAGATGGTCGAAAAAGCGCGCCGTGGTGGCGACAGCCTTGAGCCAGCCTTCCTCCTTGCCGAGCTTGGCGATGTCGGGGAAGTTGATGGCCTGTGACGTCATCATGCGGCTGAACGCGACGGCGTCGGGTCCACAGGTGAAGGTCAGCATCTCGCGCCCGATCTCGACCAGGCGCTGCTCCACCGAAATGTCAGAGGCGCTGGAAAGATGCGTCTCCGCGGCCGCCGACAGCGGCGCAAGCCAGCGCGCGATTTCGCGCCGGAGCACAGCGGCGAACAGGCCGCGCTTGTCGCCGTAGCGCGAATAGACGGTCGGTTTGCTGACGCGGGCCGCTTCCGCGACCGCATCGAGCGAGGTCGCGTCAAAGCCACGGTCGAGGAACAGGCGGGTGGCGACCTCGATCAGCCGCTGGTCGCGCTCGATCGCGGCGGACTTCGTCGGCCGGCCGCCGCGCGATTTAGGAACCTCGCGCCGCGGCGCTGCCGGTCTTGTCCTGGTCGCAGTCAATCCCATGCCCAATGAATCCTGCGCGTTGCCTGTCATTCGCTCTATATCGCGCAGGAGCGGGGGCGTCATCGCGAATCTGGCCGAATTGGCCGCATCGTCAACGGTTTCAGCAGGGCCTCGTTCCGTCACGGGTTCACGGCAGCGTCGAGGCCCAAGCCTGGCCGGACGCGGCCTTCTCATATCCGTACTGATAGAGCGCCCGCATATAGGTGGTGTCAAACCCTTCCGACGGCGGCGCGGGATAGTCGCGTGCGATGTAGGAGAGATGGAAGCCGAGCCGGTTGCGCCTGGCGAAATCATAGGTCGAGAAGATGATCGACCGGGTCTGCGACTGCGTGATCGCCGACAGGCTGCGCGAGGCGACGTCGATGGTGCTGTTGGACACCAGCTCGAAATTTCGCTCGATCTTCTTGTTGACGAGGATGTAGATGTCCATTCGCGCGCTGCCCGGCAGGCGGCTGTCCTGGAACAGCAGGGCTTCCGGCAGCGTCAGCACCGGCGCCGTCACGCCGCCGTCGACATGCATCTCCTGAAACTTGCGGCCCTGGCCTTCGGCGTCGATCATGATCGGCGGAAACACCAGCGGAATGCTGGCGGAGGCCGCCATCACGTCGCGAAACAGTTTCAGCGCCTCGGGCGTGCCGACCGCGGCGATCTTTCCCATGTCCCAGATCGCGGTGCGCTGGGTGTCGAGATCGGTGGTCACGATCAGCAGCCGTCGCCCCCTGGCATTTTCACGGGCGACCTGCGCCATGATCTCCGGCCCGACATAGCGGGCGACCAGCTCGCGCAGCCGCGTATTGCCGAACAGGCCGGAGCCGAACAGCACGCGCATGATGCTGGGATCGTTCAGCAGGCTCTCGGCGATGCCGCTGGTGTAGACCTCCTTCAGCGTGTCGTCATATTGCCGTCCGAGGAACGCAAACGGCGCGATCAGGCCGCCGGTGCTGACGCCGGAGACCACCGAGAAGGTCGGGCGGGTGCCGGCGGCACTCCAGCCATTGAGCACGCCGACGCCATAGGCGCCATCGGCGCCGCCGCCGGACAGCGCGAGGTAGGACTTCTTCGTGGTGCTGGTGTCTTTCTCGAAGCTGAATTTCGTGACCGGGTCGTCGGCGTAGCGCCTGAGGCCATCGATATCGAGCACGCGCGATGTACTCGCCTCGGCCGCCGTGTAGGGCGTCCGGGGCAGGGAGGTGCAGGCACCGAGCACCAGGGTGCAGGCCAGGACCAGAGACCCGATCAGGCGGGCGGTCATCTGCCTGATCCGGCCACGCAAATGGCCGGACATGTCGGTCGAACATGAAGTGGGGGGCATCGTCGGTGGCTGGCGATCACGCATCTACCGCCGCCGGCAAATTCGCCAACGGCATTTCGTCCAGACCCCACGGTAAAACTACACTGTATCGTTTTATTTGGCAAGTCGCGGTGGGCATCGATCCCCCGTCAAATGTGTCCCAGTCTGACGCATCGTGAGGCCCGAACGGGTTGATCGGCCCCGCCCGACACGCAATAAGCACCGCATGAATCTTCCCAATCATTTCGAACTGCTCGCCACCGACGGCGCCGCGCGAGCCGGCCGCCTGACCACGCCGCATGGGGCCGTGCGCACGCCGGCCTTCATGCCGGTCGGGACCGCTGGCGCCATGAAGGGCATGCACTGGCGCGAGGTGCGCGATGCCGGGGCCGACATCGTGCTCGGCAACACCTATCATTTGATGCTGCGCCCCGGCGCCGAGCGGATCGCGGCACTCGGCGGCTTGCAGCGCTTCACCGGCTGGAACGGGCCGATGCTGACGGATTCCGGCGGCTTCCAGGTGATGTCGCTGGCCGATCTGCGCAAGGTCACCGAGCACGCAGTCACCTTCCGCTCGCATATCGACGGCGCCAAGGTCGAGCTGTCGCCGGAGCGCTCGATCGAGGTGCAGCGCTTCCTCGGCTCCGACATCGCCATGCAGATGGACGAATGCGTGCGGCTGCCGGCCGAGCGCGACGACATCGACCGCGCGATGCGGCTGTCGCTGCGCTGGGCCGAACGCAGCAAACGCGCCTTCGAGAGCGCGCCCGACGGCTACATGCTGTTCGGCATCGTGCAGGGCGGCGACATCCCGCAGCTTCGTCACGCCAGCGCACAGGGCCTCGTCGAGATTGGCTTCCACGGCTACGCGATCGGCGGCCTTGCCGTCGGCGAGCCCCAGGCGGTGATGCTGGCGATGATCGACGAGACCGCGCCGATGCTGCCGATGGAGCGGCCGCGCTATTTGATGGGCGTCGGCACGCCCGACGACATCCTCGAAGCGGTGAAGCGCGGCATCGACATGTTCGATTGCGTGATGCCGACCCGCAATGGCCGCCACGGCGTCGCCTTCACCCGCTTCGGTCAGGTCAATCTGCGCAACGCGCGCCACGCCGACGATCCGCGTCCGCTGGACGAGGAAAGCTCGTGGCCGTCGACGCGCAACTACGCGCGCGCCTATCTGCACCATCTCGTCAAGGCCGGCGAGACGTTGGGGGCGATGCTGCTGTCCGAGATCAATATCGCCTACTACCAGGTCCTGATGCAGGGCATCAGGGACGCGATCGCACACGGAACGTTCGAGGAGTTCTATCAGCGTACGCGCGAGAACTGGGCGAGGGGCGACATCGCCCCGCGCTGAGGCGTGACGGGCGTCAGTTGCAGACGATCCGCTGCTTGACGGCGTGCTTGGTCACGAAGCCATAGCCGCACGTGTCGCAGGTCCAGAGATAGCTGATCACGTGGTCCGAGACATAGGCGGAAGCTTCTGCGGCGACCATGGAGTCGGCGCATACGGGACAGGTGGGCAACTCGCTGCAACGCGGATCACGCCTTGGCGCTACGGTCGACAACACTTCAGCAACAGCTGACATCGTGGTGACCTCCCTGCTTCGAGACCTAAGTCTAACATAAGCAGAATCAGTTGACGAGGTCGCAACACAAATGCGTTGGTTTTCTGCTAATTGAAGCTCACGCGATTTTGCGATGCAGCGTACTTAACATGTGCCGCATTGTCGTGTCGCCGCAAGCTGTCCGTAACGTGCAGGAAGCGCTGCGGCAGAAGCGCAAATCGTCGCCACAGGGAGTTCATCATGGACGCATCGTCCAAAACGGGTGCAGCGCACCAACCCGGCCGCGGCCGGATCTACTCTTCGATCGTCGAGGCTTTTGGCGACACGCCGATCGTGCGGCTGCAGCGGTTGCCTGGCATGAACGGCGTGAACGCGACGATTTTGGCAAAACTTGAATATTTCAATCCGGCCGCGAGCGTGAAGGACCGCATCGGCGCGGCCATGATCATCGCCATGGAGAAGGCCGGCATCGTCAAGCCCGATACCGTGCTGATCGAGCCGACCTCCGGCAATACCGGCATCGCGCTCGCTTTCGTCGCAGCCTCACGCGGCTACCGCCTCAAGCTGGTGATGCCGGAATCGATGTCGATCGAGCGGCGCAAGATGCTGGCCTTCCTGGGCGCCGAGCTGGTGCTGACGCCGGCCGCGCAGGGCATGAAGGGCGCGATCGCCGCCGCCGAGGAGCTGGTGAAGACGACGCCGAACGCGGTGATGCCGCAGCAGTTCAAGAACCTCGCCAATCCCGAGGTGCATCGCCGCACCACCGCCGAGGAGATCTGGAACGACACCGGCGGCAATATCGATGTCTTCGTCGCCGGCGTCGGCACCGGCGGCACGATCACCGGGGTCGGCCAGGTGCTCAAGCCGCGCAAGCCCTCGCTGCGTGTGGTCGCGGTCGAGCCGGAGGAGAGCCCGGTGCTGTCAGGCGGCCAGCATACGCCGCACAAGATCCAGGGCATCGGCGCCGGGTTCGTGCCTGACATCCTCGACCGCTCGGTGATCGACGAGATCGTGAAGATCAACTCGACCACGGCAATCGAGACCTCGCGCGCGCTGGCGCGGCATGAGGGCATTCCCGGCGGCATCTCCTCGGGCGCCGCGATCGCAGCCGCCCTCCAGATCGGCAAGCGGCCGGAAGCTGCGGGAAAAACCATTCTGGCTATAGTGCCGTCCTTCTCCGAGCGGTATCTTTCGACGGCTCTGTTTGAGGGAATCTAGCACATGGCGGATCAACCGAGGCGGCCGCGCACGCTTGGCGATGCGCGGTCGGAGGCCGAGGCGGCATTCAAGAAGGTGACCGCGAAGGTCGCCGTTGCGCCGCCCAAGCAGAACGTGGCGCCGGGGATCAAGGAGCAGGTCAGCTTGCGGATCGACCAGGACGTGCTGGAGTTCTTCCAGGAGGGCGGCCCCGGCTGGCAGGACCGCATCAACGAGGCCCTGCGCAAGGCGGCGGGGAAGTAGGCTCCTGCCGAACGTCACGAGAAGCGGGACACCGAGAATGGCGCAAGGTCGATCGAGCTTCGACCATCAGTCATGATCTCGGCGACGACGTTGCCGATGCCGGCTGAGTGCTTGAAGCCGTGACCGGAGCACGCCGAGACGACAAAGACTCTGTCCTGGTCGGGATGCCGGTCGATGATGAAGCCCCGATCGGGCGTCACCGTGTAGATGCAGGCGGCAGCCTCCGCGACGCGCGGCGTGGCGCCTGCGAGCCGCCCCTTGACGTGCTCCCGGTACATCTTGTCCGACTCCGCCGGATCGACGGTGCGGTTGATGGTATCGGCCGTCGTGCTGGTCTCGTATTGCTCGGTCGCGACCTTGAGGCGGCGGTCGCCCGGCAGGGGCGGAAAGCCGTAGAGGTAATCGACGTCCGTCGCGCCATGCATCCAGATGAACACGGGGGCGTTGGCGCGATACGCGCTGGTGTCGTCGAGCTCGTACCAATGCAGCACCTGCCGCTTCACCGTGAGCAGGCGGTCAAACGGCGCGCCGAGCAGCTGAGCATTCCAGCCGCCGGCCGACACCACCACCTGGTCCGCCTCGAATGTGCCTGAGGACGTTTCCACCCGAACGGCGGAGCCTCTCTGCACGATCGAGAAAACCTCGACCCTCGTGCGGATCGCAGCTCCCAATTGCTCCGCGCGCGTCAATTGCGCGGTGATGCAGCGCTCCGGAAAAACGTATCCGCCGCCGGGCTCGTAATAGGCCTTCTCGTTGCCCTCGAGATTGACGAATTGCGGGAAGCGATGAGCCACTTCTCGTCCGTCGATCACCTCATGGGCGACGCCGAAGTCACGCGCGGCTCCGATCGAGCGTGCGACGAAATCCGGCTTGCCGTGATGCGAGGTCTCGCCAACACCGGGCGCCATGACGACGAGGCCGCATGGATTCAGCAGCTCGGCCGACGTCTCGGCTTCGAGCTCACGCCAGATCCGGTGGCTGTCCAGCACCAGGGGGACGTAGTCGCGGCCTTCGCCGACCGCCTGCCGGGTGATACGGGTTTCGCCGTGGCTGGACCCCATCGTGTGGGGCGGGGCGAAGCGATCAAGGCCGACCGCCTTTACGCCGCGCCTGGCCAGTTGATAGAGGGCCGCGCTGCCCATCGCACCGAGGCCGATGACCAGAATATCCGCTTTCTCGCTCATAGATCGGGACTGCTCAATTGTTGGGACAGCCCGAAGTCTGCTTTCAAGTGCGGCTCCCCCACAAGGATAAACCGGGAATGAAGAGAATTTGCATCTCCATATGACTTTTGCTTAAGTCATGAAGATGCCTCTGCCCATTCCAGATCTGCGAAGCCTCCAGATTGTCGCTGCCGTCGCGGATTCCGGCAGCATGCTGGAGGCATCCCGCCAATTCGGGATGACGCAATCGGCCGTGTCGCAAGCGGTCCGGCGCGCCGAAGCCGTGGTTGGCGTTACCTTCTTCGACCGGAGCCGTCGGCCACTTTCGCCGACCCGGGCGGGGCGCATCCTCGCGGATCGCGTGCTCGATCTGAATCGCGACTTCGACCTGCTTCTCGGCACGCTTCGGGCTGCGGCCGAACAGTCCGAGCGTGTCGATCTCAGGCTCGGCCTCGTCGATTCCTACGCGGGCACGGTCGGCGCGCATCTGGTCAAGGAGCTCATGACTGGCTCGATCGCGCTCAGCCTGTCGACGTGGTCGGGCCTTGCTCATTCTCATGCGGAAGCCCTGGTTCGCCGCATGATCGATGCCGCGATCACGTGCGATGCCATGGACGACCTCTATGATGTCGAGCGCTTTCCGTTCTATCGCGAGCCGTATTTGCTCGTGGTGCCGCGCGGACTGGAAGCCGAATTCGCCGAGCTTGATCTGCGCGAGATCCTCGTCCGACATCGTCTGGTCCGGCACAGCGAACGTTCCCATGCCGGTGCGCAGGTCGAGCGTCATCTGAGCCGCCTGGGCCTTCGCCCGCCACGGGCCTTCGAGTTCGACACCTCGGACAGTCTGGTCGCCATGGTCGCCACCGGCATGGGCGTGGCGATCACCACGCCGCTGTGCCTGTTGCAGGGGCTCGCTCACGCGGCCCAAGTCAGCGCTCTGCCTTTGCCGGGCCCGGGATTCTTTCGCGAACTGCTTCTGGTCACGCGCCGTGGAGATCTCTCGTCACTGGCGCCGCGTATCGCCGAGATGGCGCGAACGAGCATTACGACGCAGGCGATGCCGCGCATCCGGACGCTCGTGCCCTGGTTCACCCAGGATTACTAGCAACGAAAAAGCCCGGCGCGAGCCCGGCTTTTTGTCGTGAGATCGCGATCTCGCCTCAGCGGCGGAACATGCCGCCCATCATGCCGCCGACGACACCGCCGACGAAGGCTGCGCCGGCATCGCCGCCGCCGCCGCGATGCTGGGCCGGTGCGCTCTGGGCCTGGGCCGGAGCACGCCGGGCCGGCTTCGGGCTGTCGTCGCTCGCGGTGGCCGGCGCTGCCGCCACGATCTCGGAGATCAGGGCCTTGTGCTGGAGCTTGTTGAGGTAGCCGGTCGAGGGATAACCGCGGGCGGCCTGCCAGCGCTTCAGCACGGTGCGCGTCTCGTCGTTGAACGCGCCCGTCACCTTGGTGTCGAATCCGAGGCCGGTCAGGCGGCGCTGCACGTCGCGGCGCTGGCCCTTGTCGAGGCCGATCTGGTCCTCGGTGAGCTGGCTCGCATCATCGGTGAAGGTCGCGGGATCGACGCCTGCGTTCAGATTGCGGGTCGTGGTCGACGGACCGCTCTTGATCGCGGCGAGCCGCGCCAGCGCCAGCGCCTTGAACTGGCCGTTCGGATAGGCCGAGAGGTAGGCGTTCAGCTCTTCCGGCTTGTTGGATTCCTTCACGGAGCGCCAGTATTCGAGCTCGACACCGTCATTGCTGCTGCTCGCTGCCGGAACGACGCCGGAGGCGGTCGGCGCCGCATTGGCGATTTGCGTCGTCGGTGCCTGGTTGAGGTAAACCGCGCCGATCAGGTTGGTGTGACCCCAGGGAAGCTGGCCCTTGTGCGTCTCTTCATTGACCTGGGCGCGCACCGAGGTCATCGCCTGCTGGATCTCGACGCCGGGCTTGGTGATGTTGTCGATCAGCGCGCGGGTGAACGGGCTGTTGTTGCCTTCCTGGCCGTCGAGTGCGGTTTGGCCCGGGCCGGTGGCGAACGCAATCAGCGTGCCTTCGCCGGACTTCATCTCGGCGAGGCCGCTCTGCACGTTGACGCTGCGGGTTGCCGAGTTCGACTTGATCTTGGCGGCAAACGGATTGTCGCGGCAGGCATCGAGGAACACGAGCTTGACCTTGGCGTCGCCCATGGTCTGCTCGAGCGTCAGGTCGATGTTGATGGCAGCGCCGAGCTTGACGTCCATCTCCGACTTGATGTCGGCGTCGACGGGCAGGAGATAGTTGCTGCCGCCGACAGCGATGCCGTGGCCGGCATAATAGAACACGGCGACGTCGGAGCCCTGCGCCTTGCGGCCGAAGTCGAGCAGCTTCTCGGTCATCTGGTCGCGCGAGAGGTTTGATCCTTCGATCACCTCGAAGCCGACATTGCGCAGCGTCGCCGCCATCGCCTTGGCGTCGATCGGCGGGTTCGGCAATTGCGCGACGTTCTTGTAGGTACCATTGCCGACGACAAAGGCGACGCGGCGGTCGGCCTTCGCGGCACTGACCGACAATGCCATGCACATCAGCGAAGCGATGAGGGTGAGATAGCGCATCTGAAATCCCCAGAATCGAATTGCAGGCAGCAACAAATTGGCAACGAACTTACACGACACGCCCGGTTTCGCGCCAGCGAAACGACAGTTCGCCCAACCCATTCCTCCGAGGCCGAATGTGCACGATGGAATGCCCCTCCAACGTGATCCAAATCACGCTCGACCACTTTGTTTGTCGCGCGAGGCCGCGTGCGGGTTCACTGCGCGCGGGCGGGAACCGGCGGTGCGGGTTTCAGATTCAGCAGGTTGCCGAACAGGATCAGTGCCGCACCGACCACGGTCCAGGCGTCGAGCCGCTCTGAATACAGCAGCCAGCCGACCGTCGCGGTGAGCGGAACCCGCAGGAAGTCCATGGGAACCACCACGGTCGCGTCCGCGTAGCGCATCGCACTGGCGAGGCAATAATGCGCGAACGTGCCGCAGACCGAGATCACCATGACCCAGCCCCAGACATGGGCGGGCGGCCAGGCCCAGACATAGAGCGTCGGCAGGAAGCCTGCGACCGACTGCACCACCAGCATCCAGAACAGGACCGCCAGCGCACTCTCGGTCCGGGTCAGCGATTTGACCAGCGCCATGGACACGCCGAAACCGACGGCAGCGCCGAGCGCGATCAACTGGCCCTGATTGATCTCGCCGGTCGCGGGCCGCACGATGACGATCACGCCGACGAGGCCGAGCACGATGGCTGCGATCTTCCACGATGTCATGCGCTCGGACAGGAAGCTGGCGGCGAGGATCGCGGTCCAGATCGGCATGGTGAACTCGATCGCAACCACCTGGCCGATCGGAATCAGCGTCAGCGCAAAGAACCAGCCGAGCTGCGAGACGTAATGGATCAGATTGCGCACGATGTGCTGAGGCAGGCGGGTCGTCCTGAGCGTCCCGAAGCCGCCGGCGCGGCGGATCATCGGGTAGAGCATGCAGAGGCCGAGCAGCGAGCGCACTTCCATCACCTGGAAGACGTTCATCTCGCGCACGGCCTCGCGTCCCGCGACAGCCATCACCAGTGTCAGTGACAGCCATCCGGTCATCCACAGTGCGGCCATCGTCTTGGACGGTGTCGTGGTCATGGGAGCGGGATGCTGGGGCGAAATCCGAAGGGATCGCCGGTATCGGCGACATCACGGCGGTTTGCAACGGCCAAAACTGCGGATGCAGCGATGCGGGGCGGCGTGCTAAGGCATCATCGAACAACGAGAAAATCGGGAGTGACGCTCATGCAAATCTTGCAGCCGGCCGAATGGAACAAGCCACGCGGCTTTTCACATGGCGTCGCGGTCGAGGGGCCGGGCCGGTGGGTCGTGTTGGCCGGGCAGACCGGGGGTGACGAGACCGGCAATTACGCGCCCGACATGGCGGCGCAGGTCGCCACAGCGCTGAAGCGAATCATCAAGCTTCTGGGCGAGGCCGGCGCAGGCCCCGAGCACATCGTCCGTCTCACCTGGTACCTGACCAGCCGCAGCGAATATGAGGCCGCCGGTGCCGGCATCGGTGCGGCCTGGAAGGAGACGCTCGGACGCAATTTCCCGCCTTCGACGCTGCTCTATATCGGCGGTCTCGTGGACGAGCGCGCCAAGGTCGAGATCGAAGTCACCGCGTTCGTTCCGGGCGCATGAAAAAGCCCCGGCGGGATCGCCGGGGCCTTTGTCGTGTCACCGTGCCGTCGTCTTACTTCGACAGCGAGATGTTGGCGCCGCGGAACTGGCTGTCCGCGCGCATCGTGACGTTCTGCTTGTTGCCACTCGTCTTCAGCGCGATGTTGGCGTTGAAGCCGGCGGTGGAGGCGACCAGCTCGTAGTTTCCGCCGCCGCCGCGGCCCTGGAGCGAGCCCGAGATGTTGCGGCTGGCCTCGGACCAGCTGCCGGTGATGGCGCTGCCCTCGGCCTTGACGTTGGCGCCGAGGTTGAACTTGTAGGCGTCGCTGGCACAGGTCAGCGACATCTCCATGGTCGGTCCGATCGGGGCGTATTTGGCCCGGCAGCGGATCCGCTCGGTCGAGCCGTCATCCAGCGTCACGGTGCCGGAGCCGCTCCAGCTGCCCGCGAGCGGGGCAAACGGGCCGGACTGGGCCTTGCTCTCGGTATTCGCGACCGATGCCGCAAACAAAACGGCGGTCGCGATCAGCAGCCGCCGGCTCATGACACTGGTCTCGAATTGCTTATTGGCGCGATGCTTCCCACCGCCCGCTGCACGGTATGCCTGCAGATGCTCCATTCCACTTCCCCGATCCGGCGTTGCCGCTGAGTTGACCGTTGGCATATGCACCATTGATCGAAACTTTCACAAGTCCCCCACTGCCGATGGTGCCGGAAACGTTAGCGCCGGGGGCGGTGATCTTGCCGTCGGCCACCGTCAGCATGGAGCTCGCGGTCGGCTCGCAGGTGCCGCTCTTGGTAACGATGGTGACCTGCCAGTTGCCGTCATAGGGGGTTTGGGCGACGGCGGGAGCGGCGAGGGTGCCGGCGAAAACTGAAACGGCACAGAACGCCGCAATGCGAGCAAAACGCATGAATTCCGTCCTTGAATCTGTCTGAAATGCTGACGCTTATTGGGACGGAATGTGACGGAAATTTGTTGCAATGCCAAATTGAAAATTGTTCCTGTTGGAACAATGGTTTATTCGGGTTCCTGACTCCAATTTTCGAAGGAGAATCAATGCAGCTTGACGTTAATCGTTAACGTCAGGAGAGACTCGGCGCGGAGGTCGCGAACTGCTCGTCCTGAGTCTTGGAGGGCAGGGCCTTGTGGACCTTGGCAAAGTCGATCACGTCGGCCAGCAATTTGAGCCCGAGCGGGGCGAGGGCACGCTCCCAGAGTTCCCGCGCCGTCTCGCCCTTCTTCACAAAGCACCACTCCTGGGCGGCGATGGCGCCGGCGTCCATGCGGTCGGCGAGGTGGTAGATCGTGCCGCCGGCGATCGGATCGCCTTCCTTGATGGTCCATTCCACAGCAGCCTTGCCGCGGTGACGCGGCAGCAGCGAGGGATGATAGCCGATCCCGCCGAGCCTGGCGGCGGCCAGCGCATCCTTGCCGATCCGGGCGTGGCTGTGTGCGGTGATGATCAGATCGGTGTCGGGGGCGATCTCGGAGGCGACCACCAGTTTTGGATTGGCCTGGACCACCACCTCGATGCCGGCCGCCTTGGCGGTCGCGGCGAGGCGATCCTCGGCGTCGGCCACGACCACCCGCACGATGGAGACGCCGTGCTCCCGGAGCATGTTCAGGGTGGTCACACCGAAATGGCGGGAGCCGACGAGGGTAATGCGCATGGGGGTCCGATCCGTCTCGCAACTGCGTCATCCCCCGATAACACGTCCGGGCGCCGTGTCACCACCCGCGGCCCGTTTGCGCCGGTTATCAACAATGCGCGGGACGCGGGACGCGCTGAACTCGGTGATTGCGCAGGCCACCGTCCAGGTGCTTCCATGCGCATATTGCAGCATATCGGGAGCGAACGCATGCGCAGCGCGTGGCTTTTCCTTCTCGCGATATTGATGGTGGCCACTCCGGCCCACGCCGGCGGGCCGTACCCCGCCGTGCCGCCCGAGATCGGCGTCGCGCCCTTCGTCGGCCCGACCTGGGATGCCTATCGCTGTGCCGAAGGGGTGCCTCACAATTTCTACCACGGGGCCTATTACGGCGAGGAGCCGCCGGCGATCCATCGCGGCTACGCCTACCGGCCGTACTATCGCTACAGCGCCTACCGCAGGCTGCCGCGCAGGTATTTTTGCGTCACGGATTAGCGTTGCCGTGCGGCCACGGTCAGCGGCAAATGATGGATGCACCGGTTCCTCTGTTTCATTTTTAACAGAGCAATCTGTTGTGGGCGGTTAGACCGTCCCAACCGGGGCTGGCCAAATTTCATTCCGGATCCGTTTTCGAACCCGGCTTGAGCCGCTGGCATGATCGCCAGCGGCTTTTTCATGCCCGGCAATCACGAAATCATCCGGCGGTAATATGTTCTCAACCAGCTTGCCGTATCGACGAATCCGTCGCGGATTTGTATTGCGTACCGCGACACCGAAAATGATCCGCCGGCGTGGGTGCGCCGCGCGGGTCTTTTCGCCGGGACCGATTTCATGCCGAGCGCGATTGAGCAGATCGTGGACGCTTATGTGCGTCTGAAGAACCGTCGTGGGCTCGACGAGCTGATGATGCACAGGCAGCGGCTCGCGGTCGATCTGAAGAGCAGGTCTGGTTACGATTTCAGCCTGCCGATCGGCAAGATCGACGAGGAGATCGCGATCATCGAGGATGGTCTCAGCCGTCTCAAGGCCGGCTCCGCAGATACCGGCCCGACAAATCGTCCGGTCTGACGCGCTCAGTCGCGCCGGCCGCCGTCGATGACGGTGAACAGCGGCCGCGCCGGGGTCGGCTCCACCAGCAGTTCATCCACCAGCGCTGTCGCCGCGTCGACATATTTGCGCGTCGGCTTGTCGAGCTCGCGTCTCGCTTCGTCGTCGAGCGCCACCCTTGCGGCCTCGACCAGCTTGCGCATCCGTGCCGCATGGTCGTCGCCCGCGGTCAACGTCGCGCGTGCCAGCGAGCGCAGCACGAACAGCTCGCCCTCGAGACGGAGCAGGCGGTCGTTGAGTCGGGTGAGGACGGCGTTGAGGTCGGCCATGGCGCGCGTTCGTTGCGGAAGATCTGTCCTGATCTAGCGGCGATCGGTGAACGGACTCCAAACGGCATCGGTGCAATTGGGCCGATCGGCCGGACCGTCGGTATGTGCAATGCCGCCGAAGTGACCGGTCGTGATCCCGCAGCCCGGTGAGCTTCGCTGGTTCCCGCCCCACATCGACAGACGGGTGGACGTCTGGAGCTCGTTCAATGCGGTTTGTCCTGACCCTGGTTCTCTTGATTTCAGCGAGCGCACCGGTCGCGGCTGCGCCGGGCCATCATGTCCGTCCACATCACCGTGTCGTCGTCCATCTGCCCGAGGACGCACCCGTGCCGCCCGGCTGGTACAAATTTCCCGGCTGGCCGCCGATCCCGCCATCGGAGAACAGGAATCTGGACCCCTCCAATTTCGGCGGAGGTTGAAGGCCGATCACGCGGTGCGCGCGAGATAGTCGCGCGCGAAGGCGAGATACCAGTCGAGGCAGGCGGGGTTGGCCATCGCCTCCTTGTTGATGACTTTCTCCACCGCCTGGCCGAGCAGCAGCTTCTTGATCGGCAGCTCCTGCTTCTTGCCGGACAGGGTGCGCGGGACCTCGGCGACGGCAAAAATCTCGTTCGGCAGGAAGCGGCGCGACAGGCTGGCCTCGATCGCCTTGTTGATCTTCGCGCGCATTGCCTCGTCGAGGACCGTGCCCTCGCGCAGCACCACGAACAGCGGCATGTAGCTGTCGCGGCCGAGATATTCGAGGTCGACGACGAGACTGTCGAGTACCTCCGGCAACGCCTCGATCGCGGAATAGAGCTCGCTCGTGCCCATGCGCAGGCCGTGCCGGTTGATGGTGGCATCGCTGCGGCCATAGATGATGCAGGATCCATCAAGGTCGACCTTGAGCCAGTCGCCGTGCCGCCACACCGGCCCACGGCCGCTGCCGTCGAAATTGTCCGGATAGGTCTCGAAATAGCTCGCGCGATAGCGCGCGCCGTCCTTGTCGTTCCAGAAATACAGCGGCATCGACGGCATCGGCTCGGTGCAGACGAGCTCGCCGACCTCGCCCGTGACGGCGCGGCCCTGTTCGCTGAAGGCTTCGACGGCAGCACCGAGCAGGCGGCACTGCATCGCGCCCGGCGTCTGCGGCAGTTCTCGATTGCCCCCGATGAAGGCGCCGGCGAAATCGGTGCCGCCGGAGATGTTGGCCCACCAGATGTCGGCCTGCGCCTTGCTGCCGTTGGTCTTCGACAGGGCGGCGAAACGATCGTTGAACCAGGCTTGCGTGTCGGCGCTGAGCGGCGAGCCGGTCGAGCCGAGGCAACGCAGGCGCGACAGATCGCCGGCCGCAGTGAGATCGATTTCGGCCTTGGCGCAGTTGGCGAAGAACGCTGCGCCCGCACCGAAGAAGGTGGCTTTCGATTGCGCCACGAAGCGCCACAGCGTGGTCCAGTCCGGCTTGTCCTTGGCCCCGCCCGGGCTGCCGTCGAAGATGCAGCAGGTGGTGCCGCTGAGCAGGCCGCCGACCTGGCTATTCCACATGATCCAGCCGGTCGACGAGTACCAGTGATAGCGCTCGCCGAACGAGTTCTCGTGGTAGGAGCAGCCGATGTCGTTGTGCAGGCCGAGCAGCGCCAGCACCACGATGACGATGCCGCCATGGCCGTGCACGATCGGCTTCGGCAGGCCGGTGGTGCCGCTGGAATAGACGATCCAGAGTGGATGATCGAACGGCAGCCACATCGGCTCC